>JAZQJE010000046.1:0-2001 GCA_045541495.1 Acutalibacteraceae bacterium | reverse complement strand
CGATTAGCTGGCGATTAGCAAAACGCCGATTTTCTGCTAATTTCTTGCTAATCGGGATATGTTCAAAGTTTGAGTTTGTTCTACTCTCTTAAAACAAGTAACCTCATTCAAGAAAGCGAGTGAGTCAAGAAATTGAAATCCCCGAAAACACTACGTTTTCGGGGATTTTTGGCGCGCTTGCCCGGATTCGAACCGGGGGCGTTCCGCTTAGGAGGCGGACCCTCTATCCTGCTGAGGTACAAGCGCATATACGATATAATTCAAACAAATGACCATTTACCTTTTTGTAAAGGCGAGCGTTAATAAACTCCCTTAGGAGGGGGCTGTTCATGCGAGCCGCGCGAGCATCAAGGTTCCGGGGCACCCGCCCGAAATCTTTGATTTCGTTGGCGGGTCGGGTTCTTATATCCATTTAACTATGCGGGCGGATTGGAGAACAAGGATAATTATACCATGTAATTTTTCCTTGTCAATTGATTGCTTTTTTATGAAAAGGGTGTTATACTGTAACAAATTGCAGAAATTTGTTACAGGGAGTCCTTGTGTATGAAAAAGATCGTTGCGCTTGCCTTGATTTTGGTGTTGCTTTGCGGTATGACCGCCTGTTCAAAGCCTGAAGAGCCTTCCGAACAGACGACCACATCCGCCCCGACGACCACCACGCAATCTTTAAAGGGAATCAACTTACTCACGGGCGAAAAAGCGAGTGATTCTTCATCCTCCCGTCCGATCGGCATCATGGTGCCGAACGACAGCGCTACGATCGGAAAACAGATCGGTATTGATAAAGCGGATTTTATCATGGAAACCGAAACAGAAGGTTCGATTCCGCGTATGTTGGCAGTCTTCCGCAATGTGGAAAGCGTTCCCAATAAAGTCGGTCCTGTTCGCAGCGCCCGTTCTCCTTTTATCGCAACCGCGCGTGCACTGGACGTCATCTATCTTCACGCCGGCGGAAGCTTGCAAGCCAGAGCCCTGCTCAAAACCAACGTGCTGGATCACTTTGATGCCCTGACCGATTCCAAAACGTTCTGGCGTGACGATCAACTGAAAGCCGCTATCGACTATGTCCACAGCGTTGCAACCAGCGGTGAAGCCATTTCGGCACGCATTACCAAAAACAACATCCGCACGGAAGCCACTCAGGCGTTCCCCTTTAAATTCAGCGAAACGGCAAAAACCGGTGAAACTCCCGCCAACACCGTTCAGCTTCGTACGACCGCCAGCCATACGGTGACGTTCAAGTACGACGAGGCAACCAAAACATACAACAAAAACGTGGGCAAGATCGAAACCTGCAAACCCCACAAAACGATTGACGGAAAACAACTGTCCTTCACAAACGTTTTGGTTTTATATGGCACGAAACTTGCGGAAGTTACCGATGCCGGCAAAGGCAGCACCGCCAATTTTGAAAACGGAACCGGCACGGGATATCTGATCTCGATGGGTACTTGCCGTGAGATCACCTTTAACCGCACGGACTCCTCGATCGCGATCATGGAGAAAGACGGCACCACCGCACTGCTCAACAAAGGTAAGACGTACATGTTCTTGGTGGACAAGACCCTTGCCGGCAATGAAATCTTCCAATAAAGCCAAAAAACGGGCGAGCTCAAAAGAGCATCGCCCGTTTTTTACTGTTTCATGCCGCGCAGCGGTGTGATCGTGCCATCCGGCCGTTCAACTGTGGTGTTATCCAGAATCTGTTTCATATTGGAACGGAATTCCTGAATGTATTCTTCGCGCAGTTGTTGCCGCTCGGCTTGTTCTTCCGCTGTTAATTCCCGTTCACGGGAAAGACGGGTCAGTTCACTGATGCGATCCATTTTCCGTTGTTGCATATCGTCACCCCAATGGTTCTTTTGCTATTTTTGCCGACGGACGCGGAAAACGCGGTGGCGTCGGCTTTTCTTTTTCAATCACGATCAACCGCCGTTCCTGCGGTTCCACACCCTCATGCGGGTTGCACGGAACGGTCAGTTTTTGCACGTCCGACAC
>JAZQJE010000045.1:0-59627 GCA_045541495.1 Acutalibacteraceae bacterium | reverse complement strand
GGAACTAATTTTCACGAAGTTTCTGATGAGGAATTAGAAGAAGTTGTATATTTAATTAACACTCGCCCAAGAAAATGCCTTAATTGGAAATCTCCTTTTGAGGTATTCTGGGGTGTTGCACTTGCTTGACAATCTGCCGTGGATTTTTGCGAAGCAAAAAGACGGAAAGAGAGAAAACCGAAAAACTACCCCTCGGACCGACGGGGGGTAGTTTTTGTATTATGCGCTATGGTGAGAGATGGCGGGAACGGCGGTGCCGTTGATGATGCAGGCTTCGGGCGCGGTGGCGGCAATGTGACGCCACACGGCGCGGCGGCGACGGCGGTTGCGTTCCATGGCGGCATCGTATTTCATGATACGGTGGCAACTGAACAACACCGTCACACGGCAAGCCATCAAAATGGCGGTGAGCACGGGATACGCCGCCGGATCCAGCGCGCCGCACATGGCCAGTTCCATCGTCGCCATGGCAAAGGGGATCCAGGACAATTTACGGGTAGAGGCGTATTTCCCGCCGAAGACCATATATAAGCCGGTGGCACCCAATACGGTGGCGGCAACAACGCTGAAGATCATACCGAATAACTCCTTTTTTGGTATTTGCAAAATGCCGAACATCTGTTCTTTTAAGTTCATTATAGCATGTAAAATACGTTTGTCAAGTAAAAAACGAAAATTTGTTCGGCATTTTTCAGGGTGGTTTTTCAGGCATCCCAAAGGAAAAACCGGGAGAATGACGGCAGTCATTCTCCCGGTTTTCTTATTCGTCGTCGGCGTCGGGGACACCGGCCATGGCCAGCAGGTTATCCGCTTCGCCGCTTTCCATTTCTTCCACTTTGCGGAGTTTCTTTTGGATCATGGTGTTGCGGTGTTGGGCATCGTCCAACGCGTTACCCGCCTCGTCGATCTTTTTCTTGGCTTTGGTGAGCAACAATTCAAATTTATCGTACTGTGCTTTGGTGGCACCCAGTACCCGCCATACTTCTGCGGCGCGCTTGTCGATGGCGAGGGTGCGAAACCCCATGCGCAGGGTGTTGAGGAAGGCGGTGACCGTGGTGGGGCCGCACACCATCACCCGATAGTGATTTTGCAGTTCTTCCATCAAGCCGGGACGGCGCAACACTTCCGCATACAACCCCTCGGTGGGGAGAAACATGATCGCAAAATCGGTGGTTTTGGGCACTTCGATATACAAATCGGCGATGGTTTTTGCCTCGCTTTTCAGTACCCGTTCCAAGGCTTTGGCGGCGGTTTCCACGCCATCCTTATCCGCTTTTTCGGCGGCGTCGCACAGGCGCACATAATCTTCTTGGGGAAATTTGGAGTCGATGGGCAACCACACAAAGGAGCCGTCGTCTTCCCGGGAGGGAATACGGATGGCGTATTCCACCAATTCGCCGTTGTTGCGCACCGACACGTTGCGGGCGTATTGATCGGCGGTGAGGGTTTGTTCCAAAATATTGCCCAACTGCACTTCCGCCCACGTACCGCGGGCTTTCACATTGGTGAGTACCCGTTGCAGTTCACTGACACCGCCCGCCAATTCTTTCATTTCGCCCAGCGATTTATACACGTTTTGCAGTTGCTCACCCACGGTCTTAAAACTGGAATCCAACCGTTTGGTGAGGGTACTTTGTAGTTTTTCGTCCACCGTTTCCCGCATTTGATCCAGTTTTTTCTCGTTGCTTTCTTGCAACCCTTTCACCGCGGCGGTGAGGGTGTTGTTGAGTTTTTCCTGGTTTTCCCCCGACAGTTTTAAGGTCTCTTTCTGACCGTCGGTGATGATGCGGTTCATTTCTTTCAATGCGCCGTCCAGTTCCTGTCGCGTACTGCGCAATTCTTCCCGCAAACGGCGTTCGCTGTCTGCCAATTGTTCACAGGTGGTGTCTCGCGGCTTGCGAAGCAACAGGATGACCTGTAGGATCACCACCACCATCACCGCGCCCAATATCATATACCCTTCCACGGCTTATTCCTCCGCTTCGGTTTCGTCTGCCGCGGGCTTGGGGTTGCCGTCGCGAATCACTTTGACGTCATCCCGCGATAGGGTCACGGGCGGGGAATCGGGGGCTTTATCCAACCGCACTTTGAGTTTGCCTGTCAGCAAACTTACTTCCGTGACAGTACCGCGCCCTTCGGGAGTATTCACCAGAGCCCCTTGTTTGGGAGTGATCTTTAATAAGGAAGAATAGGCCTCTTGTTCGTATTTCAAGCAACACATCAACCGACCGCAAGAACCGGAGATTTTGGTGGGATTTAGGGACAATCCCTGTTCCTTTGCCATTTTGATGGATACAGGCTGAAAATCGTTTAAAAAACGGGCGCAACACAGGTGTTGACCGCAAATGCCCAGTCCACCCAACATTTTTGCCTCGTCCCGCACGCCGATCTGGCGCAATTCGATACGGGTGTGGAACACCGCCGCCAGATCTTTCACCAGATTGCGGAAATCCACCCGCCCGTCGGCGGTGAAATAAAACAGGATCTTAGACCCGTCAAAAGCGTATTCCGCTCGCACCAGTTTCATGTCTAGTTTGTGAGCGGCGATCTTTTCATTGCAGATCCGAATGGCTTTTTGCTCTTTTTGAACATTTTCCTCTACCCGCATCAGATCCTCTTCGGTGGCGGGGCGCACCACGGGCTTGAGGGGTTTATTCAATTCGTTTTCGCCCAGTTCGCGGTTCGGTAACACCACTTCGCCGCATTCCAACCCTTGGGACGTTTCCACAATGGCATAGTCGCCGCGGCGGAACGTGTATCCCGCCGTTTCAAAATAATACGTTTTACCGGTATCTTTAAACCGAATTCCGATAATGGTTGCCATACGCAATTCCTGACCTTTCTATCGTCCTGCCGCCCGACGAAGCCGTGAGCAGAGGGTAGTGAGAAATAATGTGTGATTGATATTGTACAGGCGGGCGATCTGCAGATCTTCCACCACCTGTAACAAGGCAAGCAGTTGTTGTTGCGTGAGAGTGCGGGACAAGGCTTTTGCGCTGTCGGGATGGGTGCTCATAAAAGCGGTATGTCCCACCCGCAAAGCGAGAGCATCCCGCAAAATCAGTTGTAGACCGCTCAACACCGCTGCTACGGCGTCTTTGTTCTTTTCCAGCGGAGCGGTGGCTTTGAGAAGTTCCAGTTCTGTGGGGGCGATAATCGCCGCCGCTAAACGGGGCAACAACGCCAAGATCTCGCTGTAGGAACCTTCTTGTAACCCCATCGCCGCTTGCCCGATGACCCCACCCCACAACGAGGCGGCGCGGCGCAGTTCCTCGTCCCCTTTGTCGGGGAGCAACCGCTGTAGCACCGTCACTGCTTCTTCGGTAGAAACACCGCCCAGCGATACGGGAAATACGCGGGATAACACCGTTTCCAGCAACCCCGACCGTCGTTCGCAGGTGAGCAGAAACAACACATGGGCGGGGGGCTCTTCCAACATTTTTAACAAGGCATTTTGCCCTTGGGGGGTCATGGTCTGCACGTCGCACAGAAGAAACACCCGCCGCGCTCCCTCGTTGGGAAGCACAAACGCCTCTTCCCGCAACTGCCGCACCGTGTCCACGGAAATCGTGCGGGCATCGTCTCCCCCTACCACCGTAACGTCAGGATGGCTCCCGCCGAACACTTTACGGCAAGCGGGACATACGCCGCAGGGTTTTTCGCCGTGATCGTGACACAAGGCCGCCGCCGCGATCAGCCGACATAACGTCCGCCGTCCGCTGCCTGTGGGCCCTTCCACCAACACCGCGTGGGGAAACCTGCCGCCGGACAATCGCGCCGATAATTGGGCTTTGACGGCTTCGTTTCCCGCAAAGGGGATCCCGTCGGGCATCGTCCAGCGCATGGGTTTCCCTCCTTTTATACCATAATTACCTTTAGTATACCGTATTTTGCGGCAACTGACAAGATTTTTCTTGACATTTCCCATACTTTCCTGTACAGTTATTGCAAACAAGTCGCAATAAGAGTAAGGGGGAGAGATAAATGAAACGGCAAAACACGGCAGTAGCGTTGTTATTGGCGGGGATCGCGGCGGTATCGATGGGATTGACCGCCCTGTGTTATGAACGGCCGCAACCCACCTCATCGTTGACGGTGACGGCCTCGTTTTATCCGTTATACACCGCCGCGTTACAAGTGGTGGGGGATACCGACGGGGTAACGGTGACCTGCTTGACCGCTCCCACGGCGGGTTGTATGCACGATTATCAGTTATCCCCCGACGAGATGGCGAGCCTGACGGATACGGATATACTGGTAGTGAACGGTTGGGGAACGGAAGCCTTTTTGGAACAGGCGTTGTCCGCCCTGCCCGCCTTGCAGGTGGTGGATACCTCGGCGGGGATAACGGCACTGGAAAGTCCCTGCCACGATCACCATGAAGAACACGCGCACCACAACGAACACACATGGTTGAGCCCCGCACTCTATGCCAAACAGGTGGAAAATCTGCGGGACGGGTTGTGCGCCGCTGACCCGTCAAGCGCCGCCCGCTATACCGAAAATGCCGCAACCTATCTGGCGGCGATTGAACAGGTACAAACACAGTTTGAGAGCCTGTCGGTGAGCGGGGACGGCGCGGTGTTGTTCCATTCCTCGGTGGCGTATACGGCGCAACAATTGAAAACGGACACCTTGGCTTATCTGCCCTTGGGTGAGGAGGAAGGGCTGTCCGCCGCAGCATTGGTCGCCGCCGCTGATGCCATACGGGGGCGAGATGTATGGTTTTTATACGACGAACAGGTGGTAAACGACACCCTAAATTTGGCATTTTATGCCGCTCGTGTACGCAAAGCGGTCATCCGCACCGCCGTGCGTCCCATGGACGGGGTGGCGGACAAGGACACGTGGCTGGTGGCCATGGCAGAGACGATCAAAACCATTAAGGAGGCGGCGGCATGAGCGGTTGCGGGTTACATTGCTTGACCGTGAGTGATATCGGTGTCACGGCGGGAGGGCAGACCCTGTTGCAAGGGGTCAACATCCACGCCCATTGCGGCGAACTGACGGCGATTATCGGCCGCAACGGTGCGGGAAAAAGCACCTTACTGAAAGCCGTGTTGGGCGAATTGCGCCATACGGGAAAGGTGATTTTTTCGGGACACGGCGGGATACCGGTTCACCGCCGTCCCACCATCGGCTATGTTCCCCAAAGCGTGGAACTGGACAACGGCTCTCCCGTTACGGTATACGACCTGTTGTTGTCCCTCACCTCGGCGTTTCCCGTTTTTCTGCCCCGCCGCCGAAAAACCGTCGAACGGTTTCGGGACCATTTGCGGCGGTTTCGGGCGGACGCGTTATTAGACCATCCGTTGGGACGGTTGTCCGGTGGGGAACTGCAACGGGTTTTGTTGGCGGCGGCCACCCTGCCCCGCCCCGATCTGCTGTTGCTGGACGAGCCCGTTTCGGGGGTGGATCAAGCGGGGTTACAGGAATTTTACCACCTCATTGACGAACTGAAACAGGAAGACATGGTCATCGTGTTGGTGTCCCACGACCTTGCGTATGTGCGCCGTCACGCCGACCGGGTGATCTTGTTGGATAAGACCGTAAAAGCCGTGGGAACGCCCGCACAGGTATTCGAAACCGACGCTTTTCGCGCGGCTTTTGAGGAGGTGGCACCATGATGGAAGCCATGGGAGAACTGTTCACCTATCCCTTTATGCAACGGGCGTTATGGGGCGTGTTGCTCATCATGCCGTTGTTTTCGTTGTTGGGAACGTTGGTAGTCAATCAAGGGTTGTCCTTCTTCTCCGATGCGTTGGGACACAGCGCCTTGACAGGTGTGGGACTGGGGGTATTGCTGGGACTGAGCGACCAGACCCCTGCCATGTTGGCGTTTGCGGCGGTGTTCGCTTTGCTGATGAACGCCATTCGCCGTTCCCATTTATCTTCCACCGACACGGTCATTGGGGTGTTTTCTTCCTGTGGCGTGGCGCTGGGACTAGTGTTGTTGTCCCGCGGCAGTTATGGGGATTATCAAGCGTTGCTCATCGGGGATATCCTGTCCATCACCACCCGCCAATTATGGATATTGGGCGGTACCTTGTTGGTGGTCATAGCGGTATGGCTCTGTTGTGTAAACGGATTTTTGGCGGTATCGGTCAACGGATCGCTGGCCCGCAGTCGGGGGTTGCCCGTACGGTGGTTGGACGATCTGTTGGTGGTGGTCATTGCCGCGGTAGTGATGTTGGCCATCCGCTGGGTGGGGTTGCTGCTCATTAACGCCATGCTCATGCTGCCCGCCGCCGCGGCGCGCAACATTGCCTGCGGATTTCGGCGGTATACCGCCCTCACGCTGATCTTCGGGTTGTTTTCGGGGGTGCTGGGACTGCTGCTTTCCTATTTAAATGCTATCGCTACCGGTCCCACCATCGTCCTTATCAGCGCGGCCATTTTCTTCGGTACCTTTCTCATGGGCCGCAAAGAGCGGTAAAAATTTACAAATTTGTTGTTTTTTCGCAATAAAATCCGCATATAATAGCCGATGAGAGAATCCGCTCTCATCGGCTGTTTTTATGGAGTGAGCAAACAATGAACAACGAAAAACGATTATGGGAAAAAGGCGTCTTTTTGACGGTGTTGGTCACGCTGGTAGGGTCGGTTACATGGGTGATCGTCAACATGATTTTGGCGCCCACGGAGACCGCTGAACCTCATGTGCGGGTAAAAAGCGACTATGTGCTGATGTTGCTCCAATGTTTATTGGGGATCGCCGCCATGGGTCTGCCGTCGTTATTGGAACGACGGTGGGGCTTGGTCATTCCATCCAAAATGATCGTACTGTACGTGATATTTCTGTATTGCTCCATTTTTTTGGGTGAAGTGCGAAATTTCTATTATCGAATCCCGAATTGGGACAATATTCTGCACACATTCAGCGGGTTCATGTTGGGGGCACTGGGTTTTTCGGTGATCCGTCTGCTCAACGACGCCGACCGTGTTCCCTTGCGGTTAAGTCCCGCTTTTGTGTCGGTGTTTGCTTTTTGTTTTGCGGTGACGGTAGGGGTTATTTGGGAAGTGTATGAGTTCGCCGCTGATGGGATCCTTGGAACCAACATGCAAAAATTCGGCCCGCAGGACGGCATGGCTTTCGAAGGACGAGCGGCACTTAACGATACTATGGTCGACCTGATTGTGGACAGCGCCGGAGCGTTGTTGATGTCACTGATCGGGTATATCTCACTGAAATTCAAAAAAGGGTGGGTGGAAAAACTGCAGGTCAATATCCGCCCCGCCAAAGAGTGATTACGCCGTTTCTGTCTTGATTTTCTTGTACGCTTTTGTTATACTGAACAGAGTGAACGGAAGTTGGGTGAGAACATGAACAAGAAAGGACGCTTTGTCGGCGTTTTGGCCGTGTTGGCAACGGTGGTGGTATCGTTGTTGCGGATCGTGATATTGCCGAATGTAGTAGCGGGCACGGTCAGCAGCACCGTCAATCTGGTGCTGTTGTTTGCGGTGATGGCGGCACTGCTATGCTTACTGTTGGCTTGCGGCAGGAAAAAGCCCGCCGCGGCGGTAGAGGGGAAACGCTTAACCGTGGTTTCTGCCGGTGCCATGTTTACCGGTGTCGCCATGGCGGTGTCGGCGATTTTTGCCTTTTCGGATTGGACGTTTGCGGGCGTTATGCTCTATCCCGCTAATATCCGCCCCACCGAGTTGGATGTCACCTTGTTATATTTACAGATCGCTTTCGGCCTGTTGGGCGGTGTTTTTTTCCTTATTCTGGCCCTGCGTTGGCAACTCAAAGGGCAAGCCGTGCGGGGGATCATGCGGTTGGCGGCACTGATACCTCTTATATGGAGTTGGATACGGGTCGCCCGATACGAGATGTCGTATATCAGTTCCGTCCACGTGTCTCATCACGCGTACGATCTGTTGCTGATCGTTTCGGAAATGCTGTTTTTCCTGTGGTTTGCGCGATATGTATCAGCGTTGGAAGATGCCCCGCCCCGTTTTCTCACAGGTATCGCCCTGTGTACGGGCGTGTTGGCCGCGGCGGGTTGTATTACGCGGGTGGCCATGTTGCTCATGGGTAATCAAGAAGCCTTTGATGCTTGCGGTCTGATCACCGCCGCCGATCTGGGTGTGGCGATACTGGCGTTCGGTTTTGCGTTCGGGCAACTGGCAAACCATAAAGAACCGTCCGCCAAAACCGCCCCTGCCGAAATTGCCCCTGCGCCCTTGTTAGAACAGACCATGACCTGCGACGATATGTTGGTATCGGAACGGATGCCCCAGATCGAGGGGGAAGAAGCGGCGTATCTGTTGGATCTGTCGGGCGAGTTCATTACCGACGGTGATGACGACGATCTTCCCGAACGGAAAGGACCGTTAGAACTGGAAGATGTGATCAACGACATCATTTCCCGTATCGAAAACGGGGAGAAATAAACGAAAAAAGCGGGTTTTATTTCCAATTATTGGGCGGCTCGTATAAACTTTTTTGAGGTAGGCTAAAAAATCGGCCAAGACCTTGAAAAAACAAAAAAAACGGTGTAGAATAGTAAAAGTAAAATTATGTTTGGAGGAATTACATCATGGCAGTGAAAGTTGCAATCAATGGTTTTGGCCGTATCGGCCGCTTAGCGTTCCGTCAGATGTTCGGTGCGGAAGGCTATGAGATCGTGGCGATCAACGATCTGACCAAGCCCAGCATGTTGGCTCATCTTTTGAAATACGATACCGCTCAAGGTCGTTACGACGGTCACACCGTTGTGGCTGACGACGAGGCCGGTACCATCACCGTAGACGGCAAAGTTCTCAAGATCTATGCCGAGAAAAACGCGGCAGATCTGCCTTGGGGCGAGATCGGTGTGGACGTTGTCCTGGAATGCACCGGTTTCTACTGCAGCAAAGACAAGAGTCAGGCTCACATCGATGCGGGTGCTAAGAAAGTGGTTATCTCCGCTCCCGCCGGTAACGATCTGAAGACCATCGTGTACAATGTAAACCACGAGACCCTGACCGCGGATGATACCATCATCTCCGCCGCTTCCTGCACCACCAACTGCTTGGCTCCCATGGCCAAAGCCCTCAACGACTATGCCGCTAT
The DNA here is from genome assembly GCA_045541495.1 of Acutalibacteraceae bacterium. Lineage (GTDB taxonomy): Bacteria > Bacillota > Clostridia > Oscillospirales > Acutalibacteraceae > RGIG3009. The sequence continues at coordinate 50,569 of JAZQJE010000045.1, read as the reverse complement.
CCAAAGCGGTATCATGACCACCGTTCACGCCTACACCGGCGATCAAATGATCTTGGACGGTCCTCACCGTAAAGGTGACCTTCGCCGTGCTCGCGCCGGCGCGCAGAACATCGTTCCCAACTCCACCGGTGCCGCGAAAGCTATCGGTCTGGTCATTCCCGAACTGAACGGCAAACTGATCGGTTCCGCTCAGCGCGTACCCACCTGCACCGGTTCCACCACCATTTTGGTTGCCGTTGTGCAGGGTAAGGATATTACCAAGGGAGGCGTCAACGCGGCGATGAAAGCGGCCGCAACCGAGTCCTATGGTTATAACGAGGATCAGATCGTGTCTTCCGACGTGATCGGCATCCGCTACGGTTCTTTGTTCGACGCTACCCAGACCATGGTCGCGAAGATCGACGACGATACCTATCAGGTACAGGTCGTGTCTTGGTACGACAACGAGAACTCCTACACCAGCCAGATGGTCCGCACCATCAAATATTTCGCCGAGTTGGGCTGATTTAATCGTACCAACAAAAGCGCTCCGAAGTAATCACTTCGGAGCGCTTTTTACGTGGGGAAACGGGAAAATTCTCAAAAAATTCACAAGGGGCGGTTGATAAAAGGGCGCAAAGGCTTTATAATGAAACTATCTTGGAAAGCAGAGGATCAAGTATGAAAAAAGAAACCATGAAATTAGCTGCAAAAGTATACGGTCATTCGGTGTTTTCAGCGGTGCTTAGCGCTATCATATATGTGTCGATCATCACCTTTACCTCTCTTGCCGCCGATGACGAAGGTATTGTGCCGGCGGGCGCGACCTTAGCGGGCGATATTGTGGCACTGATCCTGCAAGGTGTTTTATTTATCAGTTTTGTGTATACCGACCTGTGGCGACAGGGCGATCGGGACGCCAACGCGGTGTCCTTCGGCCGCATGAGCTACGACAAATGGCGGGGCCTGAAAGTGGGATTACTGGCCGCCGCACCCTCCATTCTCACCTTTGTGGTGTTAGTGGCGGAAAAATTGTTCGGCTTCTTCCCCTATTATGCCGCCTGGTATTGCATTTTTCATTTGTGTTTTTATCCCATCGTGGCGTGGTCGTTCGGCGCACCGATAAACGTGACCACCGCCGGGATCGGCTGGAGCGGTATTGCAGGGGCGGGTATTCCCGTTTTGATCTTGCCCATCGTGGCCACGGTTGCCTATACGCTGGGCTATAAACAGATCGCCGTGGGCGAACGCCTGGTCTATAAAAATAAAAAGAAATAACCACCCCGTTCCTCTCGTATATATGAGAGGGAGGGATGCGTATGACAACCACAACACGAACGGCATTGCTTGACGGCACCATCGTCATAACGGTATGTGCGTTACTGTTGACCGTGGCAGGCGGATGGGTGCAACGCCGCGGCGCAGCGGGACAGGGGACGATGTCCCGCCCGTCTGTTTTGGTAGACGCGGGTCACGGCGGCGACGACGGCGGTGCCGTGGCCGCTGACGGAACCATGGAAAAAGATCTCAACTTAGCGATATCCTTGTCGCTCCGCGATCTGCTTACGGTGATGGGATTTTCTGTGTCCTTGACCCGTGAGACAGATACCATGGTCAACGCCGTGGGTGATACCATCCGCCAACGCAAAGTCAGCGACATGAAAAACCGATTGGCGATGATCGAACAGACACCACTGACGGTGAGTATTCATCAAAACAAGTTTGAGCAGAGTCAATATGACGGCACGCAAGTGTTCTATTCGGGGAACCACGCCCACAGTGCTGTGATAGCCGAGGCGGTACGGGCGTCGGTGGTGGCGGTGTTGCAACCTCACAATACTCGCCCCTTAAAGAAAGGGACGAAAGATGTGTATTTGTTGGCTCACGCTACCACCCCTATGATCCTGGTAGAGTGCGGCTTTTTATCCAACACGGCGGAATTGCAAAAACTGAAAGATCCTGTCTATCAGCGGCAACTGGCTTTTGCCATCACGGGCGGGATCTTGAAAGGACGGTAACCATGGCAAAACCGAAAACGGTCTATGTGTGTTCCCAATGCGGCGCCGAATACCCCCGTTGGGCGGGAAGATGTACCGCGTGCGGGGAATGGAATACCATCGAAGAAGAGGTGCGCGCCACCCTGAAAGCGGTGGGCGGCACGCCGCGCAGGGCAACGCCAACCCGTATCGATGCCATCGATCCTCAGGAAGAAACACGGTATCGCACCGGTATGAAGGAATTGGATCGGGTGTTGGGCGGCGGCATCGTCCCCGGTGGACTGATGCTCATCGGCGGTGACCCCGGCATCGGCAAATCCACCTTGTTATTGCAGATCTGCGGGTATTTGGGCAAACAATTTAAAATTCTGTATGCGTCGGGCGAAGAATCTCCCCGCCAGATCAAGTTGCAGGCGGAACGGTTGGGTGTCGATAGCGGCAACGTGTTGCTGTTGTGCGAAACCGATGTGGAAGCGATCATTGAGACTCTGCATACCGAAAAACCCGATATTCTCATTGTGGATTCCATTCAAACCATGAGTTTGACGGAGATCGCATCCGCGGCGGGCAGTGTCACGCAGGTGCGGGAATGTACCGCGGCGTTGATGCGGGCGGCCAAACACGACGATATTCCCACCTTTATCGTGGGACACGTGAACAAAGACGGCGCTATTGCCGGTCCGAAAGTCATGGAACACATTGTGGACTGTGTCCTCTATTTTGAAGGAGACCGCCACAGCAATTACCGTATGCTCCGTTGTGTGAAAAACCGCTACGGCTCCACCAATGAGATCGGCGTGTTTGAAATGCGGGACAAGGGCCTGTGTGAAGTGGAAAACCCGTCCCTTATGCTGTTGTCGGGACGACCCAAGAACGTCAGCGGCACTTGTGTGGCGTGTACCATGGAAGGATCTCGTCCGTTGTTGGCAGAAGTACAGGGTTTGGTATCGCCCACAGGATTCGGCAACCCCCGCCGCATGGCCACGGGTTTTGATAACAACCGGGTGGCACTGCTGCTGGCAGTGTTGGAAAAACGGGCGGGGTATTTCTTCTCCAACCTCGATACCTACCTGAATATTATCGGCGGGTTGCGACTGGACGAGCCTGCCGCCGATTTGCCTGTCGCGTTGTCGCTGGTGTCCAGTTTAAAGGACAAGCCTGTGCCCGACGGTGTGGTGGCGTTCGGCGAGATCGGGTTGGCGGGGGAGATTCGCTCCGTATCCGCCGCGGAACAACGGGTGGCGGAAGCCGCCCGACTGGGCTTTACCAAGATCTTAATTCCCGCACAGAATATAAACAGTATCACGGGGCAGTATCCCATCGAGATTGTGGGAGTTGCCACGGTGCGGGAAGCGTACGAGAATATATAAAAAGAAATCCCCGCCGCGTAACAATCGTTACGCGGCGGGGATTTGCTTGTTGATCAGACGTTAAAACGGAACAGGATCACGTCGCCGTCTTGGACCACGTATTCCTTGCCTTCCGAACGGACAAGGCCTTTTTCTTTGGCGGCGGTCATAGAGCCGCACGCCATCAGGTCGGTGTACGCCACCACTTCCGCACGGATGAAGCCCCGTTCAAAATCGGTGTGGATCTTACCGGCGGCGCCGGGGGCTTTGGTGCCGCGGGGGATGGTCCAGGCGCGGGATTCAGTGGGTCCTGCGGTGAGATAGGAGATCAGCCCCAACAGAGAATAACTCTTTTGGATGAGACGGTCCAACCCCGAATGGGTAAGTCCTAATTCCGACAGGAACAATTCCTTTTCCTCGGCACTCATATCGGCGATGTCCGCTTCCATTTGGGCGCAGATGGGTAACACTTCCGCTTTTTCCGCTTCGGCAGCGGTCTTCACCGTTTGATAGTGATGGTTACCGTCGATGTTGCCGTCGGCGAAATCCGCTTCGCTTAAGTTGGCGGCATAGATGACGGGTTTGGCGGTGAGCAGTGTTACACTGTCCAGAATGACCTGTTCTTCCGTTGTGCACTCCACCGCGCGGGCGGGCAGCCCTTGCTCCAACGTTTTGTATACGCGGTTGAGGAAATCCACCTCCGCTTGTAAGGATTTATCCCCTTTGAGGGCTTTGGTGGAACGGGCAATCCGACGCTCTACCATTTCCATATCCGAAAAGATCAGTTCCAGATTGATGGTCTCCATGTCGCGGGCGGGATCCACACTGCCTTCCACGTGAATGATGTCGTCGTCTTCAAAGCAACGCACCACGTGAACGATGGCGTCCACTTCGCGGATGTTGGCGAGGAATTTATTACCCAACCCTTCGCCGCGGCTGGCACCTTTCACCAGTCCCGCAATGTCCACAAATTCGATCACCGCGGGGGTGGTTTTGGCGGAGTTGTACATGGCGGTCAGTTTATCCAGACGCTCGTCCGGCACCGATACCACGCCCACGTTGGGGTCGATGGTACAGAACGGATAGTTGGCGCTTTGGGCGCCCGCGTTGGTAATGGCGTTAAATAAGGTGGATTTGCCTACGTTCGGTAGGCCGACGATACCCAGTTTCATATGTGTTTCGATCTCCTTGCATTTCATACCGCTTTCAATTACCTATTATACCTTGTTTCCATATGTTTTTCAATAGAGATCGAGGGGATTTCTTTATACTTTAGCAGTCAAACGGATTTAATTAACAGGGGCATCGTTAACTATATCATAATTTTTTAAAACATATGAAACCTCTTCGTATGGTGGATATTCACTTTCTTCTGCAGCGGATGCTTTTTTTAGGGGTACCGTTGTGATAAGATTCCCCATCGTAACAGACGGATTATCATCTACTAATGGTATTATCTTTAATTATATAATTGCCTATATATCAATGTTCCGTTTTCATTTAAATATAGTTTATCATAAACAATATAATTTCCCATAAGTACTGCCAATACGCCTATAAAAGAATTGTTGTAATAACCAAACCTTTATTATTTTTCATCATTTTGGACTCCTCTCAAGAATAATTATGACATTTGACATGTGCCTGAAAAGTGAAGATTCTCTTAATTAACATTTACCATCAATACCAGATATGTAGGTTTTCCGTAGAACAATAATATACTTGACTTCCATCATAAAATCGGTTGTACGAATCATAACCACGAAATCGAATTTTGGCCCAATCGCCGGTTTTGTTTATTGCCACAACTAATAGACCACCATTTTGATGAGAATTATCATAAGGGACAAAACCCACAATGCTATCATTGGATCCGCTCAAATCCTTATACAGATCAACGCCTTTTACACCATCTACCACAACTGCAGTTACACAATCTTCTTCCGGATAATTAACGAATGTTACAAAATCCTTGTTATCAGTCACATATTGACACATAATATACGCAAAATCCTGGCTAGGATACGGAGGCTCAACTATATACGAATACTCAACTTTGTACCATGTTCCATCCGTAGCGATCGCTTTATATGCTTCTCCCACTTCAACCTCTTCACAGTACCACATGGTATCATCAGGTATGGTATGCAAACTTACATTTTCAAGGCAATAAACATTTTTATTACATTCATACCAGCCGGAAATTGTCGATCCGTATTCAAATGTTTCAGTACCTTTTTCACCGCAAATGCAGGAGTAATAATAGATAGCGGGAGTTGTAGTAGTTGCTTCCGACTTGCAATAGAAAGCATTTGTGTCTTTCAGATTGTAAAAATGTGCTATAGGTTCCCCATCTGTAAACGTTTCTGTGCCTCTTTCACCACATTCACAAGAAGAATAATAAACAGCGGCACTTGTGCAAGTTGCGGAAGATTTTAAATAGAGTGGTGATATGAGTCTTTTGCTATAGGCATGAACATGATTATCACCGATATACTCATCGTTGCTTGACAGATCCGTTCGACTTGTCGAGGTCGTTTGACTTGTCGAAGTCGTTTGACTTGTCGAAGTCGTTTGACTTGTCGAAGTCGTTTGACTTGTCGAAGTCGTTTGGTTTGTCGAAGTCGTTTGACTTGTCGAAGTCGTTTGGCTTGTCGAAGTCGTTTGGCTTGTCGAAGTCGTTTGGCTTGTCGAAGTCGTTTGGCTTGTCGAATTGGTTTTATTCGTTGCAACCGCATTTTCATCTAATGCAGTCTTTTCGCCTTCTAAAAACGGCATATACGGAAACTTGTAATTTTCACCGTAATCAGCAATCAAATAATTCTCCCATATCGGTGAGTTTAAATTCCATTCGGAATGATTGCTGTAATAATTGTAAAGTTCAGAATCCATTGCATAATAATCAGAATTCTGTACCGGTTTGGTAAATTGCGCAACCATTTGCATTTCACCGTCTTTAAGGCACTTTTCCGTATACACCATGTTTTTTCCGTCAGGATAATAACAGAGCGATTTTTGTACTATGAAATCTTTTATATGTGGGTCAAAAATGCTTATTGAGTATGACGTTGTTTTGTCTGCCGATTTGTGGGATAATATTTCTTTTTTGTTCTTGTTTAAGGAAACATTTGATAAGTTTTCAAATGTTGGAGTATAAACGAATTGTTTTGTTGCAGTATCCCATACATATGCTGTGTAATATGCTGCGGCAGCAGTTCTTTGATATGGAATAATCAAGTCATCTTCGCCGTCAAAATTAATATCCTCAATATAGATTATCCTATTAGAGAATATGGAATTTTCGTTCAGTTTAATGCCTTGAATCTTTTTATTTGCTTTTACGTCAAAAACGGTTAAATCAGTAGCGGTTTCTTTTTCAAAATCCAGAGCAACTGTTATTTTTAAATTTTCGAATTCGGTATTGGAAGCTTTAAAAACAACTTCATACTTTTCCCAACTTACATCGGGTTTATTAAAAAATTCATCAATATATTTATTTACAATTTCAACCGTTGATGAAACACCGTTAATTCTATACTGCTTGTTCACATCGTCTGCGTATGCTTGTTCGGCGATGGTGCATGTTTCTTTTTCAAAGTTTAATGTGACATAACGGTTAGTGCCGGCGCCGCTACTTTGAACAAATGTCCCATCCTTTTTTAAACTTACCAATTCCCTTTCTCCAAAATCAAATCCATACACCTTGTTATTATAAAGATGAAATACCGTATACGCGCCTCCGTCATAAGGGGTGACATGTACGACCAATTCATCCTTGCCGTCGTTGTCAAAATCAACCAGTGCATACTTTTCGGGAAGGGTGTCGATCAAGTTAAAGGGTTTGTGATCTTTCAAACAAACAGCTTGGCCGGATTCGTTTATAAAGGTTTGTTCGTTATTCAAAACACTCAACAACAACTCCGTTTTATTGGAAGCAAGGGGATCTGTCAAGAAGCACACCGCAACAGTAGAAGCGGCAACCGCCGCAACGACAATCAACCAAAAAGCGGGCTTTTTATAGTTCAGCACCGATCGTACGCGACTTTTTACACCGACCTCGCCGAAAGCCAACGGACACGCGGCGATCGTTTGTTGTTTCACGCTGCAGCTGAGCAGTGCTTGGGAAAAGTTCGCTCGTTGCTCGTTGCCCAGCGTTTTTATCACTTTTTCATCACAAGCCAGTTCAATATCCCGACATAAAAGCAGGTAGCCCAACCAAATCAGCGGGTTAAACCAGTGAAGTGTCAGAAGCAAAAACCCAACAGGTTTCCACCAGTGGTCTTTGCGCTGAATATGAGCCTGTTCGTGGGCAATCACATGGCGCATATCGCTTTCGTTCATATGAAAGGGAAGGTATATTCTGGGCTTTACGATACCCAAAACAAAGGGGGAGGCAACAGCCTCGCTTTGGAAAATGTTGTCCCGAAGGCGTACCGCGGTGCGGACCTTGTTTCGCAACCGCCAACAGGTAATAACCGTATAGGCAATAAGGCAGACCATACCCACCAGCCAAACGGCGGTAAGCAGGGGTATCCATATCTGAAGCGGGTTTGCGCTGTCAGTGGGTGACGGGGCAAAGGTTTCTCCGATTACAGGATTTACGGTGTCATCAATAACGGGAATCCCGACATTGACTTGAGGAGTGCTATCCGTCATGATATGGGGGCTGATCGTTTCGGTGCTGGGGATCAGGCTCATTACGCTTTCAATGGAAAAGGGGCATATCAGACGAACGGCAACCACGCCCCATAAGGCGACCGTTATCCATTTCGGCGCTTTTTTCAGAACAAACCGCAAAAGAAGAACTGCCGGAACGATCCAACTCGCCGAAATACTCATGTTGACGATTTTTAAAAAAATTTCGGACATTACAAGTCTCCTCTCTTAAAGCGGTCGATCATTTGCTGTACGGCCTCAATTTCTTTTGCAGAGATCCGCTGATGCTTGGTAAAGGCCGCAACAAACGCGGGCAAGGAACCCTCAAAGGTTTTTTCTACCATTTCTTCGATCTCCGCCGCCTGTACCTCATCCTTGCTGACCAGAGACGAAACTACCGTATTCTCATTTTTTAAAACACCACGATCGGAAAGGCGCTTGATAACGGTGTAGGTAGTGGTGGGTTTCCATCCCAACCGTTCCTTGCAAAGCGCAACCAGTTCACTGCTTTTGATGGGCTCGTTTTCCCACAGGATCAAACAAAAACGATATTCACTTTCAAATACTTTCGGCGTACTCATTTGTCAGCCTCCTTTGCTCTAACATATTAGTGCAGCTATAGTCTAACACGTTAGAGGAGCGCTGTCAACAGGTTTTTAAAAATATATGGAGGGAATCGAAAATGATACCTTTCATTACAAATAGTACCCCGCCGATGGAAAAGCATCGGCGGGGTACGGTTTGTGAAAATTATTCGGTTTCGCTGCGTCCGCAGCATTTTTTATACTTTTTTCCGCTGCCGCAGGGGCAGGGGTCGTTGCGGCCGACTTTGTCGGCGGCAGTTTTCCGCACGGTGCGGGGACGGTCGGTGCCGTCACCGGAGGTGGCGGTGGGTTTTGCCACTTCCACCCGTTTGGGGCCTTCTTCCCGACGGATTTGCGCCACCAACATCAGGCGAGCGGTATCTTCTCGAACGGCGGCGATCATGCCGTCGAACATATCGAACCCTTCTTTGCGGTACAGGACCACGGGGTCGTGTTGGCCGTAAGCCCGCAGGTGGATACCGCGGCGCAGTTCGTCCATATTGTCGATATGATCCATCCAGTAACGGTCCACGGTCTTCAGCAACACCACCCGTTCCAGTTCCCGCATGATCTCGTCACCGTATTCGGCTTCTTTGGCTTCATAAACCGCCACGGCTTTGTCGTATAACAGATTCGAAAGATCGGTACGATCCGTATCTTCCAGTTCTTGTGCCGTATATCGCAGATCGGTGGGGGTGAGCAACCAACCCAGATAGTATTCCCGCAGACCGTCCATGTTCCAGTTACTGTGATCCATGTCGTCGGCGGTGTATTGGTTGACGTTGGTTTCGATGGACTCCCGAATCATGCCTAAAATGGAGTCCTTGATGTTGTTGCCGTTCAACACTTGGTTGCGCTGATCGTAGATCAGTTCTCGCTGGCGGTTCATCACATCGTCATACTGTAATACGCTGCGGCGGATACCGAAATTGCGTTCTTCTACGCGGCGTTGGGCGGTCTCGATGGCACTCGACAACATTTTGTTTTCGATGGGCATGGTTTCGTCTACCCCCATCATCTCCATCATACGGTCGATACGCTCACCGCCGAACAGGCGCATGAGATCATCTTCCAATGATAGATAGAAACGGGTGGAGCCGGGGTCGCCTTGACGACCTGCCCGTCCCCGCAATTGGTTATCAATACGGCGAGATTCGTGCCGTTCCGTGCCGAGAATAAATAGGCCGCCGGCGGCTTTCACCTGTTCTTCTTCCGCTTTGATGGCTTCTTTGTGTTTTTGTTCCAGTTCTTGGAACGTGCGGCGGGCGGACAGGATCTCCTCGTTATCCGTTTCACCGAAAGCGGTGGATTCGGCAATGAGTTCTTCTGCAAAGCCCAGACGGCGCATTTCCGCCTTGGCTAAAAACTCGGCGTTACCGCCCAGTTTGATATCCGTGCCGCGGCCCGCCATATTGGTGGCGATGGTAACGGCACCGGGTTTACCCGCTTGAGCCACGATCTCCGCTTCTTTTTCGTGGTGTTTGGCGTTGAGCACTTCGTGAGGGATCCCGCGGCGCTTGAGCAGTGCCGACAGTTCCTCGGATTTCTCGATGGAAATGGTACCTACCAGCACGGGTTGTTGGCGATCGTGACATTCCACGATCTGATCAATAACGGCGTTGAATTTACCTTTTTCGGTTTTATAGATGACGTCGGGATAATCTTCCCGCACCATGGGACGGTTGGTGGGGATCTCCACCACGTCCAAATGATAGATCTCTTGGAATTCGGTCTCTTCGGTCATGGCGGTACCCGTCATGCCCGACAGTTTGTTGTACAGACGGAAATAGTTTTGGAACGTGATGGTGGCGAGGGTCTTGCTTTCCCGTTCCACTTTCACCTTTTCTTTGGCTTCAATGGCTTGGTGCAACCCTTCGTTATACCGACGGCCGAACATTAAACGGCCGGTAAATTCATCCACGATGATGATCTGCCCGTCTTTTACCACGTAATCCACATCCCGTCGCATGACACCGCGGGCGCGGATGGCTTGGTTGATGTGGTGGAGCAGAGTGACTTGATCGGGATCCATTAGGTTATCGATGGCGAAAAATTGTTCCGCTTTTTTGACGCCGCTTTGGGTGAGGGTGGCGGTGCGGGCTTTTTCGTCTACAATATAATCGCCGTCTACCTCGTCCTGTTCCTCTTTGGTGTTCATTTCCTTGATGCGGAACGCTCGCAAGGTGGCAGCAAAACGGTCGGCACGGGCATACAGGTCGGTGGAACGGTCACCCGCTCCCGAAATGATGAGGGGGGTACGGGCTTCGTCGATGAGGATGGAGTCCACTTCGTCTACGATGGCGTAGTTGTGGCCGCGCTGGACTTTTCGTTCCTTGTAGATGACCATGTTGTCACGGAGATAGTCAAATCCCAGTTCGTTGTTGGTACCGTAGGTGATATCCGCTTCGTAGGCTTTACGGCGGTCGTCGTTATCCATGTCGTGGACAATGAGCCCTACCGTGAGCCCCAAATACCGATACACTTTGCCCATCCATTCGCTGTCGCGGCGGGCCAGATAGTCGTTGACGGTGACGATGTGCACCCCGTTTCCCGACAACGCGTTTAGGTAGGCGGGGAGGGTGGCCACCAAGGTCTTGCCTTCACCGGTCTTCATTTCCGCAATGCGGCCTTGGTGCAGGATGATACCGCCGATGATCTGTACGGGGAACGGACGCATGCCCAACACACGGTCGCTGGCTTCCCGACAGGTGGCGAAGGCCTCAGGCAAAATGTCGTCCAGACTTTCGCCGCAGGCCAATCGATCCTGCAGACGGGCGGTTTGACTTTTCAGTTCTTCTTCGCTCATGGCGCGGTAGGTCTCTTCCAACGCCAGCACTTTATCGCACAGGGGGCGTACCCGTTTTACTTCCCGTTTACTGTAATCGCCGAATAAGGTTTTTAAGAGTCCCACAAAGCGGCACCTCACTTTTCAATATCGCCCATTATCATACCATAAAATAACGCCCATGACAAGATAAAAAAGAGGACTGTAGTCAGTCCTCTTTTTCGGGGTCGTTTAGGTGTCGGTGCAGTTGTTCGGCCACGGCGGTGCGTTGATCGTCGGTCAATTGCCGATATTGTAAAACAAGGATCCGCTCATCCACGGTCAATTCCTCAAAACGATGGACAATATCCTCGACAAACGGCAACGGCGTATCATGCACTTCTACCGTAGCGGGACGTCGTCCCAGCAAGGTGTCGGCGGACACACGGAAGATCCCCGCCAAACGGGTGAGGGTATCCAGATCGGGATAGGTCTTGCCCGTTTCATAATACGCATAGGTGGAACGATCCATCCCCAGTACCTCGGCGATGGATTTTTGGGTGAGGCCGCAAGCGGCACGCAATTGTTTCAGGCGATGGGCAAATTCTTTGTTGCGGGGCACGTGTGTCACCTCCTCGATATCTTTATTAAAACACACTCCCCCGTGTTTTGCAAGAAAAAAAGAAATTCCCCTTGACGATTGCGGGGATGTTTGTTATAATACAAAGGCTATATGCTACTGTGGCTCAGCAGGTAGAGCAGCTCACTCGTAATGAGCAGGTCGTCCGTTCGAATCGGATCAGTAGCTCCAAAAACAGCACTTGCTTTGCAAGTGCTGTTTTTGTACTAACTTGAAAATACGGTTAAAAAATGGTATAGTAAAAGGCACAGAGTACAAGGAGGTGTGAGGATGGCGAAAACCGTATTGGTTGGCATGAGTGGCGGGGTGGACAGTACCGCCGCGGCGTTGTTGCTCAAGCAACGGGGATATACCGTAGGCGGTGTGACCTTGATATTGGGCGGTGACGGATGCGGCTCGTCCCAAGATGCAAAGGATGCCGCCCGTGTGGCACAACAACTGGACATTCCTCACACGGTACTGGATCTGCGGGACTTGTTTTATGAGCGGGTCATTCGGCCGTTCGGCGCCGCCTATGAGGCGGGACACACGCCCAACCCTTGCATTGAATGTAACCGTCATATCAAATTCGGTCGTATGCTGGATTGGGCACTGGAACAAGGATACGACGCCGTTGCCACGGGTCATTATGCCCGCATAACCCAAGAAAACGGGCGCTATCTGCTGAAAAAAGCCGACGATCCCGCCAAAGATCAGAGTTATGTGCTCTATTCCCTTACCCAACATCAGTTGGCACACACGGTATTGCCCTTGGCGGGGTATACCAAACCGCAGTTGCGGGAACTGGTCAGTGAACAGGGATTGGTGACCGCCCACAAAGCGGAAAGTCAGGATATTTGCTTTGTACCCGACGGGGATTATGTGGGCTTTTTAGAGCGAGATCTGCACATGACGCTAACGGCGGGTGCTTTTTTGGATATGAACGGTCAGGTGATAGGCACTCATCGGGGTGTTCCCGCCTATACCATCGGCCAACGGAAAGGGCTGGGCGTGGCTTTTGGCGAGCCGCGATTTGTGGTGCGTAAAAATGCCGCCGAAAACACCGTCACGTTAGGGCGGACGGAAGACTTGATGAGTACCGTCCTCACTGCCGACGAGGCAAACTGGATCGCCGTGGACACCTTGCGAGAACCCGCACGGGTAACGGTGCGCACCCGTTACAAACAACGGGAAGCCGAGGCATGGGTATATCCTGCCGAAACGGGCTTTACTGTCCGATTCGACCAACCCCAACGCGCCGTCACCGCAGGACAAGCGGTGGTACTGTATCAAGGAGATGCGGTACTGGGCGGCGGTCGTATTCTATAAACTAAAAAAAGGGCCGTCCTGCTTTTGAACAGGTCCCATTGCTAGCATTTCTTTGATTTGTGGCAACAGCATTTGTACCTGTTGATATTGTCGTGATATAGCAACCCCCTATTGTAAGTATTATCCTACAATAGGGGGTTTTTTGTCTATTGTCCGTTTTTACCGGACTTGTTCATTTGGCAGGACGGCTCCTTTTGTCACGTACTTACTTCAAAAGGGTGTTTATGTTGTTTAATAGGTGGGCAACGCCGCACTCGGACAGGGGTAACGTGACATAATCGGCAAGCGCCTTGATGATGGGATCGCCGTCGCCCATGGCAACACCCAATCCCGCAAAGGCAATCATATCCCGATCGTTGGGACTGTCCCCCACGGCGATCACGTTTTCCCGTGGGATATCCAAGTGGTTCATAACGTGCTCAATACCGGTGGCTTTATTGCACCCTTGGGGAACGGCCTCATAATAGGTGGCGTGCTCGATGACAAAGAAGTGCGCTTTCAAAAACGAGAGGATATCCTCGGGCAACGGATGTCCGTAGATGGTGAGTTTACTGACCACGTGATCCCCGTAATGCGCATACCATTCATCGCCGGTGCGGATGATGGGGTAGCGAGGAATAAAATCCACCGCGCGGGGGGAGAGCAGTTGGGTCATGCCGGTCTCGCTTTCCAAAATAAGGGTCTGAGAAGCGGTTTCGAAGAGGCGCATGACCGTGTCCAGCACGGCGGGATCTACACGGGTGCGAAACAGAACGGTATCGCCCACGCAAACATGAGCCCCCGCCCCCGAAACGATACCGTCAAAGCCAATATCCAATACGTCCTTGTACAGATAACCCAGGGAACGGCCGGTACACAAAAAAGCGTAGTTTCCCGCGGCCTGAAAGGCGCGGATCGCCGCCACATCTTGCGGTGCGGGCGGTTGATTGTGAAGTGCTAACGTGCCGTCCAGATCAAAAAAGGAGGCAAGGGGACGGGAAGGGTTCATGATGTGACTCCTAAATCAAATTTAACAACGGGTTAAAGCCCATCAGCGCCAAGGCCAACAAGCCCAGATACACCAACGTGGCGGGAAGGCCGCGGAAGGAGGCGGGCGTATCGGGATTGTCGATACGGGACATTCCCTCCGCCGTCAGGGCGGACAAGGCCAAAAATCCCACGGCTGACCCCGCCGACAGACCGATGGCGGGGAAAAAGGTGAGAGAGGCTTGATAATTGATGACCAAGGCAATACCAATCACCAGATTGTTCAGCGCCGCCAACGGCAACAGGTGTCGCCACCGTTTGTACCAGTGGGGAAAACGGCGAGAGGTCAGCAGCATGGCAACCACGTATAACAACGAGGTGAGCACGATAATGATAAACGGCCGCAACATGAGAAAGACCCACGTGACGGGCAACAGATGATCGATGGGATGAAACAGGGCGGTGGTGAGCACCGAAAACAACAGCAACAATCCGCCAAACGCCACCAACATACGGGGGCGGCGCAACATACGCAACATGGCCGCCGAGCCGAGACCCGTGGTCAGCACGATGTTTTGAAACGTGGCGGCGATGAGGAAATAGATCACGGTGGTGAGAAAGGTGCTCATGTGCGTTCCTCCTTTCGCCGTAAGCGGGATATCAGTTGTTTAAACCACTGCAATGCCGCGGACATAAAGCCCAGCAACACAAATCCGATGAAGGGGTGTTGGGCTTCGGGGAAGCGGGCTTCATATCCCAGCGGGATCCCCCAGATAGTGCCCGCAATAGCCATTTCCCGCAAGGCACAGGTGATGCACATAATGAGCGAAAATCCCAAGGTGGTACCCAGCGAATCAGCTATCGCCACCAACGGTTGGAATGAGGTTTGGAATGTGCCCACCCGATAGGTGAACAAGGTGTTCACCGCCATCAGCGGTAGAAACACATACAGATGAGCGTATAGTTCTGCGGAGATCGTTTGCCGCAAGATCAGCGCCGCCACGAACAACAATGCCGACGATAACACCGTATACAAGACCGACCGCAACCACGGCGCGATACGGTTGGCAAACAGCGTGAGGCACAAATTGACAGGTAACAACACCGCCGTGGTGCACAAAGACAGGGTCACTCCGAACTTCAGATCGTATCCGATGGCGAGAATGGGGCAGATGCCTGCCGCCTGCACCAGTACGATGTTGTTTACCAAAAAAGTATCCCAAAAGGTGTGTTTGGCGGTGGTTAAAGCAGTATGATTCATCGGTTGAACACCTCCGACACAAAGCGTGACAGACGCCAGCAACTACGATCCAGCAACGGCGAAAACGCGTTGACCAACAACACGGCGAAAAACTCGCAACATTCAAAGCGGCCGTAATGGCGCAGCAACATCACCAAAATACCTGCCAGACATCCATAGATCACCCGCGCCAAGGGATGGCGGGGAGCGGTGACGGGATCGCATAACAGGAAAACACCCGTAAACAGCAAAAGTCCGGTGCACAGTTCGACAGTGATGCTGGCGGAGGGTACACTGTTGGCGCGGGGAAACCACACCGCCAGCAAAGCGCACACCGCCAGATAAGGAACGGTAATAAACGGAGAAGCCGAGCCGCGGACAAACAGATAAAAACTGCAAGCCACCAACACCAGGATCCCCGCCGAGCCGATGGGGCCGGGGAATTCACCACTGAGCAACGACGTCCAACCGAAAGAGGTGGCGGCGTTGTTGCTTAACTGCGCCGCGGGGGAAAGGGCGGTGATGACCGCGGACGTATCGCCCAAGGGCAGAGCGGCCTGCACCGACGGATCGGGATAGATAAACAGGCGGGTGGGGAAACAAATGGCGCAAAACGCCATTCCCGCCGCCGCGGGATTAAACACGTTGCGCCCCGTGCCGCCGAAAGGCATCTTCGCTACGCCGATGGCAAACAGCGAGCCCATAATCGGGACCCAGTAGGGGGTGAGAGGGGACATCATACTGCCCACCACCGCCCCCGTGACGGCGGCGGTGCCGTCCTTTAAAACAGGGCGGCGGCTGAGGGCGCCGCACAGCGTTTCGGTGACCATGGCGGTGACCATGCCGATGAGTACCAGCAGTAACGGACGAAGTCCATAATGCAGGCAGGAAAAGGCCACCACCGGCAACAGACAAAGCAGCACCCCCCCCGCCTGATAAAAAGGCCGTTGGGATAACCGCAAATGAGGAGCAACAGACGATTTAAGCATCGGATTCCTCCTTTAAGTCCAACAGAAGGGTATTGTCGCTTTGTGTGGCTTGCTGTGCCACCGCGGCCAATTCCAAGCCACAGGGACATACATAGGAGCACGCGCCGCAACCGTCACAGGCGTCGGCGGCCAAGGTGGACAGATATTCGTGATGGAGATTTTCATAGCGGCGATGAATTTCAAAAGGGAGAAGCCCCGCGTGACAGACCCGCGCGCAACGGCCGCACCCGATACAGGCGCGGGGAGCGGGCAGCTTAGAACGGACGGCGGAGAACGCCAACACACAGGTTATGCCCGGTAACACGGGGATATCCTGTGTAAGGGCGGCGGTCCCTGTCATGATATCACCTAAAATAAGGGTAGCGGGGTCGGTGGCCAAGCCGCACCGCCGCAACAATTCCTGCACAGGTGTACCGAAAGGTACCAACAGGTTTTGGGGATTTTGCACCGCGTCCCCCGCCACGGTCACGATGGTGTGGGTGTGAGGTTCGTGAAATCGTACCGCGCGATAGAGGGCAATACAAGCTTGGATCCCCACGCGATATACCTGTGCGTGACGGCTCACACGCACGCCGCCGTTTTTGCGGCCGCGGCGAACAGGCTCGCGCACGGGATAACGGGAATCGGCTTGAAACAGGTGGTCTTTTCCCACCCGCATGGCAAGGGAACGGCGGCGGGACAAAGACAAACAGGCGGCGATGTGCCATCCGTCCGCGCCCACACAACCCGCGATCAAGGATAAGCCGGCGGCGGCTTCTTCCGCATGACTGCGCAAGGCGGCCCATCCGCTGGACGTATAGGGTTGCACTTCCACGGCGTCGCCCACTACAAAATCGCAACCGGTCTCCTGCCATTCTCGCAATTTTAACATGAGCGGAACGCCATCCAGTTCGTCGATCACACCCGCTTCCTGTGCCGCTTCCAAAATACTTTCCGAGGTGATAACGGCATCATCGGGGGCAACGGACGGTTGGATGGGTTCGGATAGACAATCGATCACGGCGCAATGCAGATCGCCGTAAAGGGGATGAAACAGGTCTTTTTCCCCGCTGACGGCACCGGTCACACTGGAACGGACCGCCGAAAAGGGTTCTCCCTCCACATCGGACAAGGGCGTGCCTTGCCGAACGGTGTCGTATAACGATACCGTTCGGGTGACGGGGGCGTCGGTGGTATAGGCAAAGGGCAAGACCACCTGTGCTACATCGGTGAGTTCTGCAGTGGGAAGCAGGATGGCGGGTTTTTTTTCAAATGTGAGACGAATACCGCGATAACGGGACATCGTACCACTCCTTTACAACTGCCAAAATTTATCCTCTTGCCAAGGGCTTGTACGGCTAATATGATGGTAATAAGGTCAAAGACCAATCGAACTCAAGGGGGGATACCCATGAAGATCGAATCGTTGCACAACGGGTGCTTAAAAATATGGATGACCGACAGCGATATGCGGCGATGGGGATTGCAATTTGAGTCCATGGCCGCCTCGGATCAAGCTACACGGGCGGCGGTGACCAAATTGCTCCGCATCGCGCGACAACACGAAGATCTGCCGCTCGATGGCGCCATGACCGTGGAAGCGGTGCCGGTGGAAAGTGGCTGCCTGTTTGTGATCACGCCCCAACGTCTGCGGCCGTTGCTGCCTATGCCGTCCATGCAGATCTACGCTTTAAACAGCGCCGATGACGTGTTGCAATTGGGCGCGGGATTGCGCGGAGAAGAGCGGCGAATGTTGCCGGCCGCTTCCTTGTATCGTTGGGGAGAGGCGTATCGGTTGATCCTGTATCCGGGCTTTTGTGCGGGACAGGATCTGCGCCGCTTGTTGTCGGAATTTGCCGATAAAGTGGGCGAAGGGGTTGCCGCCGCGGCCTTTGTGGAAGAACACGGCACGCCTTTGGCGGTGGGAAACGCCTTGCAACGCCTTACAGCGCCTGAATCTCCTTAACCAGTGCGGCGGGGTCGGCGGCGTTAAACAACGCACTGCCCACCACGGCGATATCCGCCCCCGCTTCGGCTACCAAGGGGGCGGTGACGGCAGCAACGCCGCCGTCCACTTCGATGGTGACGGGCAAACCCCGTTTGTCGATCTCGGTGCGCAACGCGGCGATTTTCGGCAACATATCCGCCATAAATTTTTGGCCGCCGAAACCGGGCTCCACCGTCATGACCAGCACCATATCGATCTTGTCCAGATACGGAAACACCGTTTCGGCGGGGGTACGGGGTTTGAGGGTGAGGGCCGCTTTTTTGCCTTTTTGGCGGATAGCCGCCAAGGTTTCTTCTACGGGAGAGTCGCTTTCAATATGAAAATTGATGAGATCTGCTCCCGCGTCGGCAAAGGCATCGATCAATCGATGGGGATACTGCATCATCAGATGAACGTCAAACATCAGGTCGGTCAGCGGCCGCATACGAGCGATGACCGGCGGGCCGAAACTCAAATTGGGGACAAACACACCGTCCATCACATCGAGATGGAGCATGTCGGCGCCCGCGTGTTTTACAAAGGCCAATTCATCGGCCAAATGGGCAAAATCACAAGTTAAAATCGACGGAGAAACCAGCATAAAAACATCCTCTTTCCCAAAACGGCAACAATTACACAACTATCATAATAGCGTATTTTGATAAAAAAGTCAAATGGAGACCCTTTCCATACAACAACACAGCGCGTATGACCGATGTGTCATACGCGCTGTGTTATCTTTCAAATCAATCTTCTTTAATGACAGGTTTACGAAGGGCCTGACGGGCTTGATGGATCTCCGCCGTGTGGTGTACCAAGGATTCCTCGGTACGGCGGAGCAGGTCTTCGGTGAAATCCTGTGCGCCTTTGCGCATTTCACGGCATTTCTGTTGGGTCTGTAACATGATTTCCGACGCTTTCTGCTGCGCCTGTTTCACGATTTCTTCTTGCATAACCAACGCGCGGGCGCGTTCTTCGGCGCCGCGGATGATGTCTTCCGCTTCTTTTTTTGCGGTGTCCACAATATCGGTGCGGTCACGCACGATCTTTTGGGCTTGACGGATCTCGTCGGGCATGTTGCCGCGAATATCGTCTACGATATCCCGCAGACGATCGGCTTCTACCAAGCATTTACCGCCGGACAGGGGTAATCCCCACGCCTTGTCGATCATTTCGTCGATCTGGTCCAACAATTCATCGATGCTCATAGTTTTTCATTCCTTCCGTATTTTTGTAGAATGTCCTGTACGATGCAATCGGGAACGAATTCTCCGATATCGCCGCCGAATTCCGCCACCTGTTTGACCAGGCTGGAGGATAGGTACATATACTCGGCGTTGGTCGTCAAAAACACAGTCTCCACCGTGGGGTTGAGCTTGCGGTTGGTCAGCGCCATCTGGAATTCGTATTCGAAATCCGACAGAGCGCGCAGACCTTTCACGATCACACGGGCGTCTTTTTTCTCCGCATAATCCGCCAACAACCCGTCGTAGTAATCGATCTCCACATTGGGCATGTTCGCGGTAGCGCGTTTGAGCAGTTCCACCCGTTCCTCACAGGTGAAAAGGGGCGTTTTGTTCCCGTTGACCATCACCACGACCACCACTTTGTCGAACATGGCGGCGGCGCGGCTGATGATGTTCAAATGACCGTTGGTTACCGGGTCGAAGCTACCCGGACAAATTGCCAATTTCATAGCGATTGCTCCTTTTGACGGTACAGGCGGACCAGTACACGACCGTAACGATAGGTGCGCTCTAATATGAGCGTTCCCACCGTATCGGGCAGGTCGGTATCCCGATCACTTTCACACAGCACCGCGCCGCCCGCTGCCATTTTCTGTGCCAGCAATTCCAAACAAGGACATTGCAGGCCGGCGGCATAGGGTGGGTCGAGAAAAACCAGATCGAAAAGGCCGGATTGCCGCGCCAGCGTGGCGAGGGCATCGCCGCAAACGACGGTGGCGTTTTGCGCAAGGTTGGTAGCGCGCAGATTGCGCTCGATGACAGCCGTCGCTTCGCGACTGCGGTCAATAAACAGGCAAGACTGTGCGCCGCGGCTGAGAGCTTCAATGCCCATTTGACCGCTACCCGCGAACACATCCGCTACCCGCCGTCCTTCGATCTCAAAACAGATGGCGGAAAAGACCCCTTCTTTAACTTTCCCCACCGTGGGACGGGTGTCCAAACCGGCAAGGGTCTCCAAACGGCGTCCTTTCGCTGTTCCGGTGATGACTCTCATGGACTTTAGTCGTCGATCTCTACCAAAACTTTGGCGTCTTGGCGGGTGGCGGCGGCACGCATAACGGTACGCATGGCCTTGGCGATACGGCCTTGCTTGCCGATCACGCGACCCATATCGCCGGGAGCCACATGCAGATGGAACACGATGGTGCCGTCGGCGGCGGGCTCATCCTGCGTGACGGTCACCGCGGCAGGATCGTCTACCAGACCCTGCGCAATGGTCATCAGCAATTCTTTCATGCTCAGACACCGACTTTCTTAAGCAGGGCTTTTACGGTATCGGTGGGTTGAGCACCGTTGGCGATCCATTTTTGAGCCTTCTCAGTGTCGATCTTCACTTCCTCGGGAGTGGTGAGGGGGTTGTAATACCCGATCTCTTCGATGAAGCGACCATCACGGGGATAGCGGGAATCCGCTACGACCACACGGTAGAAGGGAGCTTTCTTCGCGCCCATGCGGCGCAATCTGATTTTTACTGCCATTTGATAGTACCTCCAGTTAAGTTACAATGGGTTTGTGTTTATTTCAAAGGCATTCGCCTTTAGAAACCGAATGGGGTGCGCCCGCCGAATCCGCGGGGCATGCGCTTACCGCCTTTTCTGCCTATGTTTTTCATTTGTTTCATGAGTTTGCGCATCTGCTCGTATTGTTTCAGCAGACGGTTCACGTCTTCTACCCGCATGCCGCAACCCGCGGCGATCCGTCGCTTGCGAGAGGGATTGATGATGTCGGGTTTGGCCCGTTCCTTGGCGGTCATGGACAGGATAATGGCCTCCACCCGTGTGAATTGTTTTTCGTCGATATCCACGTCTTTCAGCTGACTTCCCACACCGGGAATCATGCCCAACAGACTTTTGATATCGCCCATTTTTTGGATCTGGCGGAATTGATCCAGCAAATCGTTGAGATCAAACCGATCTTCCTGCATTTTTTTGGCAAGGGCTTCGGCTTCTTTTTCGTCGATCTGTTGTTGGGCTTTTTCAATGAAGGACATCACGTCCCCCATCCCCAAAATACGGGAGGCCATCCGTTCGGGATGGAACACTTCCAGATCGTCCAGTTTTTCGCCCGTGCCCGCGAATTTCACGGGTTTCCCCGTAACGGCACGTACCGACAAGGCGGCACCGCCGCGGGTATCGCCGTCCAACTTGGTGAGGATGACACCGTCGATGCCCAAGGCCTCATTAAAGGAGGACGCCACGTTCACCGCGTCCTGACCCGTCATGGCATCCACCACCAACAGGATCTCCCCGGGGGAAACGGCGGCTTTCACGGCCTTCAACTCGTTCATGAGTGCTTCGTCCACGTGCAACCGACCCGCGGTATCCAGTATCACGTAATCGTTGCCGTAGTCTTTGGCGTGTTTTACCGCTTGTTTGGCGATGTCCACAGGATCGATGGTGCCCCGCTCAAACACGGGGACTTTGGCCCGTTCCCCCACCACCTGTAACTGGGTGATGGCGGCGGGACGGTATACGTCGCAAGCGACAAGCAAGGGGCGGTGCCCCTGCCCTTTGAGCATTTTGGCCAGTTTGGCGGAATGGGTGGTTTTACCCGAACCTTGCAGACCGCACATCATAATAACACAGGGGGGATGATTGGCGTTTGCCAATCGTGCGGCTTGGCCGCCCATGAGGGCCACCAGTTCTTCGTTGACCAGTTTAATGACCATTTGGGCGGGAGTGAGGCTCTCCATCACCTTTTCGCCCACGGCGCGCTGGGCCACGGCGGCGGTGAAATCCTTGGCAACCTTGTAGTTCACGTCGGCTTCCAGCAGTGCCAACCGCACTTCGCGCATGGCGTCTTTCACGTCCGCTTCGGACAGCACCCCTTTATTTTTCAGCCGCTTAAAGGCGGCGGAGAGTTTTTCGGAAAGACCTTCGAATGCCATCCGCTGCCTACCTTTCCTTCAGCTGCTCGGCCAGCTCCACGATGCGGCGGGATCGCTGATCGATCTCCCGCGAATAGCCGTACCGATCGTTGAGCACCTGAATTTCCCGTGCGGCGCGGCAGATGTCGGCAACACCGTCCCGCATTTCATCGAAACGGGCGCGCAGACCCAGCCGTTCTTCCATCTCCAGCATCTGCGTTTCCGCCCGTTTGATGGAATCCCGCACCCCTTGACGGGTGATGTGTTGGTTTTCGGCAATTTCCGCGAGGGACAGATCCTCCTCGTAATACAGTTCAAACACGTGCCGTTGTTTTTCCGTTAACATATCACCGTAAAAATCAAACAACAACGCGATCTCCATATTCTTCGCCACGGACTGCCCCTCCCTTCGTAAGGTATGTAAAGGAATTTGCTTTACAGCCATTATAACAGAACGCCGCCCCCTTGTCAAGAGGGCGGCGGCATTATTTTATAAAGATTATTCGGGCAGTTCGTCAATGCGGAAATCGTCTGCCGTATAGGTGGTGAGGGGTGGCTGACGAAAAGGGACACGGCGCAGAGGGTCGTAAACAAATTTGCGACAGCGGTCACCGGGATCGGTGACGCCTTTTAACAAACACAAGATTACTTCACCGTCCACGCTTTCCCGCCCGTGACGGCACAGATGGCAAGCGGGGGTCACGGTATTGCCGTATAGTTTTCGTTTCATACTCTCACTCCTACCCCCGCAGTATAGCACAGCCCGTCACGAATTGCAAGAGGTACGATGAGAGCGGATCTCTTGTCGCAACGGAGGAATGGACAACATCCAGATACCGCACAATACCAATAAAGCGGCAGAAATGGCCGCCGAACCCGAAAACACATGGGCAACGGGGACGGAAGACGTTCCGAACACGGGGATCGGTTGGGGGATGACCGCGTATAACAGGCGGGTCAACAGCGCACCCAACACGCCGTGAGCGATACGGGACAGAAAAAAACCGCCGTGTAACAGATCGGTTCCGCGGCACGCCGCCGCGATCTGGCAATGGACGGACAATCCTCCGAAACCTAGTGCAAACCCCAACAACAGCGGGGAACGAACGGCGGCGCAACCGCTGCTCACTTCCAATACACAGGGGAGAAGCGGTGCAAATTTGCCCCACAACGCGGTAAACCCCGTGGCATCGCACAGGGATAATACCGCCGAAAACAACAGGACAAACCCGCACAGGTATAACGCCGTTTCACAGGCGGCGGTCACCGCATCTACCAACGCGACGGCAGGGGACAGAGAGGGACGTGTTACGGGAGACAGAACAGAGGATCGTCGCGGGTGGGGCGTGCACACCCCCAACAAGAGAGCGGCGAGGACGTTTGCACCGTACAAGATCCACCCGTAAACGGCACTGCCCGCCAATCCTGCGCCTACGGCACTGACGATAAATCCGGGCCCGCCGCATACACAAAACCGCAACAAATGACGGGCCTCGTCGCGGGTGAGGAGTCTCTCTTTATACAACTGTGCCGCTGCCCCCGCCCCCGCGGGATAGCCCCCTACAAATGCCATGAGGATCACGGGGGCGGTGCAACCGGGAAGCCCGAACAACGGGCGGGTGAGAAACGAAACCCGCCGCCCGATAGCGGCGGCACATCCCGACCGTACCAAAAAACCGCCCAATACCAAAAAGGGGAACAGGGCGGGTAAAATGACTCCTCCGCACACGGAAAGACCGCGACTGACCCCGCCCGCCGCCGCGCGGGGAAATGCTAACAGTACCGTTCCCGCCGCGGCGATCCCCAGCGACAACCACAACCGTTGCTTACCGATGATCCGCACCATCTTTATCACGCTCCTTAATAGTATATATGGGAACAGGCAGGGGCATTATTCCCGCAACGCGGGCATAGGATGTGGAGAGAGAAGGTGACACGGTGGGAAAAAGAAAACACATTCCCGAAAAAATGGAACGGGCGCTGTCCTTGCCCGCGGGAACACTGGCCGATCACCTGCGCATGGAGATCGTAGGCAACACGCGGGTGGTTATGGAAGGGTGCCGACGGGTACTGGAATACGAAGCGGATATCATTCGATTGGATACGCCCGATGGGGAAGTACGGTTTACGGGCGACCGCTTGTGTTTAAACTGCTTAACCCCTCTCGGTACGGTGATCACGGGTACCATCCTGTCCATTGAATACAGAGGTGGGTGAGACGATGAACCGATTTTTACAGGGTACGGTTGGTTTTGAAGCGGTGGGCGGCTATCCCGAAGGTTTGCTCAACAAAGCGACGGAACAAGGGATCGAACTGTGGAACACTCGTCGCCAAGGGTTATCCCTGTTTGCTTGTTGCCGCGCGTCGGACTACCGCCGCTTGCGCCGCCCTGCCCGTCGTTGCGGCTTGCGCTTGCGGGTACGTTCCCGTCGCGGCCTGCCGTTTTTACTGCGCCCCTTTCGCGCCCGTTGGGGATTGGCGATAGGGGCCGTGACGGCTTGTATCTTATTACATCTGTTGTCGTCCCGCGTGTGGGTGCTCACCGTGCAAGGGAACGACCGCTTGTCGAAAGAGCAGATCTTACAGGTATTGGAACCCCTCGGCGTTACGGTGGGCGGTAACTTCGATACCGTGGACATTCCCGCCGCCCAACTGGCGGCGTTGCAACAACTGCCCGATCTGGCGTGGTTGTCGGTAAACGTCAGCGGCAGTGTAGCCAATATCTTGGTCAGTGAACGGGCCCCGTCGTTACCCGTAGAAGACACCGCCCCCGCCAACATCGTGGCGGCCTGTGACGGTGTGATTGTGGATATGCACGTGACAGGCGGACAGGCGGCGGCGCAGATTGGAGATGCCGTCACCGCGGGGGACCTGTTGATCAGCGGTGTCACCGACAGTAATGTGGGCCCGTTACTGAAACGGGCGGCGGGCACGGTGACCGCACGGATCACCACTTCAGCGACCGTCACCGTACCGTTGCAGGAAACCGTTAAGCGGGAACAGACTCGTTTGTGCCGCCCCACCGTGATCCTGTTCGGTCTTTGCATACCACTATATACAAGTGGTAAACATCAAGAGAACTATACAGATAGTAAATATTCATACTTGCTGAAAGCGGGCGACAAGACCTTGCCTATCGGGTGGACGGTACAGGAGCGCCTTACAGAGAAGGAGGAAGTGGTCAGCCGTACGGCGGAAGAGGCGTTAGCCGAAGCGCGGCGGCGATTGGCCGAACAGGAAACACACTTTACGGGAATGACAATCGAAAACTGCCGTACAGAGGAGCAAATCACCGCCACCGCCGTCACCGTTACGGGAATTTATACCGTTGTGCGGGAGATCGGGGAAGTACAACCCATCGTCACTCGCTAAAAAATGCAGGATTTTGAAAATCCTGCATTTTTTTGATGACAATGGCAAAATTTGTGGTATACTGATAAATGTATAGATATATCCAACTAAAGGGAGCGGGATGTTTGGAACAGATCGTCAGTATTGATCGCATGGAACAAGCCGTATCATTGTTCGGGCGATTGGATGAAAATATTCGGCTGATCGAGCAGCAATATCGTGTGACCGTTGTCAGCCGTGACAGCGACTTGAAAGTGACGGGCGAACCCGAAGACGTGGCCGCCGCCACCCGTGTTATTCACGGGTTGTTGCAACTGATCAATCGGGGCGAACAACTGACCGAGCAAAACGTGCGGTATGTGATGATGCTGGTCAACGAAGGATCGGAAGGGAAACTGCCCTCCCTGTCGGGGGACAGTATCTGTATCACGTCCAAAGGCCGCCCTGTCAAGCCCAAAACATTGGGTCAAAAGGAATATGTGGAAGCCATCCGCAACAACACCATCGTGTTGGGCATCGGCCCTGCGGGTACGGGGAAGACCTATTTGGCGGTGGCCATGGCGGTGGAAGCGTTCCGCGCCAAAAAAGTCAACCGCATCATTCTCACCCGCCCCGCCGTGGAAGCGGGGGAAAAATTGGGGTTTCTGCCCGGCGACCTGCAATCCAAAGTGGACCCCTATCTGCGCCCGTTATACGATGCGCTGTTTGATATGCTGGGCACCGAGACCTATCAAAAATATCTGGAACGGGGCAATATCGAGATCGCGCCGCTGGCTTATATGCGCGGCCGCACGCTGGACGACAGTTTCGTTATATTGGACGAAGCCCAAAACACCACCCCCGAACAAATGAAAATGTTCCTCACCCGTTTGGGATTCAACTCCCAAATGGTGGTGACGGGGGACATCACCCAGATCGACCTGCCCGACGGCCGCCAAAGCGGCTTGCGGGAAGTGATGAAGATCTTAAAAGGGGTGGACGATATCGCTATCTGCTCGTTTAAACAAAGCGATGTGGTGCGCCATCAGTTGGTGCAACGCATCATTGAAGCCTATGAGAACTACGACAAAATGAAAGGACAGGGAACAAAAAAGAATGGTGACAAAAATTCGAGTCGACATTGAAAACCGTCAAAAGGCCGTCAAGATCCCCACGGGATTACGGATGCTGATTCGTCGTTGCTGTCACGCGGTATTGGACATGGAAGGCGTGGACGGCGCGGTACAGGTGGATGTGACCTTGGTGGACAACAAACAGATCCATGAGATCAACCTGGAACAACGGGGGATCGATGCCCCCACCGACGTGTTGTCCTTCCCCTTATCCGAAAACGGTGAGTTCGAGATCAACCACGATACCGGCGAAAAATTGCTGGGCAACATTGTGTTATCGCTGGAACGGGCGGCCACCCAAGCTGAGGATTACGGTCATTCCTTTAATCGGGAAGTGGGGTATCTCACCGTCCATTCCATGCTTCATTTATTGGGATATGACCACGTGGAAGGCGGTTTGCAAGCGGTACATATGCGGGAAAAAGAAGAAACCGTCATGACCAAGATCGGCCTGCCCCGCGGCACCAACTACGTGTTGACCGACGATGAGTGATTATCCGTTTCGGCGGTTTTGCCGCAGTTTTAAATACGCGGCACGGGGGTTGCACCTGTGCCTGCACGAGCGGAATTTCCGCTTTCATACGGTGGCGGCGGGGTACGTGCTCCTCATGGCGCGGCACTTTCTTACCACACCCGCCCAGTGGTGCGTTCTGATCCTCACCATCGCCTTGGTACTGTGCGCCGAGGGCGTGAACACCGCCATCGAACAGGTGGTGGATCTGGTTTGCCCCGAACGGGACGCCCGTGCCGCCCGCGCCAAAGACATTGCGGCGGGTGCGGTACTTGTCTGCGCCATCGCCGCCGCGGCGGTTGCCTGCGTGCTGTTTTTGCGATGGGAACCATGGCGCGCCCTGCTGTTGTTATGGCAACGCCAATGGTGGCGGCCGCTGTTGTTATTCGGCTCGCTGGCGGGCGCGCTGTATCTTGTATTTCGTAAATGAGAGGTAGTTATGTCAAGTCAATCTGCGTTTATTGCCATTGTGGGTCGCCCCAACGTGGGAAAATCCTCGTTGTTAAACGCACTGGTAGGCCGTAAAGTGGCCATCGTGTCGGACAAGCCCCAAACCACCCGTAACCGTATCATGGGGATCGTCACCAAAGACGATCTGCAACTGGTATTTCTGGACACCCCCGGTGCCCCCCGTCCCCGCACGCGGCTGGGGGATTTCATGGTCAAATCCATTTCCGAAGCGGTTTCGGGGGTGGATGCGGGGGTATTGGTGGTGGAGCCCACTGCCGAAGTGCGAGATCAGGAACGGGAACTGCTCCGTCAATTCCGCAACCAAAAACTCCCCGTGGTACTGGTCATCAATAAGATCGATATGGTGGAAGACAAGTCGAAATTGCTCACCTGTATCGCCGCGTGGGGACAGGAATACGAGTTTGCCGCCGTGTTACCCGTGTCCGCCGTTACGGGCGAGGGCACCGACACCGTGGTGACCGAATTATCCGCCTTTGCTTTTGACAGTCCCCACTTTTTTCCCGACGACGCCGTCAGTGACCAACCCGAAAAGGTCATTGCCGCGGAACTGTTGCGGGAACAGATGTTATTGTTGTTGCGGGACGAGATCCCCCACGGCATCGCCGTGGTGGTGGAATCCCTCACCGAACGGGATACCGACAAAGGCCTGATTTTAGACATCGAAGCCAACATTTTCTGTGAACGGGACAGCCACAAAGGCATGATCATCGGCAAAAAAGGTGCCATGCTCAAACGCATTGCGGGCAATGCCCGCCTGCAGATGGAGCAGGTGTTCGACACCCGTGTCAACCTGCAATGCTGGATCAAGGTAAAAGAAGACTGGCGCAACCGCCAAGGGTTATTGAACGGTTTTGGATATCGAATGTAAATATTTCCGCGTATAGTTTCTCCCTTTCGGATTACAGTAATACCGAAAGGAGCGCGGAACATGGATCAGGATAAACTATGGGCAAAATTCAAGGAAACGGGGAAAGTTTCCGATTATCTCAAATATTGCGGCGTGGACATGGGCGACAAGGGAATAAACGCCGTAACGCAAGATTCGGAGGAGCGTCATGAAACTGACCACCGACGCGCTGATCATACGGGAAAACAACAATATCGGTGAAGCGGATCGGTTCGTCACCGCGCTCACCCGCGATTTGGGTGTCATCCAAGCCTCGGTACGGGGGGCGCGGCGGATCAAAAACCACAACGGTCCCGCCACCCAACTGCTTTGCTATTCCCGCCTGTCCCTGTATCGGGGACGGGACAAGTACATAGTGGACGATGCCGAACCCTTGCAAGTATTCTTTGAAGTGCGGGGTCAACTGGAAAAATTGGCGTTGGCCCAATATTTTTGTGAGTTGGCGGGGGTGCTCGCCCCGCGGGAAGAACCCGCCGAAGAAGCGTTGCGCCTGTTACTGGGCGCGCTTCACTTTTTATCGGCGGATACCCGCCCGTTACCGCTGATCAAAGCGGCAACCGAACTGCGCCTGTTATGTCAGGCGGGATATGCTCCCGCCCTTACCGCCTGTACCGGTTGCGAAAACACGGACACCCCGTGGTTTTCCCCCGTGCAGGGCATTTTACTGTGCGATACCTGTAAAGGCACCATTCCCGCACGGCCGTTATCGGCGGGAGTACTGACCGCCTTGCGGCATATCGCCTACGGCCCGCTGGAAAAATGCTTTTCTTTTTCTCTGTCTGACGAGGGGCTGTTTTCTCTTGCCGACCTGTGTGAACGGTTTTTATTGGCACAGGCGGACAGAGGGTTTAAAAGTTTGGATTTTTATCATTCGTTGGGAGTGTAAAACGACTCTATGACCAACAAACATTATCTGGCGTTGGAACTGGATAAAGTGCTGGACCTGTTGGCATCTCACACCACTTGTGAGGATGCCGCTGCCGCGGCGCGCGCCCTCACCCCCGCCGTACACGCCGAAGAAGCCGAGCGGCTGCTGGCCGAAACCGACGCCGCCTTTCAACTGATGGCGAAATTCGGCGCGCCGTCCTTCGGGGACGTAAAGAACATCGCGGGCTCCTTGCGCCGTGCCCAAGCGGGCGCCCTGTTGTCATTGGGCGAACTGTTGCGTATTGCGTCAACCTTGCGTTCCATTCGTTCGCTGAAAGAGTGGCGTCAACATTGCGAGGGGGTGTCCACCTGTCTGGACGACCGTTTTGCGATCTTAACCCCCAACAAATTTTTGGAAGATGCTATCACCACCGCCGTCCTGTCCGACGAGGAAGTCAGCGATCACGCCTCGGCACAATTAGCGGATATTCGCCGTAAAATGCGGGCATCCGCCGCCCGCGTGCGGGATCAACTGGACAAAATGATCCGTTCTCCCGCCACCCAAAAACTGTTGCAAGACCCCATTGTCACCATTCGCGGCGGTCGGTTTGTGGTCCCTGTCAAGGCGGAACACCGCCACGAAGTGGCGGGCCTTGTCCACGACACCTCCGCCTCAGGCGCCACGGTATTCGTGGAACCGATGGCGGTGGTGGAAGCCAACAACGAACTGAAAGTGTTGGAATCGCGAGAAGCGGCGGAGATCGAACGCATCGTACAGGAATTGTCCGCCAAAGCGGGTTCGTTTGCCGATGCCATCCTTGCCGATTACGAAATTTTAGTGGAACTGAACCTCATTTTTGCCAAGGCGCGATTGGCGTATGCCATGAACGCCGCCCGCCCCTCGGTCACCGACGACGGCCATGTGGTGTTGCGGCGGGCGCGCCACCCTCTTATCGACCCGAAAAAGGTAGTGCCCATCGATGTGGAACTGGGCGGGTCGTTTGACACCTTGGTCATTACGGGCCCCAACACCGGCGGCAAGACCGTCACTCTCAAAACCATCGGTCTGCTCACGCTTATGGTCATGTGCGGATTGATGCCCCCCGTGGGCGACGGCAGCTCTTTCTCGGTGTTTCGGCGGGTACTGGCGGATATCGGGGACGAGCAATCCATCGAACAATCCCTCTCCACGTTTTCCGCTCACGTCACCAACCAGATCCGTATATTAGACGAAGCGGACAAACATAGTTTGGTTTTACTGGACGAATTGGGTGCGGGCACCGATCCTATTGAAGGCGCGGCACTGGCCATCGCCATTTTGGAACGCTTGCGGGCGTTCGGTGCGCGGGTGGCCGCCACCACCCACTACGCGGAACTGAAAGCCTTTGCCATCCGTACCGACGGTGTGGAAAACGGCAGTTGCGAGTTTGATGTGGCGTCGCTTCGCCCCACCTATCGGTTGTTGGTAGGCGTTCCCGGCCGTTCCAACGCCTTTGCCATTTCCGAACGGCTGGGCATGAACGCTGATGTAGTAAACCGCGCCCGCACCTTGGTGTCGGGTGACCAGCAACAATTGGAAGATGTGGTCAGCAATCTGGAACAACGTCGTCAAGAACTGGAACAGGAATGGGTAGATGCTCGTGCCGCCGCGCGGGATGCCACCCTTGCCAAAGAACGCGCCGAACAGGAATTGCGGCAAATCCAAGCGTCCAAAGAGAAAGAACTGGATGCCGCCCGCGCGCAGGCGAAGCGATTGGTGGAACGGGCGCGATACGATGCGGATGCGTTGTTGGAAGAATTAAACGCTTTACGCCGACAAAAGGATATGCGCAAAGCGGCGGACGCCCGCTCGTCCTTAAAACGGCGGCTCAGCGAGTTGGAACAGGATATCGATCCCGTCACCGTTCGTCGCACCGAGCATTACGAGTTGCCCCGCCCCTTACAAGTAGGGGACGAGGTCATCATCACGGAACTGGACAAGCCCGCCGTGGTCTTGTCACTGCCCGACAGTGGGGGCATGGTGGAAGTACAAGCGGGGATCATCCGTACCCGCGTTTCCCAAACGGGTCTGCGGCTGGCAGAAAAGAAAACCAAAAAAAGCAATTCCACGCCCGCAAGAAGCGGTATTTCCCGTACCGACCGTGCCGCCCGCACCGAACTGGATCTGCGGGGACAAACGGTGGAAGAGGCCTTATTGGAACTGGATAAGTTTTTGGACGATGCCCGTCTGTCGGGGATTGGACAACTGTCCGTCATTCACGGCAAAGGAACAGGGGCACTTCGAAGTGCCGTTCATGAACAGTTGCGGCGTTGCCGCGATGTAAAAAGTTTCCGCTTGGGCGTATACGGCGAAGGGGAAACCGGTGTCACCATCATCGAGATGAGATGACCGTATAAGCCTTTACCTTGAGGGGAAGGAGGCAGTCGAAGACTGACGGATGCGGTGTTATCCCGTCTTTCGCTTCGTATAAAACAGTTGTTTCTTATAAAAAAATGTGTTATGATACCCCTATCTCTGTTTGTGGAGGACTAATTATGGCAAAAAAAGAGTTAGCAAAAACTTATGATCCCCGTGAAGTGGAAGACAGGATCTACGATTTTTGGGTACAAGGCCGGTATTTTCATGCCGAACCCAATCCCGATAAAAAACCCTATACCATTGTGATCCCGCCTCCCAACATCACGGGCCAATTACATATGGGTCATGCACTGGATAATACGTTACAGGATATCCTCATCCGTTGGCGGCGGATGCAGGAATACGAAGCCCTGTGGATGCCCGGCACCGACCATGCGTCCATCGCCACCGAAGCCAAAGTGGTGGAAGCCATGCGTAAAGACGGCGTGACCAAAGAAATGTTGGGCCGTGACGGGTTCTTGGAACGGGCCTGGGCATGGAAAGAGACCTACGGCAACCGCATCGTCAGCCAGTTAAAGAAACTGGGTTCCAGTTGTGACTGGGAACGGGAACGCTTTACCCTGGACGAGGGTTGCTCTGCCGCCGTCAAGGAAGTGTTCGTGCGGTTGTATAATGAGGGACTCATCTACCGCGGCAACCGCATGGTCAACTGGTGTCCCCACTGCAACACCTCCATTTCCGATGCGGAAGTGGAATATGAAGAACAAGAGGGCCGTTTCTGGCACTTGTTATACACCGTAAAAGAAACGGGCGAACAACTGGAACTGGCCACCACCCGTCCCGAAACCATGCTGGGCGATACGGCGGTCGCCATCAACCCCGACGACCCGCGATATGCCCATCTCCACGGTTGTCATGTTATTTTACCGCTTCTCAATAAAGAGATTCCCATTGTGTGTGACGAGCACGCGGATATGGAAAAAGGCACGGGCGTGGTGAAGATCACCCCCGCCCACGATCCCAACGACTTTGAAGTGGGTCGCCGTCACAACCTGCCCATGGTACGGGTGTTCACCTACGACGGATATATGACCGGCGCGGCAGACAAAGCCGTCGCCGACGAACTGATAAACAGTGGCAAAGCCGCCGCAGACGAGCCCACCGTGCTGGATTGCGGCAAATACGCGGGCATGACCACCATGGAAGCCAGAAAAGCCATTTTGGCAGATCTGGAAGCGGGCGGGTATCTCAAATCCATCGAACCGCTGACCCACGATGTGGGCACGTGCTACCGTTGCCACACCACCATCGAGCCCATGGTGTCCAAACAATGGTTTGTGAAAATGGAACCCTTGGTAGGCCCCGCCGTGGAAGCGGTGGAAAAGGGCGACATCGTGTTCGTCCCCGAACGATTTACCAAAAACTACATGAACTGGATGAAAGGCACCCGCGACTGGTGCATTTCCCGTCAACTGTGGTGGGGTCATCAGATCCCCGCATGGTACTGCGCCGACTGCGGCGAGATGGTGGTGGCGAAAGAGGCACCGCATGCCTGTCCAAAATGCGGCGGCGTGATGGAACAAGACCCCGATACGCTGGATACTTGGTTCTCCTCGGCGCTGTGGCCTTTCTCCACCATGGGATGGCCTGAAAAGACCCCCGAACTGGACTATTTCTATCCCACCGATACGCTGGTAACAGGCTATGATATCATCGGTTTCTGGGTCAGCCGTATGATCTTCTCCGGTCTTGCCTATACGGGGAAAGCCCCGTTCCACACCGTGCTTATTCACGGTCTGGTGCGCGACTCTCAAGGCCGCAAAATGTCCAAATCCCTGGGCAACGGTATCGATCCGTTGGAGATCATCGACACCTACGGTGCCGACGCGTTGCGCTTTATGCTGGCAACGGGCAACAGCCCCGGCAACGATATGCGGTTTATGACCGATAAAGTGGAAGCCTCTCGCAACTTTGCCAATAAACTGTGGAATGCGGCGCGGTTTATTCTCATGAACCTGCCCGACGAGGATATGCCCCTCACCCTGCCCGCCTCCCTCACCATGGAGGACAAGTGGATCGTTTCCAAGTTCAACACCCTGGTAAAAGCGGTCACCGACAACTTGGAGAAGTTCGAACTGGGTATCGCGGTACAAAAACTGTACGATTTCATTTGGGACAACTTCTGTGACTGGTACATCGAATTGTGCAAATCCCGTTTACAGGGCGAAGACCCCGCGGCGGCGCGTCAGGTGCTGGTGTATGTCATGACCGGCATGTTGCAACTGCTCCATCCCTTCATGCCCTTCGTCACGGAAGAAATTTGGCAATCGCTGCCCCACCAAGGAGAGTCGCTGATGGTGTCGACGTGGCCCGTGTACGATGAATCCTTGTGCTTCCCCGAAGAAGAACGGGAAATGGGTCGCATCATGGACGCCATCGGTGCCATTCGTAACCGCCGCGGCGAAATGAACGTGCCCCCCTCCCGCAAAGCGCAGGTCTATGTGGAAACGGTGTTTACCAAGACCTTTGAAGACGGCATCCCGTTCTTACGGCGATTGGCATCTGCCTCGGATGTGCATATCGGCGATAGTTTTGATGTGGCGGGCGCGGTGACGGTGGTTACCGACGGCGCTACCATCAAGATCCCCATGGACGATCTGGTGGACCGCGAAGCGGAAAAAGCCCGTCTGCAAAAAGAAATCGATAACGTCACCAAACAGTTGACAGGCGTGGAAAGCCGTCTTGCCAACAAAGCCTTTACCGATAAAGCTCCTCAGCAGGTGGTGGACACCGCCCGTGCCCAAGCGGCACAGTTGCGGGAAAAACTGACCTTGTTGGAACAAAGCATGGCGGCGTTGCAATAAACAGGAGAGCCGCCCTACAAGGCGGCTCTTTCACATAAAGGAGAATACCATGGCGTTTGAAAAAACTTTCCAAGTCTTTTCCACCGACGCGGGATACAATTCCTTGGTACGTCCCGCCGCCGTTTTGCGATATTTGCAGGAAGCGGCGGTACACCAAATGCTCGCCGAAGGCCCGTCCTATCGGGAGTTGTTTGAAAAAGGCTATGCCTTTATCCTCAGTCGGGTAAACTTGCAATTGTACCGCCCGTTATACGAGTACGAACAGGTCACCGCCCGCACTTGGGCGTGCGCCGAGCGGGGCGTGTCCTTCGGGCGCAGTTATCAATTGTGGAGAGGAGACGACCTGATCGCCGAAGCGGTGGCAACATGGGCATTGGTCAATATTCAAAACGGAACATTGGTACGGGTGGACGAAGCCGACCTGCATTATTCCCATAACGACCCGTTACCGTTGTCGCCCCGTTTTGTCATGCCCCGTGTCCCTCTCGCCGAGGTGGCGACCCGCACGGTACAGTATGAAGATGTGGATTGTAACGGACACCTTAACAACACCCGCTACCCCGATTGGCTGTGTAACCACATTCCTCACATAAACGATCGGCGTGTCGCGGGCGTACAGATTCATTATGTGACGGAAGCCAAACTGGGCGAAACTCTCACCATTTACCACGGCGAAGCCGATAACGGCAACACCCACGTATTTGAAACCCGCCGTAGCGACGGCAGCCTCAATGTGCGGGCGCTTATTACCGTGGAACCCATAGGAGGTACTGTATGAATATCGCCGTATTAGATGCGGGAACACTGGGCGACGATCTGGATCTGTTCCCTCTTAAAGAATTTGGGACGGTGTTCGTTTATCGCACCACCACTCCCGACCAAATGGCAGATCGTCTTAAAGACGTAGACGTGGCGGTTGTGAACAAACTCAAAATGAACAAGGATACGCTGCAAGGGGCGAATAGACTGCGGCTCATTTGTGTGGCGGCCACGGGATATGACCCCATCGACTTGGACTATTGCCGAGAAAAGGGTATTGCTCTGTGCAATGTTCCCGCCTATTCCAGTGACAGCGTGGCGCAGGTGGCGGTGTCTATGGCACTGTCCCTGTGTACCCATCTTACCGAATATCGCAACATTGTCCACAGCGGCGACTATACTCGCGGCGGTATCGCCAACCGCTTAACTCCTGTGTACCATGAAATTGCGGGGATGACATGGGGTGTCGTGGGGGGTGGCAGTATCGGGACACGAGTAGCCGAAATTGCGAAAGCCTTGGGCTGTCGGGTACTCATGTGCCGCCGTAAACCCGAGGACCGCTTTGAACAAGTGGATATGGATACCCTCTGTGCGCAATCGGATATCGTATCATTGCACGTGCCCCTCACCGACGAGACCCGTCATTTGATCAACGAACAACGCCTGTCTTTGATGAAAGAGGGGGCGATACTCATCAACGTGGCGCGAGGCGCCGTCACCGACGAAGAAGCCGTGACAAAAGCCGTAGAGAGCGGCAAATTGGGCGGCCTCGGCGTGGACGTGTACAGTGTCGAACCGTTCGGCACCGATCACCCGTTCTCCCGTTTGTTAGAGCGGGATAACGTGTGTTTTACTCCTCACATGGCGTGGGGCGCCGCCCAGTCCCGCCGTCGTTGTTTGTCGGTGATCTGCGACAACATCCGTTCGTTTAATAACGGCAACACCCTTAATCGGATTGTCTGATCACATGCCATAAAAAGGCTTCTCCTTGAGGTAGATCCCCCCGCTTGGCGGGGGAAATGTCGCGAAACGACAAAAGGGGCCCGTTTCGGGAGAAAAAGCTCCGCCCGTAGGGCGGTGATGGGGTGGGAACATTCCCTAAACAAAACCGAGCAAGTTTGCTTTTGCAGACTTGCTCGGTTTTCTTTATTTACTTGCTTTTTCGGCGTAAGAGTTGTCGACTAATTCATCAAAATCCACGAAATCCTCGCGGGCCAGTTCGCCCGCCTCTTCCATAACCGCTTCCAACCGTTCCAAAGCTTCCCGTTTCATAACGGGGGTATCGTTCCACACGTCGGAGTCCTGATACCGTTTCGCCACGGTGGTCAGTACCGCCATATCCGTGTCGGGAAACTGGTCGGCTACCGCTTCGGCGATGTCTTCGGGTTTGGCTTCCCGCACAAACCGCTGGGCGCGGGCGATCACATCGGTGAACTTCTGAATGAGGTCTTTGTTTTCCGCCATATAGTTTTGAGAAGCGAAGAAGGCGGTGTAGGGAATTTCGCCGCTTTCCTGCCCCATGGAGGCGAGAATATACCCCTTGCCCGCGTTCTGCAGTTCGGTGGCGGTGGGTTCAAACAAGGTCACATAATCCCCGTTACCGCCGGTGAACGCCCCCGCCATCATGTTAAATTGGACAGAGGTGTCGACTACGGCGTCCACATGAGGGAGGACACCGTGTTGCTTCATCACATATTCCAAGGTCATTTCGGGCACGCCGCCCACACGGCCGCCGATGATGGTCTTGCCCCGTAGATTTTCCCACGAAAACGCTTCATCGGAGCGCCCGAACAGGAACGATCCGTCCCGTTTGGTCAGTTGAGCGAATACCAAGGGATAATCCTCTTTTCCCTGGTTATACACATAAATGCAGGCTTCGGGACCTGCCAGACCGATGTCCGATTGTCCCGTAAGTACCGCGGTCATGACCTTGTCGGCGCCGCCGCCGTTGGTCAATTCTACGGTAAGTCCAACCTCTTCAAAATACCCCAAACTCATGGCGGCATACAGAGGGGCGTAAAACACCGAATGGGTCACTTCGTTGAGGCGGATAACGGTGGTTTCTTGCTTTTTCGGGGTACATCCCACACAGGCGAACACCAGTACCGCCGCCGCAAGAAACGCAATGAGTTTTTTCATACGATCACTCCTAAGGTTTTTTTGAGGATATGCTCCAGCCACAAAATGCCCTGATACATGACCACTGCGGCAATGGCAAGTAAGAATACCGTTGCCATAACAAGGTCCATGTTGAACACCTGTGACCCGTAAACAATGAGATAGCCGAGCCCCGCTTTGGATACCAAAAATTCCCCCATGATCACGCCGACCCACGACAACCCCACGTTGACCCGTAAGGTGTTAAATAAGGTGTCGTAGTTGGCGGGGAATACCAATTTCCATAAGATCTGATGTCGGGTAGCCCCCAAGGTGCGCATTAAACGGATTTTTTGAGGGTCGGTAGACAAAAAACCCACATGCATATCCAAAATGGTGACCACCAAGGAGATCGCAAGAGTCATGGCGATGATGGAGGCCGTTCCCGCGCCGATCCATACGATGAAAATAGGACCCAGTGCGGTTTTGGGCAACGCGCCAAGCACCACCAAATAGGGGTCCAACAGGCGGGAGAGTGTCTCACTCCACCATAAACAGATGGCGATGACCGTTCCCAGTACCGTTCCCAACACAAACCCTACCACGGTTTCCAGACAGGATGTGCCCAGATGTATCCAAAGATCGCCGTTTGCATACATGTTGCCGATGGTGGCAACCACGCGGGACGGGGAACTGACGATAAAGGGATCGATCCATTCTAAATGGGCGGCCAGCTCCCACAACCCGAACAGGGCGACCAGTAACAATACGCGCATGGTCTGAATGAAGACCGAACGGCGGCGGCGCGCGCGCAAATACTGTTTGCGTGCCGCGGAAAGGGTCGGTTCAGTCATCGTCGTTCAACTCCTTCCAAACAGCGTTAAAAACGGTATGGAACAAAGGCGTGTCCCGCCGTTCCAAAGGGGCAACCCCCCGTAATTCCTCCAACACATGAACGTTGCAGATTACGGCGGGGCGCTGAGATAAAACAAGAATACGATCGGATAAGCTGATCGCCTCGGCGATATCGTGAGTGACCAGCAAAGCGGTCTTGTGTTCCCGACGGATGATATCGTGAATATCGGCGGAAACCGAAAGCCGCGTTTGATAATCCAGGGCGGAGAACGGTTCATCCAACAGCAGAATACACGGATCGGTAGCCAAGGTGCGTATAAGCGCACAGCGTTGCCGCATACCGCCCGACAACTGGGACGGCCGTTTATGGGCAAAATCGGTCAGTTCATACCGATCCAATAACGCCTGTACATGGGCTTGATGAGCCGCGTCGTTCAGATGGCGGATCTGCAACCCCAAGGTCACATTGCTCCAGATGGTGCGCCACTCAAACAACTGATCCCGTTGCGGCATAAATCCCACTTTCGGCGACGGCGCCGTCACGGGTTCACCGTCTACCGTCACTGTGCCAGATGAAGGCGGTTCCAGACCCGCGATCACCGAGAGAAGCGTGGATTTCCCGCAACCGGAAGGGCCCACGATACTGACAAATTCTCCCTCTTCCATGCAAAAAGAAATGTCACGAAGAGCTTCCGTTTCTCCGTCCGGCGATTGATACGTCAGGGCGACCTGCCGAAGATCGATGATCATACCTGCGTATTCCTCCTTTAATGGTTTCAAAAGTGCCTATGCTTCATTGTATGCGGCGGCGGGGGAGTGGTGCGGATGGGTTGTCACATCGTCATAAATCGCTGTAAAAATTTTATTCCAAAAAAAACAGGGGATATTGTTCCGCTTGTGTCAAAGACTAACACCGAATGGAGTGGTATCGATGAAAAAATATATCCTGTTAATGATCGGGACGGCACTGTGCATCGGTTTAATATTCGGTATAAAAGAATGGCAGCAACCAAAACCCGTAGAGGTATCGGTCGTTACTTTACAAGAACAAACGGTGCGGCAAACGGTGGATTGCACCGGCCGCGTACAGCAAGGAGACAGTACCGAGGTGTTTTTTGAACTTCCCTGTGTGGCGGGGGACGTGTATGTTACCGTCGGGCAACAGGTGGAGAAAGGCGACCCGCTTTTTTCTGTCGATGTGACCGCCACCCAATCGGTATTATCCCAAATGGGCAGCGCTCTTCCCGATACCATCACCGATACCACCCATACCGTGACCGCCACCGCTTCGGGAACGGTCACCACCGTCAATGTAAAGCAAGGGCAACTCACCGACCCGTCGGTTCCCTGCGCGGTGATCGCCCCTCGCAAACAATTGCAGATCGCCGCCGTGGTACGGGAAAAATATTTGCAACAAGTGAAAGCGGGACAAGCGGTGGAGATTAAGGGCGTAGGCTTTGAAAAGCCTTTGTATCATGGCACGCTTCTTTCCCTGTCCGATACCGCTCGACAACAATACGTGGGCACCGTCAACGAAACCGTGGTGGATGCCGTTATCGCCTTTAACGAAACCGAGATCGACAACTCCCTGCGGGTGGGACTGGGTGCCACCGTTGCCATCGTGGTGGACACCGTGG
This sequence comes from Acutalibacteraceae bacterium, assembly GCA_045541495.1. Lineage (GTDB taxonomy): Bacteria > Bacillota > Clostridia > Oscillospirales > Acutalibacteraceae > RGIG3009. Next base: position 10,227 of record JAZQJE010000045.1, on the reverse strand, counting down.
AAAAAGGGTTGCTGATCCCCTATGACTGTGTGGCGCAAGATGAGGAGGGCAATGAATATGTGTATGTCTGTACCGATGACGGCACCGCCCGCCGCCGTGTCATTGAAGGCGCGCGGGACTGCGCGACGGGGGTGTTGGCGGTGTCCGGGGTATCGGCGGGGGATCGTCTTGTCCGTGATCCCGAACAGTTGAAAGGGGAAACGGCAATGGTGTTGGCCCATGAGTGAACTGATAAGCGGCGCATTTAAAAACCTGTTTCGCAAACGAAGTCGCACGTGGCTCACGGTGGTGGGGATCGCGGTGGGAGTCATGATGGTGTCGGTGGTCACGGTGCTGGGCGCGGCGGGCCGCGTGGTTATCGACGGCGAATTGGAAAGCATGGGCATGAACGGGGTCTCTGTCACCGCCGCCGACGGTACGACGGCCATCCTTAATAAGGAAGCCCTGTCGATGATTCGCAGTTTATCCTGTGTTCGTTCCGCCATGCCGTTAACGGTGGAATATGCCGATGTTTCGTTGTTGTCCTCCACCAAACAATCGGTCTTGTGCGGCATTGACGCGGGTGCTGACCAAGTGATTTCCCTGTCCCTCAAACATGGCCGCCTCATCTCCGACGGAGATGTGGTATCGGCGGCGAAAGTCTGCGTATTGGATGAAGCAGTGGCCATGGAAAGTTACGGCCGCAGTAACATCATCGGTAAAGTGGTGGAAGTGAATACAGGCGGGTATACCTATGCCCTCACCGTGGTGGGTGTCACCGAAACGGGCAGTAGTTTACTGCAAAACCTTACTTCGTTTATCCCCGGCATGGTCTACGCGCCTTATACCACCGTACAGGATATTACGGGACAAGACACCTTTGACCAGATCGCCGTGCGTACCGCTACCGACGACACCGACCGTGCTCAACAACGGATCGAACAGAGTTTATCCCGCTTGTACGACGGTAACGTCTTATTTCGCACCGACAACTTAGCCACCCAAAAAGCGCGGCTGGACACGGTAGTGGATGCGGTGGCGTTGATACTCACCGCACTCAGCGGCATTTCATTGTTGGTGTCGGGAATCGGGATCATGACCATCATGCTTTCCTCGGTCAGCGAACGCACGCGGGAGATCGGTATCAAAAAAGCCATCGGCGCCACCCAAGGACGCATTCTATCGGAATTTTTAACAGAATCGGTCATCCTGTCCGCCTGCGGCGGTGTGTTGGGCCTGTTGCCGTCCTTGGCACTCACCGCAGTCTTACGGGCCATGGGCATTGCCGCCAACGTGTCGGTGGGCACCTTTGCGGCCTTTTTGGGCTTTTCCCTGTTGGTGGGATGCGTGTTCGGGGTGTATCCCGCCTATAAAGCCTCCCGTCTTCGTCCTGTAGAAGCTTTACGAAGTGAATAAAATCAGAAAAATCACAAAACCGTCACACTTTTATGGCAAGATGTGGTATACTGAGTTATCATTAACCGAAATGAGGAATGGGGATATGAACCCAACCAATCAAATCCTCGGTAATGGTGTACGCCTCGTCACCTTGCCGGACTCTCGTTTTAAAACCGCGCGAATCGCGGTGGCGTTATTTTTACCCTTGTCGGCAGACACGGTGGAAGAATATGCCCTGCTGCCCCGTTTGCTCACCCGCGCCTGCGAAAGCTACCCCGATTACACCGCTCTGCAACGGCGGTTAAACCACTTATATGGCGCCGCCGTCAGCGGGGACGTGGCGCGCATCGGCGAAACACAGGCGTTGATCCTCACCGCCGAATGTACCGCCGACCGTTTCGCCCTGTCGGGAGAGACTCCCACCGCCGCCTGCGGACAACTGCTATGTGATATGCTGTTTTCCCCTGCTTTGGAAAACGGGGTGTTTCGCGCCGCCGACGTGGCCACGGAGCGCCGTTGTTTGGCAGAAGAGGTGGAAGCCCAGATCAACGAAAAAGGTGCCTATGCCCGCCGCCGCGGCGAACAACTCTTGTGCCCCGATGAAGCCTACAGTATCGGCCGGTACGGACAGGTGGAGCGCATTGCCGCCCTCACCCCCGAACAAGTAACCGCCGCGTGGAAACGGGCCTTGCGGGAAGCTACCGTGCAGATCGTGATGCAGGACGAAACTGCCTTACCGCAGGTGGAAGCCGCCTTGCAAAAGGGCTTTGCCGCCGTGGAAGGGCGAAGTCCGGTCCCTTGTATCACCAAGACCGATGTGGTCATGCCGGAACTGCGCCGTCAAACCGAACGCCTGGATGTCAACCAGTGCAAACTGGTAATGGGATTTCGAGCGGGTTGCGCGGGCGACGACCCCCGCGTTCCCGCCACACGGTTGATGTGTGCCATGTTAGGCGGCACGGCCACCTGTTTGCTCATGCGCCATGTGCGGGAAAAATTGAGCCTGTGCTATTACTGTTCGGCTCAATACGACCGTTTGAAAGGCGTTATATTCGTGCAAAGCGGCGTGGAGGAAGCCAACGTTTCCCGCACCGAAACGGAGATTCTTCGGCAGATCGACCGTCTGCGGCAGGGGGATTTCACCGACGACGATATGGAAGACGCCCGCCGTGTCATGTTGCAAGCCTTTCAAGGCGTAAACGACTCCCAATCGGCCGCGGGCGCGTGGTATGTGGCGCAGGGCATCACCGACACCATGAAGACCCCCGCCGACACCGCGCGAGAGATCGCTGCCGTCACCCGTGACGATATCATTGCCGCCGCTCGTCGGATCACGCCGGGAAGCGTGTATTTGTTGGCACCAAAGGAGGGACAGGCGTGAACAACTGGAACGAGATCGTAAATGCCCGCACGGGCGAACGGTATTATTATCAGCAACATGTCTCGGGTCTGCCGCTCTACGTGTGGCCCAAAGAGGGATACACCACCACCTACGCCATGTTTGCCACCAAATACGGTGCTATTGACAGTGCTTTTGTGGAAGACGGTGCCACCGACACCACCTATTTGCCGGCGGGTATCGCCCATTATCTGGAACACAAACTGTTCGAGAGCGAAGAGGGCGACGCCTTCGATCGTTATGCCGAAACCGGCGCCAATGCCAACGCCTATACGTCCTTTGACCACACTGCCTACTTATTTTCCTGCACCGAAAACGCTGAAGCATCACTGGATGTATTGCTGGATTTTGTCCAAAGCCCGTATTTTACGGAACAGACCGTGGAAAAAGAACGGGGCATCATCGGGCAAGAGATCCGTATGGGGGAAGACTCCCCGTCGCGGCGGGTCTTTTGTAATTTGATGACCGCCCTGTATCATAACCATCCCGTCAACATCGATATTGCGGGCACGGTGGACTCCATTGCCGAAATCACCCCCGACCTGTTATACAGTTGCTACAGGCGGTTTTACAATCTCCACAATATGGTGTTGGTGGTGGCGGGCAACATCACCTGTGAGCAGGTGCAAGCGGCGGCAGACTGTCATTTGAAACCTTGCTCCCCGCAAGTGCCGCGCCGCGCGGCGGTGGACGAACCGTTTCATGCCGCGAACCCGATTGTGGAAGAACACATGCCCGTGGCGACCCCGTTGTTTTATTTGGGATATAAAGTCCCCCAAAACACCGCCGAGGGTCTGTTTGACGAGTCCGCTCGCAACATTGCCGCAGCGGCGGTATTGGAAGAACTGATCGGTGGGCGGGGCAACCCCTTGTACGCCCGCTTGATGGAGGAGGGCCTCATCAACCCCTCTTTTGACGTCAGTTATTGGAGCGGTCCCGGCTACGGTTGTTGGATGATCGGCGGCGAATCCGCCGACCCGCAGGCCGTCTGTGCCGCTTTCAAAGAAGAGATCCGCCGCCTGCAGGCAGAGGGCATCGACCCCGACCAGTTTACGGAATGTCGCAATGCTGTTTACGGCCGCATGCTCTCTCAGACCGACAGTGCCGAAAGTTGTGCCGATCTGTTGTTGGACGGCCACTTGTGCGGCCGAGAAGCCTTTTCCATACTTGACGAAGTGGCAGCACTTGATATACAATCGGTGTATGAACGGTTACAAGCCGATTTTGCCGAAGAGGCTTGTGCGTTGTCCCTCATTTTACCCATAAAGGAGTGATCGTATGGAACACTACATTTCCTTTCCGAAATTGGGATGGACGTTGCCCGTGTCCGATACCATCGTATCGTTCGATCTGTTCGGGTTGGACATCACCATCAAATGGTACGGTCTGCTGATCGCCGTCGGGTTTTTACTGGCGGTGGTGTATGCGTTCCGCCGCGCCAAAGAATTTGACATCAAAACCGATCCTATGATCGACGTGGTATTGGTATGTGCCCTGTGCGCCTTTGTGGGTGCGCGGCTGTATTACGTGCTGTTTTCCGCCAATCGAGCGGACTATTTTGCCAACCCCGTCACCATTTTACAAGTGTGGAACGGGGGACTGGCCATCTACGGCGGCGTGATCGGCGCGTTTGTCACCGCGCTGTGGATGTGTCCCTTGCGAAAAGTGGATACCCTGCGGATGTTCGATCTGGCCGCACCGGGATTTTTGATCGGACAGGCCATCGGCCGTTGGGGCAACTTCTTTAACCAAGAAGCCTTCGGTGGCAACACCACCCTGCCGTGGGGCATGACGGGCGACCGCATTGCCGATGTGTACAACAATTTGGATGGGTATGTCCATTCCGAACCCGTACACCCCACGTTCCTGTACGAATCGCTGTGGTGTGCGCTGGGGTTGCTCTTGTTACATATCGTGTCCAAGCAGGCGTACAAATTTAAAGGTCAACTGTTTGCCATGTATATTATGTGGTACGGTACGGGCCGCTTCTTCATTGAAATGTTGCGTACCGACAGTTTGTATTTGGGTACCATGCGGGTCTCTTGCCTCGTAGCGGCGTTGTCCGTATTGGGCGGATTGGCGTTGTTGTTTATCTTTCGCGCCATGGCTAACCGTTCTCCCAAAGACCTGTTTGTTGCCGAAACCGAGGCGGGCACCATTCCCTTGGCGGACGAGTCTGCCGAAACCGACCGACCTACCACCCCCGACGATGAAAAGGAGACCATCCATGGCGAAGAAAATTGACGGAAAGGCCATTGCCGCCGCCGTTCGTGAAGAGTTAAAGCAGGAAGTGGCGGCCATGACCGCCGCGGGCAACACCCCCGGTTTAGCGGTAATTTTGGTAGGTAACGACCCTGCCTCCCGCGTGTATGTCAGCAATAAAGAAAAAGCCTGTGCCGATGTGGGGATCCGTTCGGTGGAATTCACTCTCCCCGAAGACACCACACAGGAACAGTTGCTCTCATTGGTACAGGAGTTAAACGCCCGCACCGATATTCACGGCATTCTCTGTCAGTTGCCGTTGCCCGCTCACTTGGATGATAAAGCGGTCATCGCCGCCATCGCCCCCGAAAAAGACGTGGACGCATTCCACGCCGCTAACGTGGGACATATCATGATCGGAGACTATACCTTCTTGCCCTGTACCCCCGCGGGTGTCATGGAACTGCTTCATCGCAGCGGGATTGAGGTAGCGGGGAAAAACTGCGTGGTCATCGGCAGAAGCAACATCGTCGGCAAACCCATGGCGATGTTATTGTTACACGAGAATGCCACCGTCACCATTTGCCATTCCCGCACCCAAAACTTAAAAGAACTTTGCCGTACCGCTGACATCTTGGTGGCAGCCGTAGGTCGCGCCAAATTCGTCACCCCTGACATGGTCAAAGCGGGTGCAACCGTCATCGACGTGGGCATCAATCGGGATGAAAACGGCAAACTGTGCGGCGACGTAGACCCCGCCGTAGAGGAAGTAGCGGAATGGTTGACCCCCGTTCCCGGCGGCGTGGGACCCATGACCATTGCCATGTTGCTGAAAAACACTGTCACCGCCGCCAAATTGGCAGGTTGATAATTCGAAAAAACGTTGTAGGGGGCGGCGCCCTCGACGCCCCCGCTTTGTGACTCTAAACGGAAAGGAACGACCCTATGTCGGGACATCGGGATCTCTTGTCGCCGTTACGCGCGGCGGTGGACGATTATGCCATGATACAACCGAATGACCGCGTAGCGGTGGGCGTATCGGGCGGAAAAGACAGTATGGCACTGCTCTTGCTTCTTGCCCGTTTACAACGGTTTTATCCTCATCCGTTTTCTCTCACGGCCATCACGTTGGACCCGCAGTTTAACGGCGAGACCGACTATTCGCAAGTGGCGGCAATGTGTGAGCAATTGGCCATTCCGCATATCGTCGAACGCACCCATCTGTGGGAAACGGTCTCACAGAAAAGCGACGACCAAAAACCTTGCAGCCGTTGTGCACGGATGCGGCGGGGCACCCTCCACCGTGTCGCCGTGGAAGCGGGATGTAACGTGGTGGCGCTGGGCCATCATCAGGACGATGCCGCCGAAACGTTGCTCATGAACCTGTTATCAGGCGCGACCATGGCGTGCTTTTCCCCCAAAAGTGAATTGGATCGGCGCGGGATTACCCTCATCCGACCTATGATCTACATACAAGAAAAAGAATTGGCGGCATTTGTTCAGCGGGAAAAATTGCCGCTGGTGCCGTCCTGTTGCCCCGTGGACGGGTGCACCGCTCGCCAAGAAATGAAAGACCTGATCAAAGGGTTGTCCGCCGCTTACGGCGATGTTAATCACAAGCTCACCGCCGCTCTCAAAAAAGGACACATCAGCCGTTGGTAACAAAAAACGGGAAGTCTTTTCAAAAGACTTCCCGTCATTTTTTTATAAACAGTGCGCGGTATATCCGTCCCGCCACGGCGCGGCAACGGTAGTATGCTATCCGCAACGGATAGGTGAACACCACCAAACGGGCATATACCCGATATCCCTTGTCGTTCACCGTGTAATGCTTCCCTTTGCGGTAGAATTCCGTCATAACCCCCACGATCTCGTTGTCGGTGATGTGAAATTCTTTGTTGATACAATTATCCCCGCAGATCACATACGCGGCAGGTGTCACGTCCACCACACGGTGCAACACATATTCGTTTCCCCGCCGATACAGGGGCACGTCATATTTTTTTAATCGTCCCTGTGGCGGTACGACCACAACCGTGTCCCGCCGATGCCGAAACAAAGGCTCCATGCTCACGCCCGAGGTGGTGGTGACGAAGACGCCTTCCTGTTCCAGTGCCTGTTCAACGGTCAGCAGTTGATTCATATTCCAGCAACCCCTCTTTATGCAAGGCGAACACAAAATTATCCACATCCTGCATGGCGGTGTTCTCGTGGATGTCGTACTTCTCCTGTAAGCGGGCAACCAATGTTTCTTTGGTGGCACCTTCGGTCAACCATGTCCACAGATCGGCGGCAACCTCATTTAATCGGATTATGCAGTTGAATTCACGGCTACGCTGACCTACCGCTACGACCATAGATTTTCCCATGACCTGCCGCAACACGAACCCGTCACGAATTTTCATCTTTTCCATCGCCATATTTCTCTCCCGTCATTCCTTCAAAAGCGGTGATGACCGCCGTTTCGTTCATAGTACATTCCAGCAAATACAGTGGCACCTGCCGACAGATCTCATCCAACACCCATAAGGTTTTATCCAACATTTCCCCGTCGGCGGGCAAATAAACCTGTCGGAGCAATTCGCTCACGTAATCGGCGGGCGTTACCCGTCGAATGGTATCGGTTTCCCCGCGATGAAGCAGGCACAACCCGCCCAGCGGCACCATACAGTTGCGTTGCCAGTTTTCTTTCCCCGCCCACGGCGTAGAACACACGTTGACACCCGTGTCTGTCAACCGCAAAATGGGTTTGTCCCCGTTCACGATCTTCACGGCGGGACCCAGATGTTTTGCCCATAACCGAATATGGGTGGATTTCCCCGTCCCGCTGGGAGCGGTGAACAAATAAGCTTTCCCGCCGTATTCAATGGCGGCACCGTGAAACACGCATCCCCCGAAAGCGGGCAACTGTTCCGCGATCTGTCGATATAAACAAAGGGGTTCTAAAAAGGCAGGTGACCCGTCAGGCAGATCTTCCGCTTCGCGGGCAATGGCTTCTGTCGACGATACGGCAACTAAGTCCGCCTCGGTGTCGCCCGTTAAATAGTCGCGGCAAAACTGCCGCGCGTGGTCATATAACGGGTGCATACGCACCGTCAATCCCGCAATACCGATGGAAAAAGGCTCGGCCATCTCGTCACCCCCTTGTGCCCTTATCTTACTCTATTTTTTTGTTTCAGTCAATAATCTTCTGCCATCCACTTGTACAAGACGTGGTTTTGTGGCATAATAAAGGATACTGTTATATATAGGATTATATAAAGAGGTGCGTTATGCAACTGTTTTCTTCCCGCGATCGCCGTTACCGTTCACCTTTTGGGGCGGTAGCGCAGTATACACCGATCCACCTGCGCATTTGCTTGCCGCGGGATCTTGGCTGTCGCGCCGCGTGGACGGTCTACCGCCGTGACGGCGCACTGGACGAACGAAACGATATGTTTTGGGCCGGTATGGAGGGGGACACCGCCGAATGGTGGGAATGTCACTTGACTCCCGACACCCCCGATCTGTATTGGTACGGTTTTGAATTGGAAACCGACCACGGCCGTCGCTATCTGTGTCGCGGCGAGGGCGGTACCGCCTATCTTGCCGACAAAGAGGGCGACCGTTGGCAATTAACCTGCTACGAAGAGGGATTTACCACGCCCGATTGGTTGACGGGCGGAATCATGTACCAGATCTTCCCTGATCGGTTTGCCTGTTCGGGCGAAGCAAAAAAGAACGTCCCCGCCGACCGTGTCCTGCATCCTACATGGGGCGAACAACCTCATTGGCGGCCCGACGAACGGGGTGTGGTGCGTAACAACGACTTTTTCGGCGGTGACCTAAAAGGCATCACCGAAAAACTGCCCTATCTCCAATCCTTGGGCGTCACCTGTCTGTATCTCAACCCCATTTTCGAATCCCATTCCAACCATCGATACGATACGGCGGACTACAGCCGTATCGACCCGCTGTTGGGGACAGAGCAAGATCTCAAAGACTTGGCGACGGCGGCCAAACAACAGGGGATTCGCCTCATGTTGGACGGCGTGTTCAGCCATACGGGCGCCGACAGCGTATATTTCAATAAAAACGGACGATACGGAAACGGTGGGGCATACCGCGACCAAAACTCCCCCTATCGGCCGTGGTACCATTTTCGCCATTGGCCCAACGACTACGCGGGATGGTGGGGATTCGAGACTCTGCCCGAAGTGGAAGAATTAAACGACGAGTTTTTATCCTATATTACAGGGGAAAACGGGATCGTGCGCCGCTGGTTACAAACGGGCGTTTCCGCCTGGCGCTTGGACGTGGCAGACGAACTGCCCGACGGCTTCTTAGAAGCGTTGCGTACCGCTGTCAAAGAAACCGATCCGCAAGCCGTGGTATTGGGCGAAGTGTGGGAAGACGCCAGCAATAAACACAGTTACGGCCATCGGCGGCGGTACCTGCTGGGCCGACAATTGGATAGCGTTATGAACTATCCGTTCCGCACGGCGATCCTCGATTATCTGCGGGAACATCACACAGGTCGCTTTTTCGACCGCATTTTCACCGTGTTGGAAAATTATCCGCCCCAAGTGGTGCGATTGCTCATGAATTCCCTCGGTACACACGATACCGAGCGTGCCCTTACCTTGCTTTCAGGCGAGTCGTCGGGCGGCCGCGGTCGGTCGTGGCAAGCCCGCCAGCGCTTGTCCCCCGAACAGCGAGAACGGGGTAAGCAACTGCTTAAATTAGCGGGTCTGTTGCAATACACGATCCCCGGTGTCCCTTGCTTGTACTATGGGGACGAAGCGGGTATGGAGGGATATCAAGATCCCTTTAACCGCGGTTGTTATCCGTGGGGACAGGAAGATACCGACCTGATCGAGTGGTTTCGCGCCTTGGGCGCTTTGCGCAAAGCGCACCCCGTGTTTTGCGAGGGAGCGTTCACACCCGTTGCCGAGCAAAACGGCGCACTGGTATTTTCTCGCTCAAACGAGGATGAGGACGTGTTGATCGCCGTCAACCCCACCGATAAAGTCTGTGCTATCCCGTTACCCACCACCTTTTGCAAGGGCGAGAGCCTACTGGGAAATAGCTATATAGAGCGCGGTTTTTGGCAGTTGCCCCCCTTATCTTGTGGAGTTCAAAAAATCTTTAAAAAACTTCAAAAAAGGTGTTGACAAAAGGGGTAGGTGGTGGTATTATAGACGAGCTGCCGAAAAACAGGCGGGCGAGGACCTTGAAAATTAAACAATGCAAAAGACGAGAGAATTAAC
>JAZQJE010000044.1:0-86938 GCA_045541495.1 Acutalibacteraceae bacterium | reverse complement strand
CGGGCCGCCCGCTCGTATCAGTTCGCCGTGTTGGTAGATCGCCGCCACGGTAAACCCGTTTTCGTTATCGTAGAATACGGCTTCATCACAATAGGGCAACACGGCAAGGATATCCGCATACCGCCGCTCATAGCGGCGCAGTACATCCGCTGCGGGAATATCGTGCCCGCCCTTTTGTACTCGATTGCGTATGCGCTTAATGCTTTCTTCTGCCGTATTGAGTCCCACATAGTACAGACGGACATGATATCCTGCTTCTTTCGCTTGTTTGGCGGTAACGGCGGTTTTCCGCCCCGACAACGTGGTTTCCTGTGTGAAACTGACACCATCCCGCAAGCATTGTTCAATCATCCGCACGGCCGCTTTGCCCCCTTCGATGGGGCCGCCGTGCAGGATATTCAGTTTGTCCACGTCGATGATCTGCCCCAGTTCACGGGTTTCGGCTTTCAGAACGCCGGTTAGACTACTCTTGCCGGTGCCGTTTACACCGCCGATGATGGTATAGGTTTTCATCGTTCATTCCCCTTTATGATCGAGATATGGCCGAGCGGGTCAGCCAAGCAACAGTTTATTGACCGCCGCTTGCAGTTCGGGTTTGGCGCGATAGGCGCGGATAAGGTCGGCCTCTTGGGTGGTGAGTATAATACTCTCTTCCGCCACTCGTTCAATTAAATTTGATTTTTGAATATCAAAATAATTTGCTAACAATTCGATTTTGTCTATGCGCGGATATTTTTTTGCAGAAAGCCATTCAGAAACGGTTGAATATTTAAAGCCTAAATCATCGCATAATTGATTTCGGTCTACCCCTCTTTGGTTCATATACTGCATAAGGTTATTCGCAAAGACGGCTTTTAAATTTGACATAGTGGGCCTCCGCTTATCTCACTAAACTGGTGAATGCGACCGCTTTGCCGAGGATACGCAGTTGTTCCAGTTGCGCACCGGCATACACCATCGGGGCGTATTTGGCGTTGCAGGGGACGAGTTGCACCACGCCGTCGGATAAATACACACGCTTCAGCGTAGCCTCGTCGTCGATCAGAACCGCCGCAATCTCGCCGTTTTCCACCTGCGGCTGTTCACGAATATACACCACGTCGCCGTCCATAATCCGTGCGTCGATCATGCTATCCCCCTTGCACCGCAGCGCAAAGGTGCAGTGAATACCCTCGGAAACCTCTATATACTGGTCGATATTCTCTGTCGCCGTGATTGGCTCCCCACAAGCAATCGTGCCGAGTAAAGGGACCCTTTTTGTGTTCGGGAGCTGCAGAATGTTAGCGAGATAACTGCCGCGCTCTCCTGCAAGCGATTCGGAAACCGGCATATCATCGTTAAGCATAGAATCTAAACTAACATTGAGAATTTGACACCATGCGGCAGCCACGCTAATTTTTGGTGTCGTTTGACCTAATTCGTAACGGCTTATAACTTGCTTTGAAGTGTTAAGCAACTTTGCAAAATCTTGTTGTGACATATCGCGTGCTAAGCGAATGCTCTTTAGTTTTTCCCCAAACGTCATTTGTACCATCCCCCTTGTATATTTGGAGTATAACACACGGTTGTCACAAAATCAATGACAAAATTAAGCAATCATAAAAAAGTGTCACAAAACGATTGACAAGCACGGCAGGGAATGGTATATTTTAGATGTCACAGTTCTGTGACTGAAAGGGGATATAATAATGAAAGCAAGCATACGCGGTCTGGTGTATGGCCACTACAAATCAATTCGCGAATTTTCAAAGGCCGTCGGATGGGACAGAACAAAAGCATGTAATATTGTCAACGGAACACGCGAGCCGCGCGTGTCGGAAATTCAAGACATGTCGCGTGCATTGGGCCTGTCCCCCGAACATGTAGCAAGTATTTTTTTAAGCGAGTAGTCACAGTTCTGTGACAACAAAAGGGAGAATAAACTATGAAGGACGTTTTAATGGTCGAGCGGGACAACCATCGGCAGGAAACCCAAATAACCACCAAGCAGGAACAAAGCACCCAGCGCAAGCGGGCATTACAGGTACTTATGGATTGCGGTGTCAATCGTTTACCCGTTCAGATCGGCACACTATGCCGCAAGTACGGGATAACGGTTGCCCTGGGCGCTCCTTGTAACGCGGAGAGCCATACCGTGGTGATTGACCGCAAAGGAACAAGCGGGCACGTATCGTTTGCCGCGGCGTGTCGGTTTGGGGAAGTGCTGAATAAGATTACAGGCGGCAACGTGCAAGGAGCCGATAAAGCGTTTCCAAAGTGTCCCAACAGATCGTTGTGCTGCATGACATGGGGCTGGGGTACGCGGAGATCAAGGAGCTGCTGAACAGGCGGCAACCACTGAGGCAAGGAGAATAAAACATGAAGGGCGTTTATAACGGGGTGACAATCGATTTGGGCGAATTAGCCAGGAAGTTAGGAATACAGGCAAAGACATATCATCCAAAGAGTAGCAACCCCGGCCAAGCGTATATTTGTTGTGGACAGCCTGTTATTCTCGTCAGTGATAACGAACCGTTTGACAAACAACGCCTTATTGCTTCTCACGAATTGGGCCACCTCATGCTCGGCCACGTGGGAACGTGGGGATCCATCCCCGACCGGCAAGATAAGCCACGCGAGGAAAAAGAGCGGGAAGCGGCGACGTTTGCGGCGAAACTGTTGCAGCTGATCGGGTGGATCGAGAGGTGCATCCATGAACAAAGCAATACAAAAAAACGCCCTGCCGGTGTGGTGAGCACGGCAGAGCGAACAGGAAAGGATGGCCAATAGAATGGCAGCGTTATTTGTGATTTTATGTTACATATTGGCGGTGGCCTTTATCGTATGGCTACTGGATGAGATCTTGCCACGCAGGGTGAAACGTCGGTTAGAGCGGTTTTTCCACCTTGACGAGGATTGACAGTTGAAAACAGGCAAAAGAAAACACCCGTGATATGCGCCGGTACGCTCACGGGTGCTTTGGCAGAACGGCTTTGCGCCGCAAGTTCATTATAGCACTTGCGCCTTTGCTCTGTCAACAATTATCGGCGCGGCGCGGTGCTCCGAAAAGTGAGAGTTTACGCGCCTTGCAACCTTGTTCAAAGTATTATTTAACCGACAGGAGCGGGCGTGAAAATGCCATACGTTATGAAAACGATTACCGCAGGGAAAGTGGTGGAAGTAGAAAAGCATTATTCCGCACGATACGGGAAACGGTGTGGCCGATCTGCAAAGAGAGAGCCGACACGGGAGCAACAACAGGAGATCAACCGACGGAACGCGGAAACCCATCTGCGGCGGCTTATCAATGCCAATTTCGGCGCGGGTGACTGGCATTTAGTGTTAGGGTATCGGCGGGAATACACCCGCTCACCCGAAGAAGCAAAGCAGGATTTAAGTCGATTCCTGCGGAAGTACAGGGTATGGTGCAAGGAAAACGGTGTGCCGGTGCGATATATCACGGTGACGGAATATGAGCGCAAGCGGGTACATCATCACCTTGTGATACCGGCTATTCCCTTAAAGGTGCTCTATGAGTTATGGGTCTTTGGCCGTCCTCACATCACGCCGTTGGATCGGACGGGCGATTACGGACAGTTAGCGAGTTATCTTATCAAAGAAACGGAGCGCACATTTCAACAACCGAACGCTGCCACACGGAAACGGTGGACACAGAGCAAGGGGCTGAATCAACCGATTGTCAAGCATACGGTGATCCACGCCGACAAATGGCGGGAGCAACCGAAAGCCAAGCGGGGATATTATATCCTCAAAAACAGTATTGTGAGCGGGATACACGACGTAACAGGTATGCCGTATCAGCGATATATCATGATCGAGGTCGGCAACAGTCGGCCATCAGGATAGTACGAACATCAACCCAAACACGCGCCGGAGAACAGGACAGTATACCGCTATGCGGGAATACCACGTGCGAAAGGATCACCCATTGTATTTGCCACAGGCCGTTTTTTATCAAGCGTTATATGCCGTGCGGGACATGGATCGGATGATCGAGGAATGCCGCGCAAAAGAAAACACCGCCCTGGTAGCGGTGATGGAGAAGCGTATTTCTGCTATTGAGCGGGCACTGGACATGATACCGAAACCGTACCGGCAAGGCGTGATTGACAACGTAAAGTATGAGCGGCCATATCCGCCCATGACAGGGAAACCCGAATGGAGCCGATGGCGGCGCACGTTCCTTTATGCCGTAGCCGTCAACCTCAATTTGTTGTAGGTGATAGCAGAAAAGGGAATAAAAGGGAATGTCGCCGCGCGTGCACGTGCGCATGCGTTGTATTACGCGCCCGCGCACGCATTTAATGAGCAGCGCGCGGATGAGGCGGCATATATGAGAAAAAAGCATAAAAAACACACGGAAAGGAGAGCCACTACCATGTTAAGAATGCGAACGATAGCCGAAGCGGCGGCAGAATTGCGGGAAACGGATCCCCACACGGCCGTAACACCGTATGCGATCCGTCAACTGGTTTTGAACGGACAGATACCGCATGTTCGGATAGGGAAAAAGCGATTGATAAACATGGACGAGTTAGAAAAATATTTCTGCGGAAAAGCGGGGTGATTTTTCGGCTTGCGGATCAAGGGACAGAATGGAGATTTTGGGGAGAAAACAGGGCGTTTTGAAAGCAACAAACCCCAAATAAACCCCAAAACGGCGGTTTTGGCAAAAAGAAAACCGCAGGGCAAAGCCACAAATGGCTTAACCATGCGGGTTTTCAATGGCGCGCCCGAAGGGACTCGAACCCCTGACCTCTTGATTCGTAGTCAAGCACTCTATCCAGCTGAGCTACGAGCGCGTGTTGCAAGACAACGAATTGATTATAGTCACTTCCTCGCAAAAAGTCAAGAGGTTTTATAAAGTTTTTATTTGAAAATTTATTACTCGTCCAGTGCGCACAGGTCTTCATAGGTTTCACGACGGACCGCCACATAGGACTCGCCGTTATTCAGCATGACCACCGGCGGGCGTGGTACCCGATTGTAGTTGGAGGCCATGGAATAGTTGTAGGCGCCTGTGGTAAGCACCGCCATGATATCACCACGCTGCGGTTTCGCCATCATCACATCTCGTTGCAGAATGTCGCCCGATTCGCAACAGCGACCTGCCAAGGTGGCTTTATACACGATGGGCTCATCCGCACGGGTGGCATTTAAAACGGTGTAATCGGCGTTATACAGGGTGTAGCGGGGGTTGTCTGTCATACCGCCGTTGACCGACACATAGTTGCGGTAGTCGGTGACTTCTTTGACTGAGCCGACGGTATACAGGGTCATGCCCGCATCCGCTACCATGCTTCTGCCGGGTTCCAGCATGATCTTGGGGGCGGTCATATCCAGAACGGCACAAGTCTCGCGAATATAGCCGCCGATCTCTTTCAGCCGTTCCCGATAGTCGATCACGGGATCACTGTCCACATACCGCACGCCGAGACCGCCGCCCAGATTGATGATATCGGCGGCAAAGCCGAGGGTATCCCGCACATCGCGGGCAAAAGTGAGCATGATCTGTGCCGCGTCGCGGAACAGGGATACTTCAAACAGTTGAGAACCTACATGGCAATGGAATCCGTGCAGTTCGATATGCTCACAGCGCAACAGCCGTTTCACCACTTCCATGGCTTGTCCCGTTTCCAACGCCACACCGAATTTGGAGTCGATGGTGCCGGTGTTGATCTTGCGATGAGTATGGGGATCGATGCCGGGGGTGACACGGAGCAGAGCCTTTTGCACGATGCCGCGGGCGGCGGCGTGTTGTTCCACCGCTTCGATCTCGTCCACACTGTCCAGCACAAACCAACCGATTCCGCAATCCATCGCCATGGCGATGTCTTCATCGGATTTGTTGTTGCCGTGGAAAAAGCAGTGTTCCATGGGGAAACCCGTTGTTTTAGCGGTGTACAATTCGCCGGGGGATACCACATCGGTGTGAATCCCCTCTTCCGCCATAATCTGATACATACGGCGGCAGGAAAAGGCTTTGCTGGCAAATTCGGGGCAAGAACCTGCGGGAAAATAGTCTTCCATAGCGGATTTGTACAGGCGGGCCCGCTGACGAATACGTTGTTCGTCCATGAGGTACAGAGGCGTGCCGTAACGCGCCGCCAATTCCACGGTATCGTGGTCGGCGAAAATCAGGTGACCGTTTTCACCAACAGAAAGGTTATCGTATAACATGTCAGATAGCTCCTTGCTTGCGCAATTCATTCAGCAACACCTGACGGGTGGCATCTTCCATGGAAGTGAGGGGAAGACGGAGATAGTCTTCACAGAAATCCATGGCCGCCATAGCCGCTTTGGCAGGGATGGGGTTGACTTCGCTGAACAGGGCACGAATGAGGGGTAACAGTTCCAGTTGCAAGGCCGCCGCGCCTTTGATGTCGCCCGCGAAAAATTTGTCGCAGATGGCGACGGTTTTGCGAGGAAGAGGGTTGGACAACACAGAGATACAGCCTTTGCCGCCCAGCGCTAAGGTGGGAATAATCTCATCGTCGTTGCCGGAATACACATCGATCTTATCCCCTGCCAGCGCCAACACTTCGGCAATCTGAGACAGGTTGCCCGACGCTTCTTTGATACCCACGATGTTCTCGTGTTCCGCCAAGGCTTGCACCGTTTGGGGGGCGATGTTGACCCCTGTACGAGAGGGGACATTATATAGGATCACAGGGGCAGTGGAGGCATCGGCAATGGCAGAGAACATGCGGATCAGCCCGTTTTGGGTGGCTTTGTTGTAGTACGGGGTGACCACCAGTACGCCGTCTACGCCCATGTCGCAGGCGCTGCGGGTGAGTTCCAGCGCGTAGTCGGTGTCGTTGGATCCGGTGCCCGCGATGATCGGCACGCGCCCTGCCGCCCGCTGTACGGCGTAGCGGATAACCTCTTTGTGCTCGTCGTCGGTCAAGGTAGAGGCTTCGCCCGTGGTGCCGCAAATGACCAAGCCGTTGATCCCCTCGTCGATCTGCCAATCGATGAGTTTACCCAATTGGTCGTAATCCACACCGTCGGCGGTGAGGGGGGTGATCAAGGCGGTGGCTATACCGGTAAAAATGGTCTTTTTCATGGTAGATCCCTCTCTAAAAATAAAAAATAGCCGTAAGAACGGCTATCAAGTCCGAGTCCCGACAGGATGGGCGGGGGTATTCGGTTTGATAGCTCTCCGCAACTTGTTGCGACAGTAACACAGATCTTATTCCCTGTTACCAAGCCGCTGTCCGCCGACAGTGACTTTCGGCGGCCGCCCCTTCCCCGCCGCACCGCTCTGCCGAGCCGTTGTGCAGCGGTACTCTTGACGTACCGCGCCTCTATCTCTTACAATTGTTTATGGTAACACACTCCTGTGGCGTTGTCAATACTTATTCTGCAATAGAAAGCCCCCCGTGAAGTGAACCCCATTTAGTTCATGATCGCGTGGTTTTCGTTTACAACAAGAGGGGAACTCCGTGCGGAGTTCCCCTCTTGTTTATTTCAGCAATCGCAAGCCTTTCGGGTAATGGTTTTTTAAACGCCCGTGTGACACCTTGCCAAACCCCGTCACCATGCCCGCCACGGCAATCGCGGTATATCCGTCGGCCGTATCGACCGACAGTTCCATGCCTTTGAGGAAATCAACAATTTCCCGCCCGTTGACAGGCAGATCGATTACCCGACGACAATCGGCAACAGCGGCACTTTGAAAGAGGGCGTGAGCGGGTTCTGCACGCAACACCCGCCCCCTATGCAGTTCCGCCGCGGCTACGCCCGCGCAAAGGAGCGAAACACCGTGAACAGCAGGCAGGTCGGGCGGTAACAGGCGAACGGTGTCGCCCAGTTGTACGAACGTGCCTTTCGGCGTATCGAAAAAACAGTCGCCATAAACCGCTTTGGCGGCTTTAACACTGTCGGTCTCCTTGTTCGTTGACACAGGCGGCGACGGCAATCGCTCGTCACCTTCCCGTACAAAGCGGGCAATAAAATGCCCCTCGCCCCCGTCCATGGGCAAAATGCGGCGACAGTACTGCAGAGGAACGGTGTGGGCGAAAGCACACTCTTCTGCCGTCATGAACGGCACCAATCGGTCGGCGTCAAAGCCCCCTCGGCCGAAAGAAACGCCGCAATCGGTCAGGGTAAAATCGGGATGGGTCTGCAAAAACCGCACCACCGCCACTTCGTTTTCTTCCGGCGCAAAGGTGCAGGTGGACAGCACCAAGTGCCCGCCGGGGCGAACGCACCGCGCCGCGTTATCCAAGATCGCTTGTCCCCGCTTGGCACACAGGACAATATTGTCCTCGCTCCATTGGGCGAGTGCTTCGGGCTCTTTGCGGAACATGCCTTCCCCCGAACAGGGAACGTCTGCCAAAACACCGTCAAAATACTGCGCCAAGGATGGCGATAGGCGGTTGGTATCCCCCACCGACACCACGTAATTGCGCACACCGCATCGCTCTAAATTTTGCGCTAAAATACGGGCGCGGGCGGGCACGTATTCGTTGCACCACAACAGCCCCTCGCCTTGCAACGCGGCGGCGATCTGGGTGGATTTGCCGCCGGGGGCGGCGCAGAGGTCTAAGATCCGTTCCCCCGGGCAAGGTGCCAACACCGTGACCGCCGACATGGCCGACGATTCTTGCACATAGTAGGCACCCGCGTGGTGTAACGGGTCGCTGCCCGCCCGAAAATCGTCGCCGGTCACCAAACCATCCCCGCAAAACGGGGTCACCGACACGGGAAACGGCAACAGCGCGATGAGGACCTCGGGCATGATCTTTAAACGGTTGACCCGCAGCCCTCGCGTAGTCAACGGTTGGGTAAATGCGGCGAAAAAGGCGTTCCACTCTTCGCCCAATAGCCGTTTCATGCGGTTTTCAAATTCTATGGGGAACATGGCGGTGCTTCTCCTTTCGCCCAAAAATTGTGTGCCTCCCTCGGCGAGGAAGGCACAACCATTACGATTCGTCATCGTCCAATTTGCTCAGTTGGAAATCTCCCAAATTGAGATAACTGTCGGGGACGGTTTCTTTTTGGTACGCCGCATCGATGGCTTGTTGCGCCCGCCAGCAGAACCAATATCCCAACAAAAAGAGCGGGACTAGCAACGGGGACAGATGGCGGTAGACAAACTGCCACGCCGTGATTCCCCATCCCATATCCATTTTGTTGGTCAGAATGGGGAATTCCCGCGAAACGAGCATCGCCGTTACGATAAACAACACGCCTGCCGCCGCTGCAACGATGAGCCCGATCCCTTTTTTCTTGGGTAGGGCCACGGTGGCGATGGTGGCGACCAACAACAAAACCGACGCCACAACGATGGGAACGATGCTGAAACCAGAGCCCCCGGTATACATGCCGAACGCGATCAATGTCTGCATACATAAACTAAAGGCCAAGGCGATCCACGCCAAGAGACACCAAATGCGAGACGCCAGTTGCATAAAAGCGCTCCTCTCACGCGATTTTCCTCATTTTATCACACATTTCGCCGTTTGTATAGAGTCCTTTTTATAAAAAAGACTTGCTTTTGTTTAAAAGTGTGGTATACTATGATCGTATGATATGTTGACAGTAAAGGAGTGGGGTGACCCGCTCCTTTGTGTTTGCCATCAAGAAAAGAGGTGCGTATATGGCAAAAGGAAAGCGGCCGGACGGCGGGATCGCCGCCGTATGTCGCGAACTGGCACAACCTTTCGCCAACCAATTGGGATTGACCATTTGGGATGTGCGTTTTGTCAAAGAGGGCGCAGATTGGTATTTGCGCGTTATCATTGACAAACCCGACGGGGTGGATATCAACGATTGCGTGGATATGAGTCATCTGCTCAGTCCCGCGTTGGATAAAGTTGATCCCATTTCCCAGTCCTATTGCTTAGAGGTCATGTCCCCCGGCATTGAACGGGAGTTGACAAGACCCGAGCACTTCGACGCATACGAGGGGTTGCCCGTTACGGTGCGGTTGATCCGCCCCGACGACAGCGGCAATCGGGAATATGTGGGACTATTGTTGGGTACGCCCAACGACGGATTGCAACTGCAAACCGAAACCGAAGAACTGTATACCTTTTCCTTCAAAGACATCGCGTCGGTACACGCGGTGGATTTGTGGGATGATGATGAGATCACAGATGAAACAATAACGGAGGAATGACACGACATGAAAAACAACAACGCAGAATTCTTTGAGGCCCTGCGCCTGCTGGTGAAAGAAAAGGGCATCGACGGTGAGTATCTGCTGGAAAAGATCCGCGCCGCTATCGTTTTGGCGGTTAAGAAAGACTACGGCGGTAACGAGAACATCATCGTAGTGATGGATACCGCCACGAGCGAATTTTCCGTTTCCCTGCGTAAAACGGTAGTGGAAGACGTGGAAAATCCCGAAGAAGAACTGACCAAAGAACAAGCGGTCAAGTACAAGAAATCCGCCAAAGTCGGCGACGTGATCGACATTCAACTGGAGACCAAACAGTTTGGCCGTATCGCTGCTCAAACTGCCAAGCACGTGATCCGTCAGGGAATCCGTGAAGCGGAACGGGGACAGAAACTCATCGAGTTCCAACGCCATAATCAAGAACTCATCACTGCCCGCGTTTCCCGTGTAGATCCCGTTACGGGTGCCGCCACGGTGGAATTCGGCAAATCCGAAGCCGTGCTTCCCCGCACCGAACAGGTGGGCAACGAAGTGTTGCGCGAAGGTATGCACATCAAGGTGTATGTGGTGGATGTGAAAGACGGTGAACGCGGTCCTCGTATTCTCATTTCCCGCACACATCCCGGTTTGGTGAAACGGTTGTTTGAAATGGAAGTGCCCGAGATCTTCGACGGTACCGTGGAGATCAAAGCCGTTTCCCGCGAAGCCGGTTCCCGCACCAAGTTGGCGGTGCTGGCTCACGACGAAAACGTGGATGCCGTGGGCGCTTGTATCGGTGCCAAAGGTACCCGCGTTGCCCAGATCGTGGAAGAACTGGGCGGCGAAAAGATCGATATCATCGAATACAGCGAACAACCCGAAGCCTTTATCGCCGCTGCGTTGGCACCCGCAAAAGTGGTCAGCGTGGAGATCGATCCCGAAGGTGCAAAATCCTGCCGTGTCACCGTGCCGGACGCGCAGTTGTCCTTGGCTATCGGTAACAAGGGCCAAAACGCCCGCTTGGCCGCTCGATTGACCGGTTGGAAGATCGATATCCGCCCCGAAAGCGGTTTCTACGGCGAAGAAGAATAAGAAAACATCAGTTGAAGGGAACGGTGAGCAACCATGCAAACCAAACGAATTCCCCTGCGCAAATGTACAGGTTGCGGGGAAATGAAACCGAAAAAAGAACTGGTGCGTGTCGTGAAAGGTCCCGACGGGGATATTTCGCTGGATCTCACCGGCAAAAAAGCCGGTCGCGGCGCCTATGTGTGTCCTGACACGCTGTGTCTGGAAGCCGCCCGCAAAGCCCGTCGGTTTGAAAAGGCATTTGCCTGCCGTATTCCCGAACAGGTGTATACGCAAATGGAGGAGGAATTACGCACCCATGACACCCGCTAAACTCAGCGGGCTGCTGGGAATGTGTCGCCGTTGCGGTCGGTTGGTGACCGGCTTTGACGCGGTGGCCGCTCTGTGCGGTGAGAAAACGGTTTTGCTGATGTTGGCAAAAGATGCTTCCTCCCGTACCGTTCGGGAATTGCGTTTCCGTGCTGCCCGACATCCCGTGTATCAATTACCTTTGTCCAAAAACGAGATCGCAGATGCCATCGGTTCCCCAAAACCCATCGCCTGCCTCGCCACCACTGACGAAGGTTTTGCTCGGGCCCTACAGCCTTTGTGTATTTCGAGCGAATGTAACGATGATACAAGGTAACATCGTATTTTTGACCGATGGGGGTTCGGCTCCCCTCGGCTATAGCCAATCACGAATCAGAGGAGGAATCCCATTATGATGATTAAATACCGTGTCAGCGACGTAGCAAAAGACTTCGGTGTTCCCGCCAAAGAAGTGGTGGAAGTGCTGGCCAAGTATGTCGACACGCCGAAGAAAAGTGCCACCGCATTGACGGAAGAAGAACTGGATATTGTTTTTGAATATTACACCCAAAAACATGCGATGGCCAGTTTGGACGAGTATTTCGCCAAAGCTGACCAAAAGCGGGAAGAAAAAGCCGCCGAGAAAAAAGCGGCCGCAGCACCCGCACCTGTTGTTACCATGGCGAAAGAGCCCGCTGATGGCCCTGTACCGGCAAAAGCGGCTCAACCCGCTCCCAAAAAGGAAAAACAACCTGCGCCTCGCCGCGCGCCCGTGGAACGCCGCACGGTGGATACCCGTGCCATCCAAACCAACGTGGGAAATAAATATGACGAGAAATTTGATGTGATGGCGCAGACCTCCAACCGCGTCCGCGGTGACGGCGGTGCCGTGAAAAAGCAAAAGATCAACCAGAAATCTCAACAGTACAAGAAACCGCAACGCCGTCACGAGACCGAGGCGGAACGCATGAAGCGTATCCAGATGGAGCGCCAAAAGAAGCAAATGACCATTACGGTAGGCGAGACCATCACCGTGTCGGAACTGGCGTTGCGCCTGAAGGCCACCGCTGCCGAAGTCATCAAGAAATTGATGGGCATGGGCTTTATGGTCACCGCCAATCAGGAGATCGACTTTGATACCGCTTATCTGGTGTCGGAAGAATTCCACGCCAAAGTGGAGCGGGAAGTAGTGATCACCATTGAAGAACGGATCATGGACGCCACCGAGGATAACGATGAGAATCTGCAACCTCGCGACCCTGTCGTGGTGGTCATGGGTCACGTTGACCACGGTAAGACTTCCATTTTGGATGCCATTCGCAAAACGAAAGTGACCGACGGCGAAGCCGGCGGTATCACCCAGCACATCGGCGCCTATCGGGCGGAAGTGAACGGCCAATCCATCACATTTTTGGATACTCCCGGTCACGCGGCCTTTACGTCCATGCGTGCCCGCGGCGCACAGGTAACGGATATCGCCATTTTGGTGGTGGCGGCGGACGACGGTATCATGCCCCAGACCATTGAGGCTATCAACCACGCCAAAGCCGCCAACGTGTCCATCATCGTGGCCATCAACAAAATGGATAAACCCGAGGCCAATCCCGACCGTATCATGCAACAACTCACCGAGCACGAATTGGTGCCCGAGAAATGGGGCGGCGACGTGATCTGCGTTCCCGTATCGGCGCATACCGGTCAGGGCATGGATCAGTTGCTGGAATCGGTGCTGTTGGTGGCGGAAGTGCAAGAATTGAAAGCCAATCCTGATCGCGCCGCCAAAGGTTCGGTCATTGAAGCCCGTTTGGATAAAGGGCGCGGCCCCATTGCTACCTTGTTGGTGCAAAAAGGTACGCTCCATGCCGGTGACGTGGTGGTAGCGGGTACGGCGGTGGGTCGCGTTCGCGCCATGACTGATGACCGCGGTCGCAAGGTGACCGTGGCGGGACCCTCTGTACCGGTGGAGATCATGGGCCTGTCGGAAGTGCCGATTGCGGGCGACGAGTTTAACGCCGTATCCGATGAGCGTCTGGCCCGCGAACTGGTGGAACAACGCAAACAACAGGCCAAAGAAGAAGTCTTTAAACAATATCAGAAAATCACGCTGGATAACCTGTTCGATCAGATGCAGGTCAACGACATGAAAGAACTCAATGTCATTGTAAAAGCGGATGTGCAGGGATCGGTGGAAGCGCTGAAACAATCGCTGGAGAAACTGTCCAACGAAGAAGTGCGTGTCCGCGTGATCCACGGTGCCGTGGGTGCTGTCAGCGAAAGCGACGTCATGTTGGCACAGGCTTCCAAGGCCATTATCGTGGGCTTTAACGTCCGTCCCGATCCGTTGGCACAAGTGGCCGCGGAGAACGCGGAAGTGGATATGCGGATGTATCGCATCATCTACGACTGCCTCGACGAGATGGAAGCCGCCATGAAAGGTATGTTGGCGCCCAAGACCCGCGAAGTGCTTCACGGCCGTGCCGAAGTGCGGCAGGTATACCGCATCACCGGCGTTGGTCTGGTGGCCGGTTGTTACGTGTTGGACGGCAAAGTCTACCGCAACGATTTACTGCGCATCGTCCGTGACGGTATCATCATCGGCGACGATAAGATGATCTCTCTAAAACGCTTTAAGGACGACCAAAAAGAAGTGGCCCAAGGCTATGAATGCGGTATCGGACTGGAAAAATTCACCGATATCCAAGAGGGCGACATCTACGAAACCTATATTATCGAAGAATACCGTGACTGAAAGGAGTAATGCGAAATGTCCAGCTATCGTATGGACCGTACCGGCGAGGATATCATGCGGGAATTGACCGCCATCCTGCGCACCGTGAAGGATCCCCGCGTGACCGGACTGATCAGCATCGTCCGTGTAGAGGTCACCCGCGATCTGTCCTATGCCACGGTATATGTCAGCGCCATGGAAGGAGCCGAAGCCGCCAAAGAAGCGGTGAAAGGCTTAAAATCCGCGGCGGGATATATGCGGCGGGAACTGGGCAACGCCCTGCGGTTGCGCCACGTGCCCGAATTGCAATTTGTGGCAGACGATTCCATTGCTTACAGCGCCCGTATTGCCCAAACCCTCAGCGAATTGGTGAAAGACGGGGAAAAGGAAGAACCGAATCATGAGTAAACACTTGACCGTAGGGTCAGCGGCGGCACAATTGACCGCCGCCGATCGCGTTTGGATCTTGACCCATCAATTTCCCGATGGGGATACCCTCGGTACGGGATTTGCCTTGTGCCGCGCCCTCCGCCATCTCGGCAAACAGGCGCAGGTGCTGTGCAACGATCCCATTCCCGAAAAATACGAATATATGATGGCGGATCTTCCCGATCAGGAGTTTGAGCCGTCCTTTATCTGCGCGGTAGACGTGGCGGATGCCGCTTTGTTGGGGGAACGGTTGTTTCCTCTGGCGGATCGTGTAGATCTGTGCATCGACCACCACGCCTCTCATCGGGATTTTGAAAAACACTTATTATTGGCCGCCGATTACGGTGCCACCGCCATGGTAATGCTTCAGATTATTGAAGCCATGGGTGTGGTATTGGATGTACCTATGGCGGATTGCCTGTATACGGGTATTGCCACCGATACGGGTTGTTTCAAATACAGCAACGTGACCCCTCTCACCCACCGCATGGCGGCTCAATTGTTGGAAGTGGGCGCTCACGCGGAAAGTATCAACCGCGCCATGTTTGATATCAAATCCCGCGCGCGGTTGGTGTTGGAACAGGCGGCGTTGCAATCCATTCGATATTATTACAACGGCCGTGTAGCCGCCATGGTCATCACCGAAGAGATGATGGCTCAAAGCGGTGCCACGGAAAACGACATGGAAGGGTTGTCCCCTCTGCCCCGCCAGATCGACGGCGTGTGGGTAGGCCTGACCCTGCGCCAAAAAGCCGACGGCAACTATAAAGTCAGCGCCCGTACCGGCAACCACGCCGACGCTTCGCAC
This sequence comes from Acutalibacteraceae bacterium, assembly GCA_045541495.1. Lineage (GTDB taxonomy): Bacteria > Bacillota > Clostridia > Oscillospirales > Acutalibacteraceae > RGIG3009. The sequence continues at coordinate 71,491 of JAZQJE010000044.1, read as the reverse complement.
ATCTGCGGATTACTGGGTGGCGGCGGTCACGCCCGTGCCGCCGGTTGTACCCTGTCGGGTACGGCAGAAGACGCGATCCGCCAATTGTTGGAAGCCATTACCAAGGCCGTCCCCCGCATTACGGAATAAGAGGCGCTTATGGACGGCATTTTGTGTTTGGATAAACCTCAAAATATGACTTCCTTTGCCGCTTGCGCGTTGTTGCGTCGGCTGACAGGCGAAAAAAAGGTGGGACACGCGGGAACGCTGGATCCCATGGCAACGGGGGTCCTTCCCTTGTTTTTTGGGAAAGCCACCCGTGCCGTTCCGCTGTTACCCTGTCACGATAAGACCTATACGGCCTCCTTGCAATTCGGCAGTCGCAGTGACACCCTGGATATGTGGGGGACGGTCGTACCCACCCATCAGCCCATCCCCTCCCGTGCCGCCGTGGAAGCGGCGCTGCCCGCGTTTCGCGGCTCGATTTTGCAGATCCCGCCCATGACCTCCGCTCTCAAGCGGGAGGGGGTTCGGTTATACGAATTGGCGCGCAAAGGCATTGAGGTGGAACGGCAACCCCGCCCCGTCACAATCCATTCGTTGGAGATCGACAACTACGACGAACAAAGCGGTGTTCTCACCCTTACCTGTGCCTGTTCTGCAGGGACCTATATTCGGTCATTATGCGACGATCTGGGGCAAACGCTGGGGTGCGGCGCCGTTATGACGGCATTGCGACGCACCGCGGCGGCGGGGTTTTCCCTTGCTGATAGCCTAACGCCCGACGATTGCCGCACATTAGCGACGGAAAACATCCTTTCCGCCCGTTTACTTCCCACTGATTTTGTGTTTTCGGGATATCCTTCCCTCACCGTTACCGCTCCCCAGGCTACCCGTTTTGCTAACGGCGGTGCGCTGTCTTTGGAGCGGTTGCCCCGCCCTGTCACGGATATCACCCGTGTATACGGGGCGAACGGCGCTTTTTTGGGATTGGGAAGGCCCGAAGGATCCGAACTATGTATTTTACGGTTGTTTTAACTAACAAAGGAGGAACGGATCATGAGTGAACAAAACCTTCACACAGTAACCGAACCCACCAACCCTACCCCTAAAAAGAAACGGGGGCGGGTGCGCTATGCCGCCCCTCTCGGTTTTTTGGTGTTGGCATTCGCCTGCATCGGCGTCATCAGCGTCATCAGCGGCGGTATCCGCCTCATTGCCAAGTGGAGCGATGACACCCCTCTCCGCGAAGAACTGTACACTTTCTTAGATCCCGTGATGCAGTTCTGCCCCTCCAACTTCGAGGAGGGTGCCGCGGGCGAACAGGATACCTTATTATTGTCCGCCGTTTATCGAGTGACCGAGGCGGAACGTATTCGTCAATTACGGGAAAAAGACAATTCCTGCATCTATACGTTGGATGGTACCGGTTGGCGCATGAAGATCCCTCAAACGGTGATCGCCGACTCCTTCACCTACCTATTCGGCGAAGTGACACTGACCCACAAAACCGTGGGTGAAGTGGAATATAACGAGGACGAGCAGCAGTATTACGTGCCGCTGTCCATCACCACATCGGGGTACACCCCCGTATTGGGTGCCATTCGCCGTTCGAAAGATACCTATCGTGTTCAAGTGACGTATGTAGCCAACGGGGACGTACAAGTGGACGAAAAAGGGCACACCATCCCACCCACGTTCAACATGGGCAAATACACCCAGCAATACACCGTGGCACGCAACGACGACGGATCGCTCACCTTACAATCGGTGGAAGCGGTGGATTGATCTTTAAGTTTTAACTTTTTATAAACGATAGCCAAAATTGTTGAAAGTTGCGCTTGAACACGCTACAATCATCTTGTCCCTATCTTTTTCAGAAAGTGTGAGTCTATGTTCTTTTACGAAGGGCAATCCTGTCCCGTTTGCGGTCAGCATTTCGGCGAAACCGACGATATCGTCACCTGCCCCGAATGCGGTGCACCCCATCATCGTGACTGTTGGAAACAAGAAGGTCATTGCCATTTTGCAAATACTCACGGCACCGATCAACAGTGGGCGAAAACCGACTCTCAACCCGCTCCCGCCGCGCCGACCCGCAAGTGCCCCAATTGCGGCAAAGAGAACCCCGAATTTGCGGAGTTTTGTTCTCACTGCGGGCGGGAGATGGACAGCGAACCGTGGACATTCCCGCAACCCACACCCCCTCGCGTGAATCAATATACACCGCCCACCAATACCCCTTATTCGCCGTTTCCCGCTTCTCGTCACGATCCTTTCGGCGGGATTCCCCGCACGGAAGAGATCGACGGTGTTTCCGTGGAGACCATCGTGGCGGTGTTGGGTCAAAATTCGGCATATTACCTGCCACGGTTTGTCAAAATGAGCCGTACCGGCAAAAAAACCTCGTGGAACTGGTCGGCGTTTTTGTTAGGACACACATGGCTGTTATACCGTAAAAACCTGTTGTGGGGTTGGCTGTGTTTTGCGTTCCTCACGGTCATCGACTTTTTCTATACCAAAGCCTATGAGCCGTTGATGGTGCAGTTCGAACAATTTGCACAGCTCCCCTCCACGTTCACCATGCCGGAAAACGCGCGGTTTTTATATTTGATCTTGATGATCACGTCTGTGGTCATGTTGGCGGTACAAGTGATCTTGGGCCTGTACGGCAACTGGATCTATATGCAAAACGTCTTAAACAAAGCGCGAAAATTACAAAACGATCCCGACCTGCAATACAATCAAAGTTTCTTAAACACCGGCGGCGTATCGTTTGCGATGGCCATGCTTCCCAGTTTGGTGTTGGTTTTCGCCCAATACGTTATGTTATTGTTTACCTTGTAAGGAGGAGTTACAGTGGCAAAAATCCGCAAAGCGGTCATTCCCGCAGCAGGACTGGGTACCCGTGTACTCCCCGCATCCAAAGCCATGCCCAAAGAAATGTTACCCATTGTAGATAAACCCGCTATCCAATACATTGTGGAAGAAGCGGTGATCGCGGGTATCACCGATATTCTCATTATCACCAACCGCGGAAAAGGGATCATTGAGGACCATTTCGACCACAATATCGAATTGGAACAACGGTTGGAAGCGGGCGGCCGTTTTGAAGAGCTGAACGAACTGCAACGGATCAATAATCTGGCCAATATCACCTTTATCCGCCAAAAAGAGACCAAGGGATTGGGGCACGCCATCAGTTGCGCCCGTTCCTTTGTGGGGGACGAGCCCTTTGCCGTGTTGTACGGCGACGACGTGATCATCGGCGACGATCCCGCTTGCGGTCAGTTATGCCGCGCCTATGAAGAGTTCGGGTTGGGTGTCGTGGGGATCAAAGAAGTGACTAAGGAACAGATCCAAAAATACTCCTCGTTGGCGGTATCCCCTCTCCACGATAACTTGTACAAAGTGACTGATATGGTGGAAAAACCCACTGTAGACCGTATCCTGTCGTTGTATTCCATTTTAGGTCGTTGCGTACTGCCCCCCTCGATCTTTGAGATCTTGGAAAACACCGCCCCCGGTGCAGGCGGCGAGATCCAACTCACCGATGCTATGTGTACCTTGGCACGGCGGGCCGGTATGACGGGTGTGGATTTCACGGGTATTCGCTACGATATGGGCAATAAGTTGGGTATTTTGCAAGCCACCTGTGAGGTAGCACTGAAACACCCCGAAGTGGGCACCGACTTCGCCGCTTATTTAAAAGAATTGGTGAAAACGTTATAAAATCCACGCTCTTCGATTATCAACGCAAAAGAACAGACGGACATTGATAATGTCCGTCTGTTCTTTTTGGTGTACCAATAAAACTACCTCCCCTTTGCATAAGGGGAGGTGAAGAATTACTCGTTTTTAGCGGCGGCTTGCATGGCTTCGCGGAGAACATCCAACACCGTGAGCCCCACTTTGCCCTTGACGGCCAAATACGGTTTGGACCCCGCGCTGATCATCACTCGTCCCGGCAATGCCGCCGACAGGCGGGAACCCATGTCCAGATCCAATGTGCGCTGATACAGAAGCAAGGTATCGCCGCTTTGTTTCACTTCATAGATCCCTTGTGCCGCCGCCATGTTGCGGAGCAACGCCACGTCAATAAGACCTTGTACCGCTTCGGGCGGTTCACCAAAACGGTCAATGAGTTCGTCGTATACATCAAAGGAATCTTCTTCGGTGCGGATATCCGCAATGCGGCGGTAGATATCCAGCCGTTGAGCGTTGGCCGAAATATAACTTTCGGGAATATGAGCGGAAACAGGCAGATCGATCAAACATTCCGCTTCCCGCGCCGCCGTCTGGCCTTTGGCTTCGTTGACGGCATCGGCCAACAGACGAAGATACATATCGTATCCCACCGCTTCCATATGACCGTGTTGTTGCGCGCCCAACAAGTTGCCCGCGCCGCGGATCTCCATATCACGCATGGCGATCTTAAAGCCTGCGCCGAATTCGGTGAATTCCCGAATGGCTTCCAGCCGTTTTGCCGCCACATCGGTGAGCACTTTCCCCCGCACAAAGGTGAGATAGGCAAAAGCACGGCGAGAAGAACGTCCCACCCGTCCCCGCAACTGGTGCAACTGGGACAAGCCGAAGCGATCGGCATTTTCGATGATCAGCGTGTTTACGTTGGGCACATCCACACCCGTTTCGATAATGGTGGTGCACACCAAAATATCCACCTCATGGTCGATGACCTGCCGCCAGATCTCCGCCATTTCATCCTCACTCATTTTTCCGTGGGCAAAGGCAATACGGGCTTCGGGGATGCGCATTTGCAATCCCGCCGCCACTCGTTCGATGGTTTCCACCCGATTGTGAATATAATACACCTGTCCGCCGCGGCGCAGTTCCCGCCGAATGGCGTCGGCGATCAAGCCGTTATCGTGTTCCAACACATAGGTTTGCACGGGACGGCGGTCTTGGGGGGCTTCTTCGATGATGGACATATCCCGAATCCCGCTCATGGCCATGTTCAGCGTGCGGGGAATGGGCGTTGCAGACAAGGTGAGTACGTCCACATTGGGGGCGAGTTCTTTGATGCGCTCTTTTTGCGCCACACCAAACCGTTGCTCCTCGTCCACAATGAACAATCCCAAATCGCGGAATTTGACATCTTTGGACAGCATGCGGTGAGTGCCCACCAAAATATCGATACGACCTGCCGCCATATCGTTTAAGATCTTGGTTTGTTGGCGGGGAGTACGGAAACGAGAGAGCATTTCCACCGTGACGGGGAATCCCTCAAACCGTTTGACAATGGTATTGTAATGCTGAAAGGCCAAAATGGTGGTAGGGACCAGCAACACGCATTGTTTGCTTTGGGATACGCACTTAAAGGCCGCCCGTAACGCCACTTCGGTCTTGCCGAAGCCCACGTCGCCGCATAGTAAACGGTCCATGGGAACGGCTCGTTCCATATCGGTTTTGATCTCGTCGATACACCGCAGTTGATCTTCGGTTTCTTCATATTCAAAATGCCGTTCAAAGTCGTATTGCCATTCGCTGTCGGGGTCAAAGGCAAAACCCGCCGTGGCCATGCGGGCAGAATACAACTGAATGAGTTCTTTGGCGATGTCTTTTACCGCGGAACGTACCCGCGTTTTGGTTTTTTGCCATTCCTGCCCGCCCAAACGGTGCAGTTTTACTTTTACATCGTCCTTGGTGCCGATGTATTTGGATACCAGATCCAACTGGGTGACCGGGACATAGAGGGTATCCCCTTTGTCGTATTTCAGTTGCAGATAATCTTTCCGCACACCTTGTACGTCCAGTTGACGAATTCCCTCGTATAACCCGATACCGTGGGCGGCGTGGACCACATAATCGCCGACGGTGAGTTCGGACAAGGAGTGAATTTCGCTGCCGGTATGGCGCAACCGCCGTTTACGACGCACAGTATTTACTCGTCCGTGGGTGATAAACACCGTTTCCGTTTCGGGAAATTCCGCACCGGCGGAAATGCCGCCGCACACCACCAACACTTGCCCTTTCACGGGTTTTTCGGGTGACGGCGCATACAGGGCGGGGACCCCCCGTTTTTGCAGGTCGTCTGCCAGTAACGCGGCATTCTTTTCTTCTCGTCCCGCCAGTACCACACAGGCAAGGTGACGGGACAAGGCGTCGTTTAGGTCTTCGCACAGCAAGTCCAATCCACCCGACCAAACGGGCAATTGACGGCAAGTAACGCTGTATAACGCCGCGATATCAATCCCCGCCGCAGAACGGGAAAAAGTTTCCATCAATACACAGGGGTGGCGGGCGATCAAACGGGCAAGCCCGTCAAAATCTTCGCTGTATCGGCAGAGTTCCCAACACAACTGATCTTCTTCCAGTAAACTCTTGATATCCTCCTGCAGCTGCCAATCCACCGAACGCAGGCGGTCTTTGACTTTTAAGGTTTCGGATACCACGATCAAGGCGTCTTTGGCATAGTCCGATACCGTGGCAGGTTCGGGATAGATGAGCGGTAAATATTTATCCACCGACGAGGGACGGGTGCCGCCCCGCAGACGGTCAACGTCGTGCAACAGATTTTCCCGCACTGCTGCCCGTTTTCCCGATAGGGAATTGGCCAGTTGTTCGATCCGATTTGCTAACAGATCGGCATCGTCATACATGATCTCACAGGCGGGAGGTATATCCGCTTTGTCGAGAGAATCGGTGCGTCGTTGGGATAACAGATCAAAGTAGGACAGGGTATCCACCGTGTCTCCCCACAATTCGATCCGCAAAGGCGACGCGTTTTGCGCCGCATAAACGTCCACGATGCCGCCCCGCACGGCAAATTGGCCCGGGCCTTCGATCTGGTCGCACCGTTCATATCCCGCGGCGGCCAAAAATGCCGCTAAGTTGCGTACCGGCAACGGCGCGCCTGCCGTTAGCCGTAAGGTACGGGATAGTAAGGTTTGGGGCGGGATGGTATAACCCGTCACCGCGTCCGCTACCGCCACCACCGCTTGATAATGGTTTTGCGCCATGCGGGTGAGCACCGCCAACCGCATTTGTTCGTATTCCCGTGAGGCGGTTTCTACACGGCGCAGTGACAGTTCGCGGGCAGGTAAAAACAGGGTTTCCACGCCCAGTGCCGCCAGATCTTCACACACCCGTGTGGCTTCCGCTTCGTCTGCCACGACAAATAACGCCCGACGCGCCAGTTTGGCGCACAAGGCGTGTGTTAACAGCACTTTGTGGATGTGACCGGGGCCCGTTAGCATCACGGGCGACCGTTGTTGCCGCAGATCCGCCACGGTGGAAACCAGTGACGGTAAGGCGGCAAGGGCGGCATCAAAAACAGACATGAAATTACCTCGAATATGTGTTCATTGCTTCATCCATACGGTCCGCCACGATCAATTCGGCGGCGTTGGCGGCGTTGCGGGCGGCTTCCAGTAAACGGGGGCTTTCGTCTTTGCTGAACTTGGACAGCACCCACGCCGCCAGATCGTAATCGGGATGGGGTTTTTGACCCACGCCTACCTTGATACGGGGAAATTGTTCGCTGCCGCACAGGGTGATGATATTGCGCAGGCCCCGTTGACCGCCGTCACTGCCTTTGCGGCGAAGGCGAACGGTGCCCACGGGCAGGGAAATATCGTCACAGATCACCAGACAACGGTCCATGGGCAGTTTATAAAAGGCGACGGCTTCCCGTAACGCTTCGCCGCTGTTGTTCATAAAAGTTTGGGGCATCATGAGCAACACTTTCTTGTCCCCCAAAACGGCTTCACCGCACAGAGATTTGAATTTCACGCGATTGACCCGCACCGACAACTGCTGAGCCAACGCTTCAATGACGGCAAAACCCGCGTTGTGACGGGTGCCTTCGTATTTTTTGCCGGGGTTGCCCAGACCGACAATGAGCCAGTCCACCGCGCCCGTTACTTTCGGTTTGCGAAAAAACATAAAACATACAACCTCTTTTAAGTATATACCATCATTATGACAAAAAAGCGCAGACTTTGCAAGGGGAAATCCAAAAAGAACATCCTTGCCGTTGTTTCCATATATTGATAGAAAACAACAGGAGGGTGTTACGATGTATTCACACGGTGATCTTACACAGTTTTTACCTATTCTCAAGCAACGACCTCACGCGGTAGCATGGATGCAAGGGAACAAGACCGCTATCAACGGGACGGTGCGTTTTTATCAAACCCGAAACGGTGTGTTGGTGGTAACACAAATGAACGGATTGCCCGTGAACCCCAACCCCTGTGGCGGCGCCGTATTGGGATTTCATATTCACGGGGGAACCGATTGTCAGCCTCGGGGAGACGAACCTTTCGGCGGTGCCATGACCCATTATAACCCCGATAATTGTCCCCACCCTTTTCATGCGGGGGATCTACCACCCCTGTTTGTCACCCAAAACGGCACGGCGCTTTCGGCGTTTCTCACCGATCGGTTTGCGGTGCGGGACGTTTTCGGTAAAGCGGTGGTCGTGCACGACCATCCCGATGATTTTGCTTCACAACCCGCAGGGATGTCAGGCAACAAGATCGCTTGCGGTATCATCCATCCCGCCCGATAAAGAACAAACGCCCTCCGTGTGGAGGGCGTTTTCTTTATAGAGTTGCCGCCATAACGGCTTTGATGGTGTGCATACGGTTTTCCGCCTCGTCAAAGACGATGGAGCGGTCACTTTCAAACACGTCATCGGTAACTTCCATACAGGTGATACCAAATTTTTCGTGAATGGCTTTGCCGATTCCCGTATTCAGGTCGTGGAACGCAGGCAGACAATGCATAAAGCGGCATTGGTCACCGGCGGCGTTCATCAAATCCATCGTCACCCGATAAGGCGTCAGTTGTTCGATCCGTTCTTGCCACACGTCGTCGGGTTCGCCCATGGATACCCACACATCGGTGTAGATGACCGAGGTGCCTTGTACAGCGGTCAGGGGGTCTTCACAAAACTCCAACGTAGCACCCGTTTCGGCGGCAATGGCGTTACAAGTATCGATCAAGGCTTGGTGAGGGAAATAGGCTTTGGGCGCGCAAGCTACAAAGTGCATCCCCATTTTGGCGCAACCTACCATTAAGGAGTTACCCATGTTATAACGGGCGTCGCCCATATACACCAGTTTTTGGCCTTTGAGAGTGCCAAAGTATTCCCGAATGGTGAGAAAATCCGCTAAAATCTGGGTGGGATGAAATTCGTTGGTGAGGCCGTTCCACACGGGTACCCCCGCGTATTTCGCCAGTTCTTCCACGATCTCCTGACCAAAACCGCGATATTCGATACCGTCGTACATCCGACCCAGCACCCGCGCCGTGTCGGCAATGCTTTCTTTCTTGCCGATCTGCGATCCCGACGGATCCAAATAGGTGGGGTGCATACCTAAATCCGCCGCCGCCACTTCAAAGGCGCAACGGGTGCGGGTACTGGTCTTTTCAAAGATCAGCGCAATGCTTTTGCCTTCGCATAACCGATGAGGAACACCCGCTTTTTTCTTGGCTTTTAACTCAGCCGCCAGATCCAATAATCCCTCGATCTGAGCGGGGGTGAAATCCAACAATTTGAGAAAACTTTGTCCTTTGAGGTCCATGTTAGATGCCCTCCTTACACACGGATTTGAGAATGTCGATGGCTTCTGTCAACAGGTCATCGGGAATATTCAGAGCGGGCAGCAACCGCACTTTGGTTTTAGCCGTCAGGCACAAGACACCCCGCGCCATGCACTCTCGCACCACATCGGCGGCGGGACGAACGGTTTGGATACCGATCATGAGCCCTTTGCCCGACACTGATACCACGCCGTCGGCACCGTTCAACGCATCAAACACCAGACGGCTTTTACGCCGTACTTCTGCGAGAAAGGGATCGTCCAAGCGTTCCAACACCGCTACGGCGCCCGCGCAAGCCACGGGGTTGCCACCGTAGGTGGAGCCGTGTTCGCCGAAGCCCAAGACGGTTTCGGTCTTTTCCCCAAACAGAGTGGCGCCGATAGGTAACCCGCCTCCCAATCCTTTGGCGGTGGTCACAATGTCGGGGGTAACACCATATTGCTCATAGGCATAAAGCGTACCTGTGCGGCCGTTGCCTGTTTGCACTTCGTCGATGATAAGTAGGATATCCTGTTCGCGGCACAGCGCTGCCACTTGTTGCAGAAAAACCTCGTTCAGCGGCAACACACCGCCTTCACCCTGTACACATTCCACCATAACGGCAGCGATCTTGTGTTCGCCCACCAGAACTTTTACCGCTTCCATATCGTTGGCGGGAGCGTACACAAACCCGTCAGTCAAGGGTTTGAATTGTTTATGAAAAGCATCTTGTCCCGTAGCGGCAAGGGTGGTGATGGTACGGCCGTGAAAACTGTTTACTAAGGTGAGGATGGTATACTGATCCTCGCCTTTTGTTTCGGCGGCGTATTTTCGAGCCGCTTTGATGGCACATTCGTTGGCTTCGGCACCCGAATTGCTGAAAAACACCTTGCTCATGCCGGTGCGTTCACACAACAGTTGCGCCAACTTGCCGCAAGGTTCCGTATAGTACAGGTTGGACATGTGTTGGACTTTGGATAACTGGTCGGTTACCGCCGCCAGCCAGCCGTCGTCGGCAATGCCGAGAGCGGTCACACCGATGCCCGAACCCATATCGATGTATCGTTTGCCGTCGGTGTCGTATACTTCACTGCCTTTCCCGTAAGCGATTTCCACGGGAAAACGGTTATAGGTATTGGCGACATACTGCTTGTCGCGAGATTGCCAATTACTCATTTATGTCACCTACCACCATGGTACCGGCGCCTTCATCGGTGAGAAGTTCCATCAAAATGGAGTGAGGGATCCGTCCATCCATGATGATGACGTTTTTCACGCCTTCGCGGATGGCTTCCACACAACAGTCCACTTTGGGGATCATGCCGCCGGAAATAACGCCTTGTTCTTTCAATGCCGCTGCTTCCGATACGGTGATAGCGGGAATGAGGGTGTCAGGATCGTCTTTATCCCGCAAAATTCCCGCAATATCGGTCATCATGATCAGACGTTCGGCGCCCAACGCCCCTGCAATATAGGCGGCGGCGGTGTCGCCGTTGATGTTGTAAGTGTTTCCCTGATGGTCGCTGGCCACCGTGGAGATAACGGGAATATAATTCTTTTCCAACAAGTCGGTGATGGGTTTGGTGCGAATCTTGGTGATCTGTCCCACGAAACCAAGCCGTTCATCTTTGATCTTGGCTTCGATAATCCCGCCGTCCATGCCGGACAAGCCCACTGCGTGACCGCCTTTCATTTGAAGCAGCGTTACCAACGATTTGTTTACCTTGCCCGCCAATACCATTTGTACGATGTCGACGGTCTCTTTGTCGGTGACACGCAGACCGTCCACAAATACGGCTTGCTTGCCCAGTTTGGTCATCAGTTCGTTGATCTCGGGGCCGCCACCGTGGACCAGCACCACTTTCACGCCGATGAGCCACAACAGAGCGATATCTTCCATCACTTGTTGTTTCAGTTGTTCGTTGATCATGGCGTTGCCGCCGTATTTGACCACCACCACTTTGCCCGTGTACCGTTTGATATAAGGCAAAGCCTGCGTCAATACTTCCGCCCGTTGGGCGTTTGAAAATAGGGTTTCCATATCGTTCCCTCTCTTATGTGCGATAATCGCCGTTGATACGGACATAGTCGTAGGTCAGGTCGCAGCCCCAAGCTTTGGCTCTGCCGTCCCCGTCCCCTACGGATACCAAGATCTCAATTTCCTTTTCCAATAAGATGGCCTTTGCCTCTTCCTCGGAAAAAGGTACGCCCGCACCGCCTTTGCAGACGGTAACGGTACCTTTGGCACTGCGGAACGAGACATCCACCCGTGTTACGTCCACCGCCGCACCGCTGTAGCCGATGGCGCACAGCACACGACCCCAGTTGGCGTCTGCACCGAACATAGCGGCTTTCAACAAACTGGAACAGACCACGCTTTTCGCTACCGTTTTGGCGGTTTGTTCGTCTGCCGCGCCTGTTACAGCACATTCCAGTAACTTGGTGGCGCCTTCGCCGTCCGCGGCAATCAAGCGGCACAACTGTACCGTTACGGTGTTAAGGGCTTTCATGAACACGGCGAAATCGTCGTTTTCACTGTCGATGAGGGGGTTACCCGCCAATCCGTTGGCCAATACCGTCACCATGTCGTTGGTGGACGTGTCACCGTCGATGCTCATCATGTTAAAGGTGGCTTTGATGTCGGTGGACAAGGCTTTTTGTAACAGGGCGGGGACAATGGCCACGTCGCTGGTGATGAACACCAGCATGGTGGCCATGTTGGGATGGATCATACCGCTGCCTTTGGCAATGCCGCCCAAACGACAGGTGACACCGCCCACTTCAAATTCCACCGCTACTTCTTTTTTCACGGTATCGGTAGTCATGATGCCTTCGGCGGCGGCTTCGCTGCCGTTTACTGATAAGGCCGCTACCAAGGCCGGGATCCCCTCGGCAATGGGAGTAATGTTGAGGGGTTGCCCAATGACACCCGTGGAGGCTACCACCATATCGTCGGCGGCAATTCCCAGCGCCTTAGCGGCAAGAGCACTCATATTTTCTGCCACATCCACGCCGTCGGCATTACAGGTGTTGGCATTGCCACTGTTGCAAATGATTGCTTGGGCCGTGCCGTTTTGCAAGTGTTGTTTGGTTACCGTCAACGGCGCGCCTTTCACCAAGTTGGTGGTATACACCGCCGCCGCCGTAGCGGGTACGTCGCTGACAATGAGGGACAAGTCCCGTTTGGTGCGGTTTTTGCGAATGCCGCAATGAATACCGCTCGCTTGAAAGCCTTTTGCAGCGCAAACGCCGCCGGAAATCAGTTTCATGGTTATTTCTCTCCTATTACCAGACCCGTTGCTTCGGGGACACCTAATACGATGTTCATGTTTTGAATGGCCGCGCCGGAGGCGCCTTTTCCCAAGTTGTCAAAACGGGCAATCAGCAGAATGCGCTCGTCATTTCCCGCCACGGTAACTTGCATATCATCCCGACCGCTGAACGCCGCCGCGGATAAAAAGCCCGTTTCGTCGGCGTTGTCGCAAAACCGTACCAACCCTTGGGAATAGGCGGCGGTGTATACGTCCCGCACTTGCGCTGTCGTGCCGTTCAGTTGGCAGGCAGGCAGGGAGACGATGACTTCCATGCCGCTGTAAAACGGGGCAACGATGGGACAAAACAGCGGCGGATGTTCAAATCCGCTGACAGCCTTCATTTCTTTTAAATGTTTGTGTTGTTGCGAAAGGCCGTATAACCGCGGTGCCGCCAACAGCGGATCGCGCTGCTGGCTTTCGTAGTCGGCGATCATGGTTTTGCCGCCGCCCGAATAACCCGTCAGGGACGTGCAGGACAACACCGTATCCGAAGCGATCAACCCCGCTCTTACAAGGGGTTCTGTCAAGGCCACAAATCCGCTGGCATGGCAACCGGGGTTGGCAATGTGTTTCGCCTTTGCCAGCCGTTCCCGTCGCCCGCACAGTTCGGGAAATCCGTATTCCCAATCGGGATGGGTGCGGTGAGCGGTGGAGGTATCGATGATCACCGTGTCCGCCCCCTCCGCCAACGCCACCGCTTCCATGGCCGCGGCATCGGGTAAACATAAAAAGGCAATGTCCGCGCGGTGCAAGGCATCTTGACGGGCCCCCGCCTCTTTGCGGTATTCTTCGGACAAGCGGATAAGTTCCACATCTTTTCGATGAGCTAACCGTTCATAAATCCGCAATCCCGTGGTGCCCGCGCTGCCGTCGATAAATACGTGTGTCATGCCGTGACCCTCGCTCTCACATAGGCGATCTGCGCCTTCACCGATTGTAGGGAAGTCCCTCCCTCGGAGATTCGTTTTTCCACACAGGTACGCAAAGAAATGGCTTCGTACAGATCGTTGTCAAACAACTCGCTAAACGTGCGATAGGTGTCGAGGGGCAACGCCTCTAACACGGTGTTTTCCCGCAGACAATGGGCCACGATCTGACCCGAAATCTTGTAAGCACTGCGGAAGGGCAGTCCCTTTTTCACCAGATAATCCGCTAAGTCGGTGGCGTTGATAAATCCTTTTTGCGCCGCGGCGATCATGTTTTGTTCGTTGGCGGTCATGGACTCCACCATACCGATGAAGACCTGTAAACACATCTGCACGGTGTCCACCGCGTCAAATACGCTTTCTTTGTCTTCCTGCATATCTTTGTTGTATGCCAGCGGCAAGCCTTTAAGGGTGGTGAGCAACGCCATCAGATCACCGTACACGCGCCCTGTCTTACCCCGTACCAGTTCCGCCATATCGGGGTTTTTCTTTTGGGGCATGATGGACGAGCCTGTGGTAAAGGCATCGGACAGTTCCACAAATTTAAATTCCCAACTGGACCACAGGATGATCTCTTCAGAGAAACGGGACAGGTGCATCATGAGCAACGACAAGGCACTCATCAGTTCCACACAAAAATCCCGATCGGATACACCGTCCAGCGAGTTTAAGCAAATATCGTCAAAGCCCAGTTCCTTGGCTTCAAAGCGACGGTCGGTGTCGTAAGTAGTACCCGCCAAGGCGCAACAACCGATGGGCGATACGTTGGTCCGTTTACGGCAATCGGCAAGGCGATCCACATCGCGGAGCAACATCATGGCATAGGCCATCAAATGATGGCCAAAGGTGATGGGTTGCGCCCGTTGAAGATGAGTATACCCGGGTAAAATGGTAGTAGCATAGGTTTCCGCCTTATCGGTAACCACGGTGATCAGTTGCTTGACCAGTGCCGCGATCTCATCGATCTGCTCACGGAGATACATCCGCAAATCCAACGCCACCTGATCATTACGGCTGCGGGCGGTGTGCAATTTCTTGCCCACGTCCCCGATCCGTGCGGTCAGCACCTGTTCCACAAACATATGAATATCTTCGCAGGTCATATCGAAGGTGAGCGCGCCGCTGTTCAGATCATCCAAAATGCCTTGTAACCCGTCAATCAGGACCTCTGCTTCGGTAGAGGTGATGATATTTTTGGCACCCAGCATAGCAGCGTGCGCCATACTGCCCGTGATATCCTGTTTATATAATTTGCAATCAAAACGGATGGAAGAATTGAAGTCGTCCGCCAGTTGACTGGTGGCACCATCTGTCCGTCCCGCCCATAATTTTGCCATGAGGTACACATCCTTTAAAACAGGTTTGGCAGGAGGGGCTATTCGTCCCTCCTGCCCGAAAAATACAACTTACTTGCCTTTGCCGTCCACCATGGCTTGCACTTTGATCGGCAAACCGAACAAGTTGATAAAGCCTTTGGAATCGGTTTGGTCGTAATCGCTTTCGCCAAAGGTGGCGATCTCTTCGCTGTACAGCGAATAGGGACTCCACACGCCGGCGTTGATCATATTGCCTTTGTACAGTTTCAGTTTGACTTTACCCGTCACTTTTTCTTGGGTCTTGTCTACAAAGGCGGACAGGGCTTCCCGTAAGGGCGTGAACCATTGGCCGTTGTATACCAGTTCCGCAAAGGTGATGGATAATTTTTGTTTCTCGTGCATGGTCATTTTGTCGAGACAAATGGATTCCAATACACTGTGCGCTTTATACAGGATGGTGCCGCCCGGGGTCTCGTATACACCGCGGCATTTCATACCTACCAAGCGATTTTCCACGATATCCAAAATACCGATACCGTTGGCACCACCCAATTCGTTGAGTTTCAAAATGATGTTTTTGGCAGACATCTTCTCGCCGTCCAGTGCCACCGGCACACCTTGTTCAAAATCGAGGGTGACGTAGGTGGGAACGTCAGGGGCATCGATAGGCGAGACGCCCATTTCCAAAAAGCCTTTTTTCTCGTATTGCGGCTCGTTGCCCGTATCTTCCAGATCCATACCTTCGTGAGACAAGTGCCACAGGTTCTTATCTTTGGAATAGTTGGTCTCCCGATTGATCTTCAGCGGAATGTTGTGGGCCTCCGCATATTCGATCTCCTCTTCACGGGATTTGATATCCCACTCCCGCCACGGGGCAATGATGGGCATATTGGGCGCAAAGTGCTTGATGGTCAGTTCAAACCGCACCTGGTCGTTGCCTTTACCCGTACAGCCGTGGCAGATGGCGTCGGCCTCTTCTTTGATGGCGATATCCACCAATCCTTTGGCAATGCAGGGACGGGCATGGCTGGTGCCCAGTAGATATTCCTCATACACCGCGCCCGCTTTCATGGTGGGGATGATGTAGTTGTCCACATAATCGTCGGTAAGGTCCAGCACATACAATTTGGACGCGCCCGTTTTGAGGGCTTTTTCTTCGAGACCTTCCAACTCGTCCGCTTGACCCACGTTGCCCGATACGGCAATAACTTCGCAATTGTTGTAGTTTTCCTTTAACCACGGGATGATAATGGAGGTATCCAAACCACCCGAATAGGCAAGAACCACTTTTTTGATTTGACTTTTATCCATTGTTACACGCCTCCGTGAATAAATATTCAATTTCATTGTTGATATTCCGTATTATACGCTCTTATATACCCCTTGTCAAGGACTTTTTGAATGAATATTTATTCATTTTTATACAAAATATTCATTCTCGTGCAACTTCGACAAAAAGTGAGTTTTTTCCGCAAATTCTCTTTACAATATGCCCGTTTCATGATATAATTTGGGCAGTTTTAGGCCTGTATCTTCCGTGCAGGATTTTTTTATGTCCGTATATGATGCGCTTCCCGCGGGAAGTGTGGAATATAAAAATATGTTTAGGGGGTCAATCATCTTGAAACTTGTCTACGGAATCTCTGACAAACCCAAGTTCGGCCAGCTGATCGTGTTCGCGATCCAGCAGTTGCTCGCCATCATGGCGGCTACCTTGGTCGTGCCGGTCATCACTAACGGTAAAGCCGGCCTCACGGGTGACGATGCCATGAGCACCGCCGCCGCACTTTTTGGTGCCGGTGTGGGCACGCTGGTGTACGTACTGTTCACCAAAGCGAAAAGCCCGGTATTCCTTGGCTCTTCTTTCGCCTTCTTAGGCTCTATGGCGGCGGCTTTTGCCGGCGCGGTCTCCGCTCAAGCGGGGTATGTAGGCCTCATTCTGGGTGCCGTATTCGCGGGCCTGGTGTATGTGGTCATCGCCGCTATCGTAAAATTTGCGGGTGTTAACTGGATCAATAAACTGATGCCCGCCGTGGTCATCGGTCCCACCGTTGCCATCATCGGTCTGTCCTTGGCGGGCAACGCCATCGGTGACCTGCAGACCGCTCCCGCCGGCGGCGATTCCAAGATCGCCATCATCTGCGGTCTGGTCACTTTGGCAGTCACCATGCTGGCTTCCACCTACGGTAAAAAAATGATGAAACTCATTCCGTTCATCATTGGTATCCTCGCCGGTTATGCCGTGGCGCTGATCTTCACCGTGATCGGCAACGCCGCCGGTATCGACGCGCTGAAAGTTATCAGCTTTAACTCGTTCAAAGCCTTGGTAGCGGACGGTGTTACGCTCAACACCTTCATCAGCATGCCCGACTTCACCTTCCTCACCGCCATCAAAGGCATCAAAGAGGTCGACGGCGCTTACATCGCTACCGTCGCCGTGGCATACTTGCCCGTGGCGTTCGTGGTCTTTGCTGAACATTTGGCTGACCACAAAAACATCTCCTCCATCATCGAAAAGGATCTGCTCACCGATCCCGGCCTGCACCGCACCTTGCTTGGTGACGGTATCGGCTCCATGGCTGGCGCGTTCTTCGGCGGTTGCCCCAACACCACCTACGGCGAATCCGTGGGTTGCGTGGCTATCACCGGCAATGCTTCCGTGGTCACCATCATCGCTGCCGCCATCGGTGCCATCATTATTTCCTTTGTGAACCCCTTTGTGGCGTTCGTCAACTCCATTCCGTCCTGTGTCATGGGCGGTGTGTGCATGGCACTGTATGGTTTCATCGCCGTCAGCGGTTTGAAGATGATCCAAAAAGTCAATCTGGAAGCCAACAAAAACCTGTTTGTGGCTTCGGTCATCCTCATCACCGGTATCGGCGGTTTGACGGTTTCATTCGGTGCCGTCACCCTGACCACCATCGCCTGCGCCCTGATCCTCGGTATCTTGGCAAACCTCATGCTCAGCAAAGGCAGCGACGAATAATTTAAATGAAAAAGACCGCCCGATTCCGCAAGGAATCGGGCGGCCTTTCTCATATGTCTTTTTTGAAAAAGGTGACGGCGATGGCGCCGGGTCCGGCGTGCGTGCCGATCACACTGCCCACTACTGTGGTGTGCAGATCATCGGTGCCAAACTTCCATAGCATTTCGCTGTCCTCAATATATTTTTGCAACAGTACATCCGTAAGTCCCGTATAGCCGAGCAAGACCGGCTTTGAAAAATCTACGCCACCCGCCTTTTCGATCTCGGTCACCAGTAGATTGTTTCCTTGTTTGGAACCGCGGGCCTTTCCCAACACCGCTATCGCGCCGTCTTGTAAGGTGATAACGGGTTTAATGGATAACAAGCCTCCTGCAAACGCCGCCATCTTGGAAAGACGACCGCCCCGCTGCAAATATTCGAGGGTGTCCACCAACGCGATCAGACAAATCTTCTCCCGTTCTTCGGTCAGCCTCTCGGCAATAGCGGCGGCATCCATACCGCTGTCCACCATCTGTAACGCCAGTTCCGCTAAAATGCCCGAACCGATGGCCGCAGAATTACTGTCCACCACATATATATTATCATAATCTTCCGCCGCGATCACTGCGCTTTGATAAGTGCCCGACAGTTTCGAGGAAAGGGTGATCACCACGGCACTGTCGCCTGCGGCGGCCACTTCTTCATACACTTTTGCAAACGCCGCGGGAGTCGCCTGACTGGTGCTGGGCAGCACATCGCTCTCAATCAGTTTTTCGTAAAATGTCTTGTGATCGATGGTCACGCCGTCGATATATTCTTCCTCGCCGAAATGCACCGTCAACGGCACCACCGCAAACCGATCCTTGATCTGCGGTATCAAATCCACCGTAGAATCCACAACAATCCGTACACTCATACATAGTCCTCCTTTATTCGGGTAACCCTTCTTTACTCATTTCTCGCAGATTGGCGGCGATCCGTTCCAAGGTTTCATAAAAGATCCCCCGCGCCTCGTCGGTCAACCCCCGTCCGGCGATCTCCACCGCCAATACCGCCCGTCCGCAAACATGTTGGGCGGCCCGCTTCCCTTCCTCTGTCAGTTTCAGCGATCCCCGATACCGATTTTGAAAAGATCCCTCTTTGATCACAAGACCCTTTTCTTCCATAATCGACATCATGCGGGATACATCGGATTTATCTTTCCCGCAAAGTTCGCAAAGTTGCGGAGCCGTCACACCTTTTGCATAACGATACAGGGTGATCAAATACACCGCGTGAGGGCCTTTCAACCCGTATTTGCCCATTTCCTCCGCTGCCAACTTATGCCAGTGTCGGGATATTTCCGCAATCGCCAGAGAAAATCGCTCAAACCGATCGATCAAACCGACCGTCTCCTTTCTAGATGTTGAGTTTTCAACTTCTCCCAGCATACAGCATCCCGCTTCAAATGTCAACCCCTTTATCGGTTGACAGGAATATTGTTCGGGTGTATACTGAAAACCATGTTTGGCGGGAGGGATTCTTCTTGGATTGGTTAACATTACTGCTCATGGCCATCGGTTTGGCGACCGATGCCTTTGCCGTGTCCATCAGCAACGGCATTTTATTGGGGCGCGCCACCCCGAAACAAACGTGCACCATCGCAGGCGCATTCAGTCTCTTTCAAGGCGTTATGCCCGTTATCGGTTATTTGGTGGCAAGTTTATTTGCCAAGCAGATCGTCGCCTTTGATCATTGGATCGCTTTCGGGTTGCTAACGTTTATCGGCGGTAAAATGTTGTGGGAAGTGCTCCGCGGTGACGACGAGTGCGAAAGCGGCGGCGACCCCACCCATTGGCGTACCTTATTGCTCATGGCCATCGCCACCAGTATCGACGCCATGGCGGTAGGTGTCACCATGGCGTTAGATCGCACGGGATTGTTGGTACCCGATTGGGGCTTTTTGCTGTGTGCAGGTGTCATCGCCCTTATCACCTTTGCCGTATGCACCGTAGGCGTACAGGTAGGATGTAAAACGGGCAGTTGCTTCGGCCGCCGTGCCCAGATCGCAGGCGGCATCGTTCTCATCGCCATCGGTATTAAAATTTTACTGGAACATTTATTGGGATAAGCGGTCGTAGTTACGGATATAATGCTACTATTCTTTTTCCCATATTTTTAGCCATTTTTTCAAATGTTGCTGCTCCACCTGCCGATCGACAAACATATGTCACTACAAAATCCGCACGTTCGACCATCCATCGATTACGCCACAAAATGGCTAATCGCGGGATGGTCGTTTCAATTCCTTCCGGCAACACTGTATTTTCATAAACTATTTCTCGATGTGGCATATATGCCAACACTACTGTATAATGAATATGAGTATACCGCTTTTTTAGTTTTTGAAGAATACGATATACCATCATATCAAACGCGCCTTGATGCCCTATATAAAAAATGTTCACTTTTTCCTTTACGATCAAATCTTGAATTGTGGTCACTAATCGTTGTTCAACGCTGGGCGGAGTATCTCGATGTCCAAAAAAAGTGCACGCTTTCATTTTCGCCTCTTTTTGTCCTACTAGTAGGACATAAATCTTTTATTAACAGTATACACTAAAAATGTCCTAATTCAAGACATTTGGGTGTGTTTATGAAAAGATTGTTAGATTCTGAAGAAGTTAATATTATTGGCAGACGAATTCGCGAAGCAAGACTATCTGTCGGAATGAGCCAACAGCAATTATCCGACAAATTGGAATTGTTAGCAGTATATACTTGCAGAGGATCAATCTCCCGAATTGAAAACGGCAAGCGGGCAATTACCGACATTGAAATAGATGCCATTTCAAAAGTGCTAAATGTATCTTTGGATTATTTGTTTGATCGTCCATAATTCAATTAAGCATATAAAAAGCACCGCAGACTTGTTAAAGTCTGCGGTGCTTTTCTTACTCTTCCCGTTTTTTACCCCAGAAGAACAGGGCGACGGTGCCAGGGCCCGTGTGACTGCCGATGGTGGTACCGATATCGTACAATTCGACTTTCCCTTTCAGTTGCGGGAATTTGGTTTCCACCAACGCGATCACTTTGCGGGCATCCTCCTCACAGGCGGAATGGCACAGATAGCACCGATCGTTATAGGCGGTGCCGTTATCGGCGTTTTCTTCCATTTTCTCCACGATAGCGCGGATCACCGCGTCTTTACCGCGGATCTTAAAGCGGGGGCGCAAGCGGCCTTGATCGTCCATATTGAGAAGAGGACAAATGTTGAGCAGTGTACCGAACCAACCCGACACTTTGGTGACGCGCCCGCCTTTTACATAAAAAGTCAGATCGGTAGAGAAAAACCACAAATGCACCCGCAATTTGTTTTCTTCCGCCCAATCCCGTACTTCGTCGATGGTGGCACCGTTATCCCGCATATCCGCCAACGTTTCCACCAGCAAACCGAAACCGGAAGACGCCGCCAAGGAATCGACGATGTAGATCTTACGGTCGGGATACCGCTCCGCCGCCACCGCCGCCGCATTACGGGCAGAATTGATGGCCCCCGACAATCCTGACGACAGTTCAATGTGCAGGATATCCTGTCCCGCCTCTAAAAACGGGGTAAAGAAATCCAAGTAATCGGAAATATTGGGCTGGGACGTGGATGTTTCCCCGCCCGCCGCCATGGCCTTGTAAAAATCTTTCATGGACATGGTTTGTCCCAAATCGTCGGGATAGTCCACCCCGTTTAACCGATAGCGGAAACACAGATAGGGAATGTTGCGGCTTTCAAACCGTTCTTTGGTCAAATCGGCGGTGGAAGCGCAACTGAGGATAAACTTGCTCATGGATTCAAAGTCCTTTCTGATGTGATAACACTAATAGGGTATCACAAAACCATAAAAATACCTATCCACTGCCACCGTTTTGAACTCTACAAAAACGAGAACGCGCCTCTCTCCTGACGAGAGAGGCGCGTTTGCTTGCCTTATTTGTCGGTATCCGTCGTGCTATGTTTGCGGCGAATGTGGAAACTAAACCACACAATGGCCAAGGACGGAATGGCCACCAAAAAGATCTGCCACGGTTTTTGGAGCTCGAAGATCACATAAAACAATCCAAAAATGCTGAGCACCAACAACGACACGATCAACGTGTTGTACCGTATCCGTCCCCACACGTTGTTGAGTACTAACAAGGTGACGAGGGAGATGGGCAGTGCCGCTACCAAGATCAACCATAGCAAACGGTCCGCCATCCAAAAGATCACAAACAGCAAAAACGCCGCCGTCCAGATTCCTAACATAACAATGGTGGTGATGGTGGAGGTGCTGATATGGGTCTTCACGGGCTCTACTTTCCACTCGTCATGAGAGGTGAGCAAAAAATCCACCGTGACTCCGAACAGATCCGCCATGGTTTTGACCACCAACACATCGGGGAGCGCTTCTCCCCGTTCCCATTTGGAAACGGATTTATCGGAATAGTTGAGTTTTTCCGCCAACTGGACTTGAGTGAGGCCCGCCTCGGTGCGTAGCCGAATAAGATTGCTGGCAAATACCACTTTTAAGTCTTCCACACCGTTTTCTCCTTTTCCAAAACATGATCGATAATACACTGCGCCACATCCACGCCCGTGCCCGCAATAAGTCCCGCCATATAGGCGTTGGAATTCACTTCACATACCAAAGGGGCACCGTCGTGATCGTGCAACAGATCCACGGCACCGAACGTCAATCCCAATACCTTTAGACAGGTTTGTGCTAAGGCGATTTCCTGTTCGGTGGGCATATAAGGTGTTGCCGTGCCACCCAATTCCACATTAGCGCGGAAATCTTCCGTTGAACGGCGACGGATGGCGGCAGCTACCCGATCCCCCACCATATACAAGCGGGTATCTTCCCCCGCCGAAGCTTCCACAAATTCTTGCAACAAAAAGGCTTTGGGTCCCATGCCGTAGGCATACCGCCGCAAGTCATCCCCGTTTTGTGCCAGATACACCTGTTTCCCGAAAGAGCCGTAACATTCCTTCACCACCAGCGGATAACCTAACGCCTGTTCCGCGGCGCACAAAAACGCCTCGGCGGCGGGGGTTACCTCTGTGTAGGTCATGGGTGCTAAAAAGGTGCGGGGCATGGAGATTCCGTGAGCGGCAAGCAACCGATGGGTCTCGCTTTTGTCATCACAAGCCGCTACCGCCGCGGCAGCGTTATATAACCGCAAACCGCACCCTTCCAAAGCGGCGGCGAGACGGGTATCTTTATCCCAAAACAACGCGAAGTCGGCGTTGGTGAGCACTTGTCCGTTGACGGACACCGCCACTGTGGGTGCTTGTTGTATCAAACAAGCCGTGTTGGGAACAGGCGTTAACGTCACGGCCCGTTTCGCCGCGGCGGCCGTCAGCCGCCGCACGGGGTCAGAGGGCGCGGCGTTCCAAAATCCGTTATAAATAATATATCCTGCCATACGCTTATACATAGCTGTGTTCCGTGGTGATCACGGCGCACAAGCGAGGGTCGGTGATCTGTAAACGGCGTTGCAGTTCGCCCTGTATGTCCGTTTTCTCGGCATAACCGAAGGGGACTACTACGTCGCAGATCACATTAATACGGTTTTCGCCGAAGACCACACGGAAATCGTGAAAACTCAGCCGAGGGTCCATGTCTTCCAATACGGTTTGGGTCAACAATTTCAGCGTTCCCACCCGTTCGTCTTGCGTATCCACAGGGTCCATGTGAATACAGGCGATGATATTCAGTTCACGGCACAGTTGTTGTTCCACGGTGTCAATCAGTTCGTGACTGCGCAACATGTCCTCATGGGCGGGGACTTCCGCATGCAGTGATACGATACAACGACCGGGGCCGTAATTGTGCACGATCAGGTCGTGGATCCCCACGATCCCCTCCTGCGCCAAAACGATGGAACGGATGCCTTCCACCAGCGCAGGGTCGGGCGCTTCGCCCAACAGCGGCGAAATGGTCTCCCGCAAGATGGCAAACCCCGACCATGCCACGAACAATGCCACCGCTAAGCCCACATAACCGTCGATGTTGATGTTCCACACCAAGGATACCAATGTGGACAACAACACAACACCCGTACAAATCACGTCGTTGCGGCTGTCGGTGGCGGAAGCCGCCAAGGCATCAGAGCGGATCAGCGTACCGATATGGCGATTAAATAAGGACATCCACAGTTTCACCAGCATGGCTGCTGCTAACAAAGCGACCGTGATCCACGAACTCTCGTCAGCGGCGGGATGCAGGATTTTTTCGATGGCCGATTTGGCCAATTCGAAGCCCGCTAACATGATAAGGACCGCCACCGATAACGCCGACAGGTATTCCACCCGTCCGTGACCGAAAGGGTGTTCTTCGTCCGCGGGGGCGGACGACAGTTTAAACCCGATCAACGTTACCACGGACGAGCCCGTATCGGACAGATTGTTGAACGCATCGGCAACAATGGCGACACTGCCCCCCAGCCACCCGATCAGCAGTTTGCTCGCAAATAACAGGGCGTTGGCGACGATACCGGCGGCACCGGCTAAGCGGCCGTAGGCATAGCGCACTTTGTGATCGTTCGTGTTATGGGGGTTGGGAACAAACAAACGGATCAAGGCTTTTGTCAGCATGATACTTTCAGCCTCTTTTCGACTTC
Source organism: Acutalibacteraceae bacterium (assembly GCA_045541495.1). Lineage (GTDB taxonomy): Bacteria > Bacillota > Clostridia > Oscillospirales > Acutalibacteraceae > RGIG3009. The sequence continues at coordinate 46,806 of JAZQJE010000044.1, read as the reverse complement.
GGCAAATACCAAACGGAAATAGGATTCGTTGTACCGATGGAACCGCCCGTCTTCAATCATGGCGCGTAATTGTTCCAACGTGACCCAACGGGCATCCGCCACTTCTTCTTTCTGCAATCGCAAATTGGGAACAGCGGCATCTTTGCGGACAATAAACACATCACACAGGGAATTGCGGCGAGGCACTCGCCCCACCAGTTCAAATTCTTCCGGTTGCAGTGACAGACCCAGTTCTTCTTTCAGTTCGCGGCGAACAGCCGTAATGCTGTCCTCTCCCGCAATGGCAGAACCGCCGGTGGCCGCCCATACACCCGGCATCAGCCGCAAATGAGGAGACCGCCGCTGGATAAGCACTCGACCGGCGGAGTTGATGAGCCATACATGGACGACCAAATGATGTTCGCCGGCACGCAGGCGTTTGCCCCGTTCAATGGTGCGACCCAAAGCGTTGCCGTTGCGATCGTAGAGATCCCATCGTTCCATGGTATTCTCACCTCCACTAGAAATAGTATTACCTTTCTATTTTAAACGCTTTTGCCCAAAAAGTCTATCTTTTTTTATTGACACCCGCTTTTTTCCTTTGTAGAATGATAGGGTAAGAGGTGAATTACGTGGAAACAATGCGGTTGGATGTCCTCACGCAACAACAATTTTCGCTGTCCCCCGAAGAGGCCAACGGCCTGATCATGGCGGGACGCATTTGGATCGGCCACGTCCCCATGGACAAGCCCGGCACCCCGGTCCCTGCCGATACGGTGCTCACCCTCACGGAAAAGGCCCGCAAATATGCCAGCCGTTCGGGATATAAATTGGCAAAAGCATTACAGGTGTTCCACGTGGATCCCGCGGGACTGACAGTGTGCGATATCGGCGCCAGCAACGGCGGGTTTACCGATTGTTTATTGCAAAACGGCGCCGCTCACGTGTTTGCCGTGGACGTAGCATACGGGATCTTGGCATGGGAACTGCGCAGCGATGACCGCGTGACGGTATTGGAACGCACCAACGCCCGCAACCTCACCGTCGAGCAGTTGCGCGGTACGGTGTGCGATCTGGTGACCGCCGACGTGTCCTTTATTTCGCTGAAAAAGATCTATCCCGCCATTCGTCGGGTGTTAAAACCTGACGGGGTATGTATCACCTTGGTCAAACCTCAATTCGAGGCGGCACAACGGCAACTGGGGAAAAACGGTGTGCTCAAGAACCCCGACGATCTGCCCCCGTTGCTCTTCTCGTTGTTTGATTGCGCGGCGGAAAACGGGTTGTATTTGTGCGATCTGACCGTTTCCCCTATTCACGGTACCAACGGTAACGTGGAGTATTTGGCGCATTATACCCCCCGCCCCACCTTGACCGAGGAACAGCGTGCCGCGTTGATCGACCGCGTCATCCACGAACTCCCCGACAGTGATAAGTAGAAAAGAGCGATGATGTTTTCTGCATCATCGTTCTTTTTGCTTTAACGACAGTTTTCTCCTTGAATAGTGTTTGTATTATTTCTATAATGTTGGCAAGAATAGGATCAAGGAGATGAGAAGATGGCATTTTACGAAGCATACGATAAGATCAAAGCGGCGCTGAAGAACGCCAAGGGCAACACGGTAGAGGGTCATTTGGCGGTGGAACTGGTGATCACCGACGAAGAAAATGCGGGCATTTGTTATCTGGAAGTAGCCGACGGGGCGGTACGTGTAGAGCCCTATGACTATTTTGACCATCACGCCCGCCTCATTGGGCGCAGTGACGATCTGGCTGCGATTTTATCGGGAAAACTGGACTTTGACACGGCACTTAAAGAGGAAAAACTCTTTGTTGAGGGGGATATCAACCGCGGGATGGAAGTGAAAAAGATCATCCGCAAACCCGCCGCTCGCAAACCTGCCGCCAAGAAGGCCGAAAACGCCGCGGAGACAGTGCCGAAGTCCACGGCGAAGAAAACAACGAAAAAGATGTCTGCAAAGAAAAAAGAGGAATGAACAAAGCCGCTCATCGACAGATGAGCGGCTTTGTTTTATTTTATGATGTTGACACGAGCGCCGTTGCCGATTCCCGCGGCGTTGGCATCGTCGGTATCAATGTGCATTTCGAGGCGAAACGCTTTGTTGACACGCACCTGCACATCGTAGAAAGTGGTGCGACGTTCGCCGTTCGCTTCCACGGTAACATAGTCGCCGTCTTTCAGCCCGAAAGCCGCGCCCTCTTCCTCACTCATGTGGATATGGCGGTTGGCGATGATGCAACCCTCTGTTAAAGTCACGACACCTTTGGGACCCACGATGGTGATGGGAGCGGAGCCTGCAATGTCACCCGATTCCCGCACAGGGGGTTTCACTTTGAGGACAAAGGAATCGGTGCGGGAAATCTCCACCTGAGAACGGGAACGGACGGGGCCCAGCACGCGCACGCCTTCGATGGGACGCAAGGACGGGCCGATGATGGTCAGTTGTTCTTTACAGGCGAATTGACCGGGTTGAGAGAGATCTTTCAGCGGAGTCAATTGATACCCTTTGCCGAACAGGATCTCCACGTGTTCCGCAGACAGGTGGATGTGACGATTAGACACGCCCACGGGAACGGTGTTATCGGTATTCGCCGCGGCGACACCGCACTGTGCCATGACGCGGTTGACGATTTCGGCTACTAAAGCGGCATCGTATGCCATAACGGGACACTCCTTATACAACTCAGATGATACGGAAACTGTCTGCCATAACGCAGCGGCGTTGACGGGTGAAACTGCGGGCGGAGGTGATACCTTCGCCTGTTGGACCGGCAATGGTGAAGGTGGCATGACCTTCGCCGCCGAAACCGATGCCCGCATAGGACGGGGCATTTTTCACGAAAATGGTGGTTTCCACCGCGCGAGCGAAACGAGACAAATGGTCGATATTTTTGGAATGCATGTGAGCGGTGTGGCGATTGCCGTGTTCTGCTTTAACTGCCAAGTCGATGGCTTCGTCAATATTGTCCACCCGCACGATGGGCAGTATGGGCATCATTAGTTCTTCCTGTACAAAGGGATGATTAAAGTCGGTTTCACAGATGATGCAACGGACATCTTTGCTGACTTTGACACCGATCTTGGCAAGCAGTACATCGGCGTCGCGGCCCACACAGTCGCGGTTGACAATCTTGCGAACGTTGCCTTTTTTATCGGTCTTTTCCACCAGCACGATCTTTGCCAACTGGTCTGCTTGGGCGGCATCAATGCGATAGGCACCGTTTTTCAGCATGACGGAGATCAGTTCGTCGGCAATGTTGCGGAACGCGAACACTTCTTTTTCCGCGATGCAGGGCAAGTTATTATCAAAGGTGCAACCGTCGATGATATCTTTACCCGCTTTGGCGATGTCAGCAGTGTCGTCCACGATGACGGGGGGGTTACCCGCGCCCGCACCGATGGCTTTTTTGCCCGAAGACAGCACCGCGCGTACCACACCGGGGCCGCCTGTGCACACCAACAACCGAATGGACGGATGAGATTGCATAACGGCGGCGGATTCCATGGTGGGTTTGACCATAGAGCAGACCAAAACATCGGGGCCGCCCGCGGCTTTACAGGCACGGTTGACCAAGTCGACGGCATAGTTGGACGTGGCGATGGCGTTGGGATGGGGATTGAACACCACACCATTGCCCGCGGCGATCATACCGATACTGTTGCAGATAACGGTCTCGCTGGGGTTGGTGCTGGGGGTGATGGCCCCCACTACGCCAAAGGGCGCCATTTCCACCAAAGTAAGACCGTTGTCGCCGGTACGGGCACCGGACACGATGTCTTCGGTACCGGGGGTCTTATCGGCAACCAACAAGTGTTTGGCTTTTTTATGGTCTATGCGACCCATGCCGGTTTCCGCCACACCCAGTTGCGCCATAACAGGAGCTTCGGCGCGAGTGAGGCGGCGGATCTCGGTGATGATGGCTTCCCGTTGTTCCACGGACATGGCACGGACGGCGCGATAACCCGTTTCGGCGGCTTTGATAGCATCGTTCATGTCGTCAAAAATACCGACAAAACGGCGGGGACCGTAGTGAGTGCTGTCCCAATCGGTAGCGGAAGAGGTTTGCATATTGCTCAGCACTTGGCTGACAACGGCACGGATCTCCGCTTCGGAAAGATTAGCCATAAGGGGTTCCTCCTAATATTGTTACATCAGAATACTAATTCTACGTTTTTTTCTTTTAAATATTCGATCCAACGCTCAGTGGGAGCGCGGTCGGTGACGATGGTATCCACTTCGTCGATATCGCACACCCGCATAAAGGACATACGGTCAAATTTGGTACTGTCGACGGCCAACACTTTGCGGTTGGCGGTGGCGAAAATGGCACGTTTGATTTCGGAATCTTTTTCGTTGGATTCGGTGATACCCATGTTCACATCGATGCCTTTGGACGAGCAGACCGCCAAGTCCACATGGTAGCCGCGGATCATCCGTTCCGCGGAGGTTCCCACCAAGGACAACGAACCTTGTTTCAGCGAGCCGCCTGTGGACAACACGTTCCATCCCTCTTTATCCGACAGTTCTAATAGAATTTCCACGGAGTTGGTGATGAGGGTGATGTTTTTGCGGTTTTTAATGCATCTCGCCACATAAATGGCGGTGGAACTGGCGTCTAACATGATGTAGTCGCCATCGTGGATCATCGCGGCAATCTTCTCCGCGATGCACTGTTTCAGTTCCACATTGGCACGTTTGCGCACATTATAAGGGATGTCCGTATTCAGATTTTGGTTGGCGACAGCACCGCCATATGTCTTTTTGGCAAGGCCCTCGCTGTCGAGCTTTTCCAAGTCGCGGCGGATGGTTTCCTCGGTCACGTCAAATTCGCGACTCAGATCGGAAACGATGACCTTGCCCTCACTGTTTAAGCGAGCCAAGATCGCGTTGCGCCGTTCAATGGCGAGCATACATTCACACCCTTTTACCGATAATCAAACTATCGTTTATAAAATGCTTTGCCAGAGTTTGGGGTCGGGATGGGGAATCACACGGCTGTCGAGAAACATACCGTCCTCGCCTGCGCCTGCAATCGCCCGATCAATGGCGGCTTGCACAGCGGCGATCTCGCCGGTGAGCAACAAATAGGATTTTCCGCACATGCCCCGCGCCAACCGCAGTTCGATAAGGTCCACCAAAGCGGTTTTGGCGGCGGTATCCGCCGCTACGATGGCGGCAGAGGCGGAGAAAGTTTCCAATACACCCAAGGCGTTGGGAGAATCGATGTGGGAAGTGCCGTACAAGGCGCTGAAAATAGAGTTGTGGGGGTTACCCAGCACGAAACTGTCAATGAGTTGGGCGGGATCTGCCACACAGGCCGCCTCTACCGCCGCGTTGACGGCGCTCAGGTCGCCGCTGATAAGCACTAAGAATTTGCCGGGGCAAACGGTATCCGCTTGTAACAGGTCGACTTCGGCGGTCTTGACCATGCGGTCTGCCGCCTGCATACCGGAGGAAACCGTTTTATATTCCACCATACCGATGGCTTTTTTCATGATAGGTCCCTCCTTACTTCGTAATGGTAATGGTCTGTTGCCCCACATCGGCAACGGTGCCGCTCATGGGGGCGTGGATGGTAACGCTGAGGGTATTTTCGGCAGCGACAGCGATGGGTTGGCCCGCTTCTACGCGGTCACCTTTTTTCACCGTCGGCACGGCCGCTGCGCCGATATGTTGAGATAGGGGGATCCGCAAACGAGTGGCGGTGACGGGGGCGTCCATGATCGGCGCGGATTTGTTGTAGGCATTGAGCCCTAAACGAGAGCGTAGACGCGACAGGGGTACCATCCGGTGTCGACGAGCGGGATCGATACCGCTCATGGCGGGATCTTTCGGCGGGGTAACACCATGCTGACGCAAGTTGCTCTTGCAGGCGGTAAGCAAACTGCGGGGGGATAGCCCCTGGCCGCAGGAATACAGTTCGCACAGACCGCACCCGGAACAAAATGCCGAATTGATATAGGGGGTGGCATCGTTGGTGATCCCGTTGGATGCCACATACATAAATGCGCTGGGATCGATGGGATGGCCCAGTAACGCTCGCGGGCACAAAGACGTACAGTAACTACACTGACAGCAGGCCGCCATGGCCCGTTTCATATCAATAACAGAATTGCTGAGTTTTTTCTGTACCACCGGCAAGGTCTTGGGCAAGACCAAAACGGCGTTGGTGGTCTTGGTGACCACTTCGGCAGTGGAGCCCAACCGACCCATCATGGGACCGCCGATGACATAAGCGGGGTCTTCAATGGTAATGCCTCCCGCCAATTCTAAAAGTTCTCCGATGGTGATACCCAGCGGGGCATACACCGTGACGGGAGAGACCACTTCGCCGGTGATGGTCACGTATTTGTGGGTGACGGGCATGCCGTTTAGGGCACGGTAGATGTTGTATACCGTTTCCACGTTGAGGACGGTGACGCCCACCGACAGCGGAATGGCACCGGCGGGGACGACGCGGCCCGTTACCTCATAGGTAAGTACCACTTCGTCACCGGCGGGATAGACTTCGGGCAGGGTACAGAGTTTCATATTCGGAAAGGAAGCGAGTTCCGCTTTTACGGCTTCCACGGTTCGTTTATACGAGCCTTTAATGCCGATATAGACGGTTTGTACTTCCAGTGTTTTCGCAACTTGGTTTAAGGTGCTTAAAATTTCGTGGGTGAACATTTTCAGCACCTGTCGGTGCAGACGGAGCAACGGCTCACATTCCGCACAATTAAGGATCAAGGTGTCGGCGCGTTTGTCCAGTTTGGCATAGGTGGGGAAACCCGCACCGCCCGCGCCGACGATCCCGTTTTCGCGCAGTAGCGTTTTGAGTTCTTCGATGTTCATGAATGGATCACTCCGGCAAGACCGGTACCGCTATCGATAATACCGACGATCGCGGCGTCGATGGGACACCCTTCCATGCCGCAACCGATACGGGCGGCACTGCCGGTGGCGACTAATACCATCTCACCGATACCGGCGCCCACATTGTCTACGGCGACGATCTTCGCGGAGGGATCGCCCAGATCGGCCATGGGTTCCACGACCATGAACTTGCTACCCACTAAATTTTCATTTTTGCGTGTGGAAACAACGCTTCCCACAACTTTTCCGACGATCATCGTCTTCACCTAAACTTTCTAATAGTGGTTTTAAGCTCTACCGCGGGGAGGCGACACCGCCTCCCCGACAGCGGAACTTCCATGAAGAGGCCTCTCTTATTTCAGAGTGGGCAGAATCTTCTCCACATCCTCGTGAGGACGGGGAATCACATGAGTGGCAACCAATTCGCCAAGACGAGAAGCGGACGTGGAACCGGCTTCAACAGCGGATTTCACAGCGCCTACGTCGCCGCGCACCATAACGGACACCAAACCGGAACCGATCTTCTCGGTACCGATGAGTTGCACGTTGGCGGCTTTGACCATCGCGTCAGCGGCTTCGATAGCAGCAACCAAACCTCTGGTTTCTACCATACCTAATGCTTCCAATGCCATTGTTATTTCCTCCTTAAAAATATTGTTTGACGGTGTTTACTTCAGAGAAGGGAGAATTTTCTCCACATCCTCGTGGGGGCGGGGAATCACGTGGGTCGCAACCAATTCGCCCAAACGAGAGGCGGACGTGGAACCGGCTTCAACAGCGGATTTCACAGCGCCTACGTCGCCGCGCACCATAACGGACACCAAACCGGAACCGATCTTCTCGGTGCCGATGAGTTGCACGTTGGCGGCTTTGACCATCGCGTCAGCGGCTTCGATGGCGGCAACCAGACCTCTGGTCTCAACCATGCCCAATGCTTCCAATGCCATTTTTCTTACCTCCTTTACGGGTTTGGTGGGATTAACGGCCTCGGGGGCCGGTTGAACGGGGATTTTTTCGTCTGCCATAGCGATTTACCTTCCTTTGGCTTGGATTCGAGAAGCGCTTAAGGCCACAAGCCGCAGCGTTTCTTCGTGAGGAGCGGCAATGACCGCGTGAGAAGCGGGTTTTTTCAGTCCGCTGGCGCAGGCGTTTTCTACCGCGGCGGTTACTGCCGACACATCGCCTTGTACGATCACGGTAACCAGACGGCCGCCCAATTTGCGCTCCCATGTAACAAATTCCACGTTGGCGGATTTGCACATGATATCCAGACAATCGATGGCGGCAGTGACACCGGTCACCTCTATCAGTCCTAATGACTTCATGGCGGATAACTCCTATTTTTTGAAACTTACAGTTTGGGCAGGATCTTCTCCACATCCGCATGGGGACGGGGGATCACATGAACAGCGACCAATTCGCCCAGCCGAGAGGCGGTGTTGGAACCCGCTTCCACGGCGGCTTTCACAGCGCCTACATCGCCGCGCACCATCACGGAGACCAAACCGGAACCGATCTTTTCGGTGCCGATGAGCACCACTTCGGCGGCTTTAACCATGGAGTCGGCGGCTTCAATCGCGGCGGTGAGACCGCGAGTCTCAATCATACCAAGAGCTTCTTTAGACATTGTAAGTTCCTCCTGTTGTTAATTTTTATCAAAGGCGTTGAGTTTCAACATCGCTTCCGTATCGGGTTCGGTGCTGGTTAAGATGTGAGAGGTGACAACACCCGATACCTGTTCGGCGGCCAGTTTGGCGGCTTCGACGGCGGCTTCGACGGCGGCTACATTGCCGCGGAATTTTACCGCCACGATCAGTGGGACTTCCAGTCCGTCGGGGTTGCCGGGTTTGTTTTTATCAAAGGTGTCCACGGTGACATCGGCGGCTTTGCAGCCCGCGTCACATGCCACAAACGCGGCAACCAATCCGTATACCTCTACAATACCGGTGGCGTTCCTCATAGGTGTTCTCTCTCCCATCATTTATTCACGATGGCGATCTTGAGGCCTTCCATCTTCAGGTTGGTCTGCAACGCCTCGTTGATCTGATCCAACGGGAATTTGTGGGTGATGAGTTTTTCCATGGGTAAGCCGATGGCTTTGGCCCGTTTGAGGAAGTCAAAGGTGGTGGCGTAATCCCGCAAAGTGTATACCCAAGAGCCCACGGTGGTAATCTCTTTGGAACAGATATCGAAATGGGGATTGATGGTGGCGTCACCGCCGTTGATGAAGAAGCCCAATTCACAAAGACCGCCGCCGTTGCGGATGAACTTATAGATATTGCTGTGAGCAACAGGAGAGCCGGTGCACTGGAATGCAAAGTCTGCGGGATAGCCGCCGAATGCGTTTTCTACAGCACCTGCCAAGGCTTCAATGCCTTTGTGGTCTTTGAAGTTAACCGCTTTATCTGCACCCATCAGTTTGGCAAATTCCAAACGTTTGGCTTCGCCGTCTACTGCCACGATGTTTTCGATACCCATGGTACGTAACACGGCGATACAGATCAGGCCGATAGGGCCGCAACCTTGCACCACGACGCGGCTGTTAAACCGCAGGATACCCGTGGTCTTGGCCCGTTCCACCGCGTGGATGAGCACCGCACAGGGCTCGATCAAAATACGGGAATCCAAGTCCAAGTCACTGACATTGAACACGGTGGAGCCGCCGCGAACCAAAATGTAGTCGCTGAACCAACCGTTCAGGTGTACATCGTCGTCGGGGAGCAGACCGTAGACATCCGCACCGCCCACATTTTGCTTATTCAGGTCATACATGGTGATGTCGGGATTGTCTTTAAAAATCATGCAGGTAACCACTTTATCGCCTACGGCGAGAGGTTTGCCCGCGCTGTCTTTTTTCACGTTTTTACCCATTTTCACGATCTCGCCGGTGCCTTCGTGGCCCAGTGCCACGGGAATCAGACCGAAGGGATCGCGTTTGAATTCGTGTGCGTCGGTGCCGCACACGCCGCAACCTTCCACTTTTACCAGAATATCATCGTCACCGACAACGGGCATGGGATATTCTTTCACTTCGAATTTCTCCAGTCCCGTAAGCATGGCAACGTGAGCAGTGGAAGGAATGTCACGGCTGACGGAAGCGGCGGGAGCGGCACTCCCTTTCATGCCTTCCAGTACTTGCCGGACAATTTCTTCAATGTTGGAAGAATTCATATCCATATCAGTGTGTTCCGCCTTTCTCAAAGAGTCGTTTGCCGAATGCCGCCAATGCGGTGTCCTGTTCCTCGGTACCGCCGCTGACACCGAGGCCGCCGATCACGGTGCCTGAGGAGTCGCACAACGGTTCGCCCCCGCCGAAGATCACGATGTGACCGTCGTTGGTAAATTGAATCCCGTACAGGGAACCGCCCGGTTGTGCCAGCGGTTTTAATTGCGAGGTAGACATTTTAAGGGATACAACCGTAAATGCTTTTTGCACCGCCACATCGTAACTGGCGATGTAGGCATCGTCCATACATTCCACCAAGATGGGGCGAGCAGCACGATTGGATACGGCAACCACGGCGTTGACACCCATACGGGCGGCTTCCTGCCGAACTTGTTCGCTCAATCGTTGCGCCTGTTCCAATGTAATGTCGAAAGGACGATGGCTCACTTCGCGGGCAATGGCATCTACCAACGAACGCAAGGCATGTTCAACCATGCTGCCGGCCCTCGTTATTTGTTTAACTGTTCCAGTACACGGCGGGTGATCTCGGAAATCAGATCACTGTCGGCACTGTTACCGCAGGTGCAGTTGCCGCCGCAACCATGGCAGCTGGGTTTGCCTTCTTTGGCGTTGGGGCACAGATCGGCGGGATGCTTACCTTTCATACCGAACTGACGGCGGATCTCATACAAGCGTTTGACCTGTGCGTCGGACAACTCTTTGGGACCGCCCAATTGCTTGGAGATGTACAGCAAGCGAGCGTAGAACTCAACGGATTCCATCTTATGATAGGCATTGAGCAGGTTGTCGGAGAAAGACAGAGCGCCGTGGTTTTCCAGCAACACCGCATCAAAGGACTGCAGGTATTTGGAAACCGCATCGGGGATCTCCTCGGTAGAAGGCGTGCCATATTCGGCGATCGGGACACAGCCAAGGGAAATGACCGCTTCAGGCATGATGGGCTGGGTCAGCGGGATACCCGCAATGGCAAAACCCGTAGCATACAGAGGATGAGCGTGAACAACGGCGTTCACATCGGGGCGCTCTTTGTATACACGCATGTGCATTTTGATTTCGGAAGAGGGTTTGAAACCGGGGTTAGCTTGAATGACTTTACCGTCCCGATCCACTTTGCAGATGTATTCGGGGGTCATGAAACCCTTGCTGACACCCGTGGGGGTGCACAGAAATTCGTTATCGTTCAGTTTGACCGAGATGTTACCGTCGTTGGAAGCCACCATTCCTTTGTCATAAATGCGTCTGCCGATGTCACAAATTTGTTTTTTGATTTCGTACTCGTTAACCATGTTGCCGTCTCCTTTTTGTTTTTGTTGGTTTTTTCTTTGATTTTTTGCCTTTTACAAGGGTATAATACCACGTATTTTCCCAAAAATCAACTAATAAATCTTTATTTTTGTCTGTTTTATTATGTTTTTATTTGATTTTTGTGGTTTTGTAGATGATTTCGGATCGCTTCTATCCCTTCTCCTGTGAGAGAGTTAACGAGAAAGACCGTTTGACAACCCGATAAGCGTAACCAGCGGTCGGCACGGTGGGGATCGGCTTTGTCGATCTTGGTGACGATGCCGATCACTTCCCGATTGACCATACAGGTGATACAGGGCGGGAACAACGAATAATCGTCGTCAGCGGCAATGAGCAGGGCTACCACATCCGCCTCATAGGAATACAAACATAAGGCGGCGCCTAAATCGTGGTTTTCGGCGTATTCGCCGGGGGAGTCGATGAGAAAATCATCGACTACCATGCTTTGGGTTTTTTGGTAGTGCACTGATTCACCCCGCAAGGCTTGGGTGAGGGATGTTTTGCCGCAACCGCTGCGGCCGATCAGTAACAGTTTTTTCATGTGCGAGTCAACTCGCAAACGTCAAAGCCCAGTTTGTTCACGGCGTATTCGATGACCGCCATAAGTGCGGCTTCCACCTGTGAAACGGTGCCCGTGACGATGACGGTGCCGCTGAAACGATCCACGAAGCCGAGGGTTACACCGGAGGCTTTGAGGGCGATGTCCCCCGCGATGATAGCAGTTTCGCTGGGGCTTAAGGTTAAAATGCCGATGGCCCCGCAGTGGGATTCCGCCGGATCCAATCCCAATTTGTAGTACAAAATATCGTCGGGATTGGCGATGATGTGAGCCAATGTGATCTGCTTGCCGGGGACAAGTTCTTGGACGATACGGGTTTTTTCCACGCCCGCGCGGTACTCGTCAATATTCATCGGTCTAACCTCCTATCTTAACAATCAAGCCGTGTCGTTGTGCGACCTGCGCCAACCGTTCCATATGAGCGGCGGGCGGCGGTTCCACATCCCCCATCAAGTAGGGACGGCTCAGACCGTCGTATTTATCGCGCCCCATGCGGTGATAGGGCAACAGGTGAATCTCATTCACCCGCGGGAGAGAAGCAGCGAATGCCGCAATGGCATCAATTTCTCCTTCCGTATCGTTAAAGCCGGGGATCACCGGCACGCGGATGATGAGTTTGCTTGCTTTTTCCGCAATCAAGCGGGCGTTTTGCAGGATCTTTTCGTTGGGGCGGGTAGTAAATTCTTCGTGTTTGCGGCTGTCGGTGTGTTTGATATCCATCAACACCAAGTCCAACAGCGGCAAAACCCGTTCGATGACGGCGGGCTCGGCAAAGCCGGTAGTTTCGATGGCGGTGTTGATGCCGTTCTCTTTACAAGCCGTCAACAACGCTGCCGCAAAATCCGGTTGCCACAGGGATTCGCCGCCTGACAGAGTGACGCCGCCGCCGGAACGGCGGTAGTACGGGCGGTCGCGGAGAATTTCCTGCAGTGCCTCCCCCACCGTCACATCCCGACCCACGGTCTTTACTTTGCCGCCTTGGGTCATTTGCTGAATGTCGTAAGATTGGGATTCGGGGTTGCAACACCATCGGCATCGCAACGGGCAGCCTTTCAGGAACACCAGCGTTCGCACGCCGGGGCCGTCGTGGGTGGAGAACCGTTGAATATCGAAGATGCGACCCGTTACCGCCAGGTAATCATGTCCCATCAGAATTCCCCCTGCTCCGTACGATTGATGATGTCATCCTGCAAGGAGCGGGACAGGGTGGTAAACAGGGCACTGTACCCTGCCACACGTACCACCAACGATTTGTATTTTTCGGGATTTTTTTGGGCGTCACGCAGAGTTTCGCGACTGACCACATTAAACTGCATGTGACTGCCTTTTTGGTCGAAGTAGCCGCGCACCAAGGCAACGAAACTTTCAAGACCGCTTGCGCCCGCTAACGCACTGGGATGGAATTTCATATTGAACAACGTGCCGTTAGAGGCAATATAGTGGTCGAGACGGGACACGGAGTTGGCCGCCGCCGTGGGGCCTTTGATATCACGACCTGCAGCGGGAGAAACACCGTCTGCCACGGGAGTGTTGGCCAAGCGACCATCGGGAGTGGCGCCTGTTTGGGCGCCCAGCGGAACGTTAGCAGACACGGGGTACAGGCCCGCTTGGTATTGGCCACCGCGGGGGTTGCGATAGTTGAGCAACGGGCGTGTGTAGGTATAGGCTACATCCCGCGCAAAATCGTCTACCTCAGCAATGTCGTTGCCGAATTTGGGCAGTGCCGCAATGCGGTCGAGCAATTGTTGATACCGCGCTTTTTGTTCGTCACTGCAGGGGTTGTGAGCAACGGTTTCGTAAATGGTTTGGATGTCGGCGGGCGTTAAGGTCTTGCCGCTGTCTACCAGTTGGCGTGCCACTTGTGTGGTGTACTTCTCCGCCTGGCGGGCATCCATGTCTTTGCCGTAGTTATGTTCTAATGCTTCTTTGAATTCCTGTAAGGTAACACTGTGTTCCTCAAACACCAACGTTTTGACGGCGTACAGCGCGTCGGTCATATTGGCGATACCAAACCCTTGGGGGCCGGTGAAGTTGTAAATCGCGCCGCCTTCTTGCAAACTCTTGCCGCGACCGATACAATCTTCCACCATGCAAGACTGGAACGGTAACGGGCACCGTTCGCCGTGGGCTTGATCGATGGCGTTGTCGGCGTTGACCATCAGTTCAATGAAATAGGTCATTTGAGTTTTGTAGGCATCGTAGAATTCGTCAAAGGTGGTCATTTTGGCGACGTCGCCGGTTTGAGGACCGATCTGCACACCTTTATCCATTCCGTTTGAGAACACCATTTCCAAGGGGCGGCACATATTGAAGAACGCCGCATCGTGCCAGCCGTCGGTCTTGCCCCACTTTTGAGGTTCCACGCAACCGATGATGTTATAGTCACGGGCATCTGCCAGCGATAAACCGCGATTTTGTAGCGACGGGATGATCACTTCGTCGTTATAATAGGCGGGCAAACCCACACCGGTACGGGTGACTTCCGCCGCCCGCAACATGAATTCGTGGGGCGTACCGTTCCACACCCGCACTGAAAAGGATGGTTGCGGCAGGGACACGTGCATGGTAGCGTTCATACACATATAGGACAGGTCGTTTGTGACGTCCCGTCCCTCGGTATCTTGGCCGCCGACGATGAGGTTTTGGAACAGGCTGTAACCCGCAAAACCTTCAGCGGAAGCCGCGTCACGGACTTTATTCAGATCGTTAAGTTTGACCCAGATACAATCGATGAGTTCTTGGGCAAATTCGCGGGTGATCGCGCCTTTTTCCAGATCCGCTTTATAATAAGGATACATATACTGATCGAAACGACCGGGGGAAATGGAGTGGCCGCTGGACTCGGTTTGGAGCAACATCTGCACAAACCAGAAAGATTGGCAAGCTTCATAGAACGAGGTGGCACCGTTTGCGGGCACTCGTTCGCAGTTGGCGGCGATGCGCAACAGTTCGTCTTTACGGGTGGTGTCGCCGCAAGCGGCGGCTTCTTCCCGCGCCAAGGTGGCATAGCGGGCGGCGTAGCGGCAGACCGCTTCGCAACTGATGAGCACCGCTTCCAAGAAACTATGGCGGCGGGCATAGTCTCCGTCGGACACGTTCAGTTTGGCAAGGGCGGCTTTGGTTTCGTCCATAATGCCGCGGAAACCGATACGCAATACTTTGCCGTAATCCACGGTGACGTGGCCGATCCCGTTATAGAAGTAGTTGCCGGGGGTGAATATATTGTGTTCCATGGCCGCCAGTGTTTCGGGGGCCATATAGGCGGTTGCCAGTTCGCTGGTGGTCTTCCCTTTCCAATAGGGATACACCTTGCGGAGCGTTTCCTTGGTTTCTTCGGAAATGTAGAACGGATCCGCCGGACGGGTGGCAACGGTGTCGAATTCGTCTTCCAACCAGGTATAGGAATATTCGGGGAACACCTGACACCCGCGGGGGGCTTTGGCGTTGCTGCCCACAACCAGTTCCAACGGACGGATGGTGATGGGCAAGCCCTCTAAAATATGGGCGAACGCTTTGGCGCGGCGCAAGTGAATGGGTTCACCCTCCGTTTTCCGATAGGATTCGGTGAGCAAAACAGCGCGATCCGCCTCAATCTCCGGCATATTGGCATATAAATGCTCGATCAGCGCGGGAATACGGGCAGAGCGTTCAATTTTGGCAGTATATACAGTGGCCATCGTGATACCTCCCGAACAAAGCCATAGTCATCTATGGTCATTCTATCGGAAAACCACAACCTTGTCAAGAGAAAAACCAAAGAAAACCAGAAAAAATAACACAAATCAAACAAAATATCCCGAACAAACCCAAAAACAAAGGTGAAAATGTGGTTTTGTTCGGGAATTGCTGTTTGACCATAAAAAGAAAACCAATAGCGCCGCAAACCAAAATCCTGTTTGCAAAAAAGCGACGTTTCCGTTTTCTTTTATTGCTTTTTTTCACAACTTTCGCTATACTGGGTTACAGTTTTAATAGGATGTGAAATACCATGACCTCACAAACCAAACAACTGTTACGCACCACGGTCTGCCCGTTATTGGCGGCATTTATTTGGGGCTCGGCGTTTGTGGCGCAGGGAATCGGCGCGGACACGTTGCCGCCCTTTACGTTCAGTGCTGTCCGCTCATGGATCGGCGTGGCTTTCCTCCTCATTCTATCGGCGGGAGTGAGCAAGCGATCCCCCGTTCCCGCTGAAGAACGCCCCGCGTACTGCCGCAACCTGCTCATAGGCGGTCTTGCTTGCGGGTCCATGTTGGCCATCGCCACCAACCTGCAACAGGCGGGCATGGCGGATACCGATCCCGGCAAGGCAGGATTTATTACGTCCTTGTACGTGGTGCTGGTGCCCATCTTCGGTTTGATCTTTAAACGCCGCGCGCCTCTCACCGTATGGGCGGGGATCGGCATTGCGCTGGTAGGATTGTATCTCCTTTGTATCAACGAGGGGTTCTCCATTGCCCCCAGCGACGGTGTTATCGTGTTGTGCGCCGTGTTCTTCACCTTTCAAATTTTGTTTATCGACCGCTTTTCGCCGCGAGTTAACGGGATCCATCTGTCCTGCGCACAACTGACGGTGAGCGCGGTCATCAGCACGACCTTGATGTTGATTTTCGAACGCCCCTCGGTGACCGCCATATTGGATTGCTGGATGCCCCTTGTGTATGTGGGAGTATTTTCCAGCGGTATCGCCTATACCCTACAGACTATCTCGCTAAAAAACAGCAATCCCGCCGTTGTCACCTTATTATTAAGTTTAGAATCGGTGTTTTCGGTACTGACAGGTTGGATAATACTGGGCGATACTCTCTCATTACGTGAAGGAATCGGGTGTTTCCTCATGTTCGGCGCGGTAACACTGGCTAACCTCCCCTCGAAAACTGTGAAAAAAGAACAATAAACCGCCTCTCCTTTTGTTTTTTTTTACAAACTTGGGGAGAATATTGATTTAGTACTTTACTTTGCTAATGTGTTGGTGTATAATGGCCACATCTTGAAACAAAAGAGAGGGTTTTGATTATGAAAAAGATCGTTGCGCTGTTGTTGGCGGCACTGATGTTGATGATGAGTCTGACGGCTTGCGGCCGCGACGTGACCGACAGCGAATATGTGAAAGACAAGGGCAAATTGGTAGTCGGTATCACCGACTTTGCTCCCATGGATTTTGAAGAGATCGAGGGCAGCGGCGAATGGGTCGGCTTTGATGCGGATATGGCAAAAAAGTTTGCAGAATATCTGGGCGTAGAGGCCGAGTTTATTGAGATCACCTGGGGCAACAAGGCCGTTGACTTGGAAACCAAAGCCATCGACGTGGTATGGAACGGTATGACCATTACCGACGAAGTAACAAGTCTTATGAGTGTCAGTGAGCCCTATTGCAGGAATGCGCAAGTCGTGGTCATAAAAAAAGACATTGCAGCAAACTACACCACCATTGATAGTTTAAACGAGCTCACCTTTGCTGTAGAAGACGAGTCTGCCGGCGCTGCGGCATTGGATGCACTGAACATCCCTTATACCAAATGTCAGGATCAGGCCCGCGCTTTGATGGAAGTAGCAGCAGGCAGTGTGCAAGCCTGTGTGATCGACTTGCTCATGGCGGGTGCCATGATCGGTGCCGGTACCAACTATCCCTCCTTGGTGACCACCTTGGACCTGACCAGCGAGGAATACGGCGTGGGCTTCCGCAAAGGGAGCGATCTGACCGAGAAATTCAACACTTTTTGGAAAGAGCAATATGACAAGGGCGTCGTGATGAAGTTGGCGAAAGGTTACGGCATTGCGAAGAACATCATCGAGAAGTAAAAATCATTGGCAAAACGCTCCCTCACAAGGGTGAGGGAGCGTTTTTGACGGGAGAAGACGCCTATGTCATTTTGGAACGTTACCCTGTCCCTGTTAGAGGGATTAGAAGTTACACTGGAACTGTTTTTTCTCACCCTTTTATTGGCATTGCCGCTGGGTTTGCTGATCTGCATGGCATCTATGAGCCGTTTTACGCCGCTCAGGTGGTTAACGCAAACGGTGGTGTGGATCGTGCGGGGGTCTCCGCTGATGCTGCAGATCTTGGTGGTGTATTACGGGCCGGGACTGTTGTTCGGGTTGCCGTTGTTGCCCCGTTATGTGGCGGCATTGGTCACTTTTGTTATCAATTACGCCTGTTATTTTTCCGAGATCTATCGAGGCGGTATCCAATCCATTCCACGCGGTCAATACGAGGCGGGACAGGTATTGGGTCTTACCCGTTCACAGATCTTTTTTAAGGTCACGTTGTTGCAGCTCATCAAGCGGATCGTGCCGCCCATGGGCAACGAATTTATCACCTTGGTAAAAGATACGGCATTGGTGCGCATCATCTCGGTGTATGAGATCATTTGGATGGGCGAATCGTATATAAAAAAAGGGTTGATCTGGCCTCTGTTCTACACCGCGGTATTCTATCTGGCGGTGAACGGGATCTTGACCATCCTGTTAAACAAATTCGAGAAAAAACTCAGTTATTTCAGGGGGTGAGTGCATGCCGATGTTGGAAGTGCGGAATATTCACAAAAAGTTCGGGAAAGTGACAGTGCTGAAAGGCATCGATTTTTCCTTGGAAAAGGGACAGGTACTGTCCATTATCGGGTCTTCAGGTAGCGGTAAGACTACGCTGTTACGGTGCCTCACCTTTTTGGAACGGGCAGAACGGGGAACGGTGACGGTGAACAACGAAGTTATTTTTGATGCCGCCGAGACCGTCAAACTGCCCGCGGCGGAGCAACGCCGTCGCCAGTTGCATTTCGGGTTGGTGTTTCAGAACTTCAATTTATTTCCGCAATATAACGTGCTGGACAACGTGTCGTTGGCACTGAAACTGCAAGCCAAAGAACGCCCCCATTACAAGGCGAATACCAAACAGATCTTGGCGGATATTGAAGCCAAAGCCCGTGCCCTCATCGATCAAGTGGGGTTGTCCGCCAAGTGGGATGCCTATCCTTGTCAGTTATCGGGGGGGCAGCAACAGCGGGTGGCCATTGCCAGAGCGTTGGCACTGAATCCCGAGATCCTCTTTTTTGATGAACCCACGTCCGCGCTAGACCCCGAACTGACGGGGGAGATCCTCAAAGTGATGAAAGATCTGGCCAACCGAAACATGACCATGGTTATTGTGACTCACGAAATGGCGTTTGCTAAAGAGGTTTCCGATCGAGTCATTTTCATGGATGACGGCTTGATCGTGGAAGAGGGAACGCCCGAACAGGTGTTTGAAAACAGTCAAAATGAACGCACCCGCGCATTCCTGTCCCGCTTTAATGCTTAAATTACGATAGTCAAAGGAGCTCTCTATGAAAACAGACAAAAAGCAAAAAGTAAATTGGAAACGTGCTTTCAAAAATAACGGTTTTATGCTGGGGTTAATGGCCAAAGCCTGTCCGGGGCTTTTAGTGGGAACTTTTATTTCCACTTCTCTCAATGCAGTCGGGCAATTTATGTTAAGCACATACCTGTACCAATATACGCTCAACGCTTTACAGGAAGGAAAGGCGTTGAGCACCATTCTGATAACACTGGGCGGTATGATCACCTTTTGCATCCTCAATATGCTTTTTCAAAACGTCTTCGGGTGTTATTGGGAACTCACACGGCCAAGAGTGGAAGCCTATATTCAAAACTTGCTTCAGCGCAAAGCCGCCGCTGTGGATCTTGTGTGCTTTGAAAATGCAACCTTTTACGATACCTATGTGAAAGCAACGGACAACATCGTCAACAGGGCATATAAAGCCATGTATACCGTTTCGGGTGTTATTTTTATCGTGATCTACGGTGTTGCTGTAGGCACCTTGATAGTTAGTATTGACCCCGTGTTTTTGCTGTTGGCATTTGCGCCGCTGCTGTGTACCGCTCTTGTCGGCAAGAAGCAAAATCGGGTCCAGTACGAGTACTCCATGCGACACACGGAAGCAATACGGCAACGGGATTATGTGCGCCGTACTTTCTATTTAAACGATTTTTCCAAGGAAATGCGTCTTACGGAAATGTGGAAAGTCATGTACAAGCGCATGCATAACAGCATTGCCGAAATGAAACGGCTGGTCGATCAGTACGGCTATACGCTGATGTTCTTCCGCTATTTGTTTGACTTTGTTTTCCAGGTCGTGGTTGATTCCGGTTCCATGATATTGGCAGCCTATAAAACCTTAGTTGCCAACAACATGCTGCTGGGCGATTGCTTTGTGGTTATCAACTCAGCCGCCAATATAGCGAGCACCATCAATCAAATTGGCAACACCTTCCTTCGATTGGATGAGGATTCTCTTTACATTGATAATCTCCGCAACTTTTTGGACTATGAAGTGCAGATTGCTGAGGACGAAAATGCGCCCTGTGTTTCCGCCTTTGAAGAACTGGAGCTTCGCAATATGACCTTTCGTTACATGGGGCAGACAACACCCGCCCTGTCAAAGGTAAATTTGACGATTAAGGCGGGAGAAAAAATCGCCATCGTCGGGCATAACGGTGCGGGAAAGACCACACTTATTAAACTGTTGCAGCGCTTATACGACCCTGACGAGGGTGAGATCCTCTTGAACGGTGAAACCATCAAAACATATCGTCTTTCATCCTATAGCGCTCTGTTCGGAACGGTGTTCCAGGATTATCACCTATTTGCAACAACCATTGCGGAAAATGTGATGCTTCGCGGTAATATCACCGACGAAGATCGCGAGGTGGTTAAAAAAGCACTGCAAAAAACGGGTATATACGATAAAGTTCAAACACTGTCAAAAGGCGTAGATTCTGTGGTGACGAGAGAATTCGACAGAGAGGGTGCCATGTTCTCGGGCGGGGAAGCACAGAAGATATCCCTTGCCAGAATTCTGGCGGGCAAGCACGAGATCGTGATCATGGATGAGCCCACATCGGCTCTGGATCCCATTGCCGAGCAGGAAATGTATCAGAATATGTTTGAGGCCTGTGAAGGTAAAACGGTGATCTTCATTTCTCACAGACTCTCCAGTGCCACTATGGCGGATCGCGTCTATATGTTCGAAAACGGTGAGATCATCGAGCAAGGCACACACCGTGAATTGCTGGCTTTAGACGGCAAATATGCAGACATGTGGCACAAGCAAGCGGACACCTATGCCGATGCTGAGGAGGTGACGGCATGAGCAAACAAAAAATAGGGAAATACAATCCTTTGCAGGTTTGGAAAAATTTGTGGTTTCTGTTGAAGTACACATTCAAATATACCCCTTCTTTTGCAGTCGTTACGCTTATTGAAGCGTTTGGTAGAGCCGGTTGGCACATCATAAGCGTATGGTTTACTAAATATTTATTCGACGCCATTGAAGCGGGGGTCGCCTTTAAAACCATACTCTTTTGGATCTTGCTCACGGCGGGATATAATTCGGTTTTTGAACTTTTCAACAAGTGGCGCAACAATGTGTATCTTCCGAAGATCCATCCCACACTCCACGAAGCCATCCAAGGGGAGTTGTACAAAAAAGCGCGGGAACTTGACCAAAGTTGCTACGATAACCCCGAATTCTACGATGATTTTATTTGGGCAATACGGGAAGCAGACGCTCGTACCACACAGGTTATGAACGATTTCAGCATTTTCATCAACCGCATCCTATCCACTGTGGTCATTTTAGGATTATTGGTTTCTATGGATTGGATCGTTGCCCTCGTCCTACTGGTGTCCATGGGATTAGGGTTTATCGTTAAAAACAAGCTCAACAAAGTTCAATATGATAAAAATGTGGAAATAAATCCCATCAACCGTAAGCTTGGATATATCAGCAGAGTCTTTTATCTGGAAGATTATGCGAAAGAGTTGCGCCAAGGCGGAATGGCAGAACACCTGCAAAAGGATTATCAGGACACCACCGATACAAAGGTCACCTGTATCAAAAAATATCTTGGCAGGATCTTCGGGTTAACGCTGATCTCTTCCATATTGGAAGAGATTTTGTCACAGGCGGGCGTTACGGGTTATCTGATCGTTCGGTATATGGTGGATCCCACGCTGTCGCTTGGCAGTTTCTCTGCCAGTATTCAAGCCACCTTTAAACTGTCTTGGGCTATCGATGACATCGGCAATTATCTGACAAAATTCAATGAACATAGCCTTTATATTGAAAAGGTCAAAAAATTCATTGAGTATGAATCCACGATCAAAGGCGACGTAACCACTGTTCCTGCTTTTGAATCCCTAACCATTAAAAATCTCGATTTCGTCTATCCCTTTACCAAAAACGAAGAAAAAACGCTCTCTAACATAAATCTTGAAATAAAAAAGGGCGAGAAGATCGCGTTTGTGGGGTATAACGGCGCGGGCAAAACCACGCTGATCAAACTGCTGATGCGGTTGTACGATGCCACAAGCGGTGAGATCCTGTATAACGGACAAAACATTACCGCATACGCTCCCGAAAAATACCGTGAGCATATCGGTGCTGTGTTCCAGGATTACAAAGTGTTTGCGGCAACCGTAGCGGAAAATGTTATGGGCGGTGAATATTCCGACGAGAATGAAGGCACCGTGCTGTCCGCCCTGAAAGCGGCTTCCTTTGACGAAAAGCTCCGTCAACTTTCCAACGGTATCCATTCCCAGCTTACGACAGAATTCAGCAAAGACGGTGTGGGACTATCGGGTGGTGAAGCGCAAAAGATCGCCATTGCCCGTGTTTTTGCAAGACCTTTTGAACTGATCATTATGGATGAGCCGTCCAGTGCCCTTGACCCCATCGCCGAATACAATTTGAATCAATCCATACTGGAAAATGCGAAAGGTAAAACGGTCATCTTTATTTCTCACCGTCTTTCCACCACCCGTATGGCGGATAAGATCTATATGTTCGATCACGGTGAGATCGTGGAAAGCGGTTCGCACGATGAGTTGATGCTTCAAAACGGCAAATATGCCGAAATGTATCGTGCACAGGCGAAAAAGTATAAAACGGCATCATAATACGGTTTCGAACCATCTATTCTGAATCTGTTTATCTCGCTTTAATTCTTGACAAAATCCCGTCTACTGAAAGGCAGACGGGATTTTGTCATCTTGCATTTGCCTGTCGAATATGATAGAATAAAAGCACTGAAACCGAAAGGGGTATTGTTTTATGAAGATCTGTCCGAACTGTCAACAAGCCGTGGAAGATAATGCGGCGTTCTGCGCAACTTGCGGAACGGCTTTTGCAGCAGGCACACAGCAAACTCCTCCGCAAGCACCCTATACACCGCCCTACGCTCAGGCTTATACCCAGCCCATGTACGATCCCTATGATCGCACCGCCGAATTTGATGCCAAAGACATCTCCGACAGCAAGCCCGCTTGCCTGTTGGTGTATTTACTGAGTGCCATCGGTATCATCATCGCGTTGCTGATGGGAAAAGAATCTGCTTACACCATGTTCCACGTTCGGCAAGCCATTAAATTTACGGTGCTGGAAATATTGGTTTCGCTGATCACCATCGTTTTGGCATTCACCATCATCGTTCCCATTGCCGCCGGAATCTTTATCATCATATTGGAGATCCTGAAGGTTATTTGCTTCTTCCAAGTGTGTTCGGGAAAAGCCAAAGAGGCCTCCATTGTGCGAGATATGAAATTCTTGAAATAAGTACAGCAACCAGGCGTGGCCGTCGTAGCGGTCACGCCTGGTTTTTATATCACATATTGAAAAATGCCTACGAACTGCAACGAACTGCCCAACAGGACGAACACGTGAAACACGCCGTGCATATACCGATGCCGTTTACCCACGCCGTACAGGATAGCGCCGATGGTGTAGGCGATCCCCCCCGCCAAAATCCACCCAAGACCCGCCAGCGGTATCGCTTGTATGGCGGGTTTGAGAGCCACCAGAATGCTCCACCCCATGCCGATGTAGCAGCACATGGATAGTTTGGCATATTTTTTTAGATCGATGGCGGTGAAGATCACGGCCATGACCGCCAATCCCCATACCAGTCCAAACAACCCCCATCCCCAACCCGCGGAGAAACGGCGAATGGAACACAGAACAATAGGAGTATAGGTGCCACCGATAAGAAAATAGATGGTACAATGATCCAATACCTGCATAACTTTTTTGGCCATGGGACGCCGCAAAGCGTGATAAATGCCGGATGTGATATACAACAAGATCATCGACGCGCCGTAAACCGCGCTGCCTACCACCGCCCACGGATCACCATGGAGAACGGAGCGCACAAGACACAATATTAATATGGCTACACCGAAGCCCGCACCAACAAGGTGGGAGATCGCATGAAATCGTTCTTCTCCGCGGGTGTAGTCGGGGAGCAAGCGATCTCGCAACACTGTTCGTTTCATGTTTCCAGTATACCCCGCCCCGCCGCCTGTTAACAACCTATCGCTTGCTGAGGACACTATATTTTTCTGTGTTCCGTCCGTAGAACAACAAACGAAGGACTCTCCTCATAGGAGAGTCCTTCGTTTGTTAAATGCTGATCTTGCCTGTGCGGAAGTCGTCGGCAAACCATACGCGCTCCAAGGTGAATTCCCGTCCGTTTAAATAGTCCAATTCATCGGCGGGAGAGGTGAAGGCAAATTTGAGCCGATAGGAACACAGCGCCTGTTTGGTGAAGCCTGTTCCTTTGTTTAACGCGTTACTGCCGTATTTGCCGTCACCCAGTAACGGATGTCCCACCGATGCCAAGTGGGCACGGATCTGGTGAGTACGGCCTGTAAGCAGGTCGATCTCCAAAAGCGATAATCCATCGCGGCTTTCGAGCACCCGATAGCCGGTGACGATGGTACGGGCTCCTCGGTTTTGGCGGTCGGAAATGTATACCCGATTTTGGGATTCGTTTTTTTCCAGATAACCCCGCAACACGTCTTCCTCTTTGTCCATCGTACCGTGGACCAAACACAAATAATATTTCTCGATCTCGCGGGTGCGCAACTTTTCATTTAAAATACGAAGGGCCGCCGCCGTTTTGGCCGCGATCACGATGCCGCAGGTGTTGCGGTCGATGCGGTTGACAAGCGCGGGGGCAAAACTCCGTTCCTCGTCGGGGTGATACTCCCCCTTTTTATACAAATACCGTTGTACACGGAAAATGAGAGTGTCTCGATATTCTTTTTCGTCGGGATGTACCAATAATCCTGCCTTTTTATTGAGCAGCAACAGATGTTCGTCTTCGTAGACAATATCCAGTTCTTTGCCGGCGGTCATAAACTCATAGGTGGGGGCAACTTGTTCCAAGAACTCATCTTTGACGTATAAGGTCAATTCATCCCCCTCTTGCAGGCGGGTAGAGATCTCGCACCGTTTGCCGTTGAGTTTGATATCTTTTTGCCGTAGATATTTGTACATCATAGACACGGGCAACAGAGGAAACGTCTTGGTGAGAAATTTGTCGGCCCGCTGTCCCGCATCGTTTTTTCCGACGGTTACTTTTTTCACAGATCTCCCTCCTTTTTGACAGAATTCTCGTTTATTATAGTCTTTTGTCTTTTCAAATACAAGGTTTTTTGGTATAATTGATGTGTATTACGGTGTGAGGGGGTCGTTTTATGGAAAACGGCATTCACAACGGGCATCGCGCCCGTATGAAAGATCAATTTTTGCGAAACGGGATCGATTCCTTTGAGCCTCATCAGGTGTTGGAAATGTTGTTGTTTTATTCCATTGCGCGAAAAGATACCAATCCGTTGGCACATCAGTTGCTGGATCATTTTGGCTCGTTGACGGCGGTGTTAAACGCTCGTTACCCGGAACTGTTGCGCGTAAAGGGTGTGTCGGAACACACCGCTTCCTTACTGGTGTTTTGCCGCCAACTGGTGGGACGATATTACCGTGACTTGGTGGAAGACAACACGATCTTTCAAAATGTATCGGAGATGGGACGGTATCTGCAAGCCCAATTCTTTGACGAGAAAGAAGAAAAGCTGCGGATCATGTGCTTGAACAATCGCGGGAAACTGCTTCATTGCGCGGTGATCAGCGAGGGGACCGTTACCGCTACCAGTGTCAATCTTCGATTGATCGTCGAAACGGCGTTGCGGTATCCCACCACCGCCGTACTGGTGGCACACAACCATCCCGGTGGGTTTGCCATCCCCTCTCCCGAAGATGTTGAAAGCACCAAACTCATCCGTCAAGCATTGGATTTGGTGGATGTCAGTCTGGTGGATCATTTGGTGTTTGCGCAGGATGATTATGTGTCCATGCGGCAAACCGCTAAATACGCGGGCGCGTTTTCACCCTATGCACGGGATGACAGCGCACCCGACTGGCTGCATTGGGAATAAAAAAAGCGGATATCTCGGTTTCCCGAGATATCCGCTTTTATCATCAATAATTGACGGCACGCAGAGCGAAATAACTTTGGGGATGGGCGCAAACGGGGCAAAGTTCGGGCGCGTCGGGGCCGATATGAATATGGCCGCAGTTGCCGCATTCCCATACACGGTCACCGTCACGGGAAAACACGATGCCTTCTTTGACGTTGGCAAGCAGGCGACGATACCGCTCCTCGTGTTCTTTTTCAATAGCGGCAACGCCGTCAAACAAGTCGGCAATCTCGTTAAACCCTTCTTCCCGCGCCTCTTTGGCGAAGGTAGCGTACATATCCGTCCACTCGTAATTTTCGCCTTCGGCGGCATCTAACAGGTTTTCCGCTGTAGAGGGAATCCCGCCATCGTGAAGAAGTTTAAACCACAGTTTGGCATGTTCCTTTTCGTTGTTGGCGGTAACTTCAAATAACTGGGCGATTTGAACATAACCGTCTTTACGGGCTTTGGACGCATAGTAGGTGTATTTATTGCGTGCCTGAGATTCGCCCGCAAAAGCGGTCATCAGATTGGTCTCGGTTTTGGTTCCTTTTAAATTCATGATCATTACCTCCTTTTTTATTATTGTAGTACAATTATTTTTATTGTGCAAGAAAATTTTCACGGGAATAATAAAAACAATTCCATCCAGAGTCCGATTGCAATAAAAGATAGAGAAACCAAAAACGAAAGCACTCCTTATGAAGTGCTTTCGTTTTTGGTGGGCGTAAACGGACTCGAACCGCTGACCTCCTGCGTGTGAAGCAGGCGCTCTAACCAGCTGAGCTATACGCCCGTATTCAGCCGCCGCTGTTGCAGCGACCAAATGTTATGGTGACCCGAACGGGAATCGAACCCGTGTTACCGCCGTGAAAGGGCGGTGTCTTAACCGCTTGACCATCGGGCCGGATATGACAGGATTTAAACCTGTCGCATCAGTGGTGGCTGTAACTGGATTTGAACCAGTGACACCGCGGGTATGAACCGCGTGCTCTAGCCAACTGAGCTATACAGCCGTATAGCCGAGGGGAGTCGAATCCCCATCGGTCAAAAATACGATTTTATCTTGTACCGTCGTTACACTCGCTCGAAATACACATGTATTTCATCGCTCATACGCCTTGCTACAAGCCAAAATCGTTATTTTTGACTTGTGCGCAACCCGTAGGTACCGGCTTTTCGAGCAGAAATGCAGTCGAGGAGGCCGATATACGAGCGTATTTCAAACGACGAGACAAGGCTTATGCCGAAAAGCCGTCCTACGGGCGGCGGGGAGCTCGGCTCCCTCGGCTATAAGCGCCCTCTTCGCAGGGGACGCTGACTATTATATAGTATACTGAGGGGGTTTGTCAAGCCTGTTTTTTAAAAAACGACCATCTTTTTTATGCCTGAACCGCACCGCCGAACACGGTGATGCAATGAACGGGACAGGCTTCGGCGCATTTGCCGCAACCGACGCATTTTTCGGGGTCGATGACGGCGAGGAAGTTGTCCACATGGATGGCATCGTATTCACAAACTTTGGTGCATTTGCCGCAGGCGATACAACCCACGGTACAGGCTTTACGGGTGGCAGGACCTTTTTCGTGACTGCGACACCGTACCACACCTTTGGCGGAACCCTCAACCATGGTGATCAGGTCTTTTGGACACGCCGCCGCGCATTTGGTACAACCGCGGCACAAAGACGGGTCGATGCGCGCCAAACCGTTTTCGATGGTAATGGCACCGTATTCGCAGGCTTCGCGGCAATCCCCGTAACCCAAACAACCGTATTGGCAAAGCCAGTTACCACCGTAAAATTGCGTGGCCGCCGCACAGGACGGAATACCGTGGTATTCCAATTTCCGTTTGGTGAATTCTTCACAGCCGCCACAACGTACCAAGGCGGTTTTGACCTCAACCTTGCCTTCCACGCCCAGTAACGCGCCGGTGGCTTCTGCGACCGCCGCACCGCCGGGAGAACACAGGCCCACCGCCGCGCCGTGGTTGGCCATGGCATCGGCATAGCCATCACAGCCCGAATAACCGCAAGCACCGCAGTTGATGCCGGGCAAGGCTTCTCGCAATGCCTGTGCTTTTTCATCCACGGGCACGGCCATTAAGATGGAGGCGATTGCCAGTATCAGGCCGGCCACAAGACCAAGTCCCGCTACCAACAGGATCGCCAAAAGGATCGGATTCATGGTTCGACCTCCTTATAAACCGAATAGACCTTGAAATCCCAAAAACGACACCGATACGATGGATGCCGCTACCAAGGTGATGGGTAACCCTTTCAAACTTTCGGGGATCTCGGCACTCTCCAACCGTTCACGCACACCCGCAAACATCACCATGGCTAACAAGAAACCCAGCCCCGCGCCCAAGGCGTTGACCAAGGATTGGGCGAAGTTGTAGCCACTGTCGATATTTAAGATGGTGACACCAAGCACCGCGCAGTTGGTGGTGATGAGGGGCAGATAGATACCCAGTGATTGATATAACGGCGGGATAAACCGTTTCAGCACGATCTCCACCAACTGTACCAGCGCCGCAATGATCAAAATAAAAACGATGGTCTGCAGATAGGACAGATCGTTAGGAACCAGCAGATAAGTGTAGATGGGCCAGGTGGCGGCGGTGGCCATGATCATAACGAAAATAACCGCTACCGACATACCCACGGCGGAGTTTAATTTTTTGGAAACACCTAAAAACGGGCAGATGCCCAAAAACTGCGACAAAACGAAGTTGTTGACCAGTAAGCCACCGATGAGGATGGCCAAGAAACTGCCGTTACTCATGGTCGCTCACCTCCCCGTGACAAGCGCCCGCCATGGGACAGGCGGCGCAGACTTCCGCAGACAGTTCTTTACGGGTGGCATTTTGTTCCATACGGGTGGATAGGCGATTGGTGAGCCAAATGAGCATACCGAACACGAAGAAGCCACCCGCGGGGAGAACAAAAATGGTGATGGGCGGGATCAGACCGCCTTCGGGCCAGCCGAACAAGGTGCCGTTGCCCAGGAATTCCCGAATACCACCCATGATGACCAGCGCTGCCGTAAAACCGACGCCCATGCCCAGACCGTCCAGTGCCGACAGACCCACGCTGTTTTTTCCTGCAAAGGCTTCGGCGCGGCCTAAAATGATGCAGTTTACCACGATCAGCGGCAAGTAGATGCCCAGGGCGCTGTCGATGGCGGGCAAATAGGCTTTGACCAACATTTGGACGATGGTGGTAAAGCCCGCGATCACCACGATATAAGCGGGCAACCGCACTTTGCCGGGAATACATTTGCGAAGCAAGGAAATAACGATATTGGAGCACACCAGCACGAAGGTGGCGGCAGCACCCATACCTAATCCGTTAAAGGCCGCCGTGGTGACTGCTAAGGTGGGACATGTGCCCAACACCAACCGCAAAACAGGGTTTTCACGGATGATACCTTTGGAGAAGGTATCCCAATATTTACGACTCATTGCACCGCCTCCTCCCTTACGATCTGATAGCGTTTCACCGCACTGTTTACCGCCATCAACACACCTTTAGAGGTTTTGGTGGCTTGGGAAACAGCATCTACCTGATTACCTAACTCGAAAATTGTCGCTTCTTTTCCCGCAAAGGAATCGGGAAAACCGGCTTTTTCGATCTTGTTTACATAACCGGCGGTCTCATTATCGTCGGTGATGACCACACCGGTAATTTTCCCGTCGACGGAAATGCCCGTCATGACCGTGAGGCCCGAACTTTTACCCACCGCTTGGGTGGTGAACACATAACCCACGGTGTTACCGCCTTTTACGGCGGTGTAATACACAAACTCACCGCTATCGTCGGTATCGGTTTGTTTTTCAAACGTATCCGCTTCCATAACTTGCAGACGGGCGGCATTTTCCGCTTCGGCGGTTTGGGCCGCGATGGTACCCGCCGTTAAGGCGTTGGTACCCGCCAAGGCGGCGGTAACGCAACCCGCGATCAGGGTTAGAGCCAAGGCGGAAACGAGGATCTCTTTCACATTTTTCATGACCGCACCGCCTTTCCCTCGCCAAATGCACGGGGACGGGTGACTCTTTCAATCAACGGGGTGAGAATGTTCATAATCACAATAGCAAAGGAAACGCCTTCGGGCAACGAACCGTATACACGGATAAGAACCGTCAACAACCCGCAACCAATAGCAAACACGAATTTGCCGGTACGGTTAATAGGGCAAGTGGCATAGTCGGTTGCCATGAAAATGGCACCCAACATCAAGCCGCCGGACAGAATATGCACTACAGGGTTTTGCCCGAGGATCCATGTGAAAATGAATACGGTAGCAATATAGGTGACGGGAATCAGCGGGCGAATAACACCGCGGATCATCAAATAAAGGCCGCCCAGCAACAACGCCAACACGCATACTTCGCCCAAGCAACCGCCCCGTAACCCGACAAGTAGATTGAGGGGATTGACGCTGGCATCGCCGTTTTCCGACAACATGGCCAACGGTGTGGCGGAAGTGACGGCATCGGTCCCGCTCAGCCACGAAAGAGGGCGTACCCAGTTGTTCATTTCCGCAGGAAAACTGCCCATCAGCACAATGCGGCCGACGAGGGCGGGATTGACGAAGTTTTGACCTAATCCGCCAAACATCTGCTTGGCCACCGCGATGGCGACCGCGCCGCCCAATGCCGCTTGCCACAACGGCACGGTGACAGGCAGGTTAAAGGCCAGCAGCAATCCCGTGACGATACAGGAGAGATCCCCGACCGTGTGGGGGCGTTTCATGACCAAGCGGCTTAGGTATTCCGCCGCCATGGCAGAGGCGACACAGACCACTTCCACAGCCAAGGCGCGGGGGCCGAACAGCCAAACCGAAGCTACCAATGCGGGAATTAAGGCGATGATCACATCGCGCATGATATCGCGGGTATTCATACCGCAATGCAGATGCGGGGACGAAGACACCATTAAAGTGTGTTCCACTTGCGCTCTCTCCTTTCGTTATTTGGCTGTCCGCATAAAACTTTTGGCCATGCGGATGGTTTGCAAAATGGGACGGTGGGCAGGACAGGAATAGGTGCAACAACCGCATTCCATGCAGGTCATGGTGTTGAGTCTGTTCAGTTCGCTCACGTCGCCCGCTTTATAGGCTTTGGTGATGGCGGTGGGCATCAGCCGCATGGGACAGGCATCCACACACCGACCGCAACGAATACAAGTGGTAGCAGGGATATCCGCCGCATCTTCTTCCGCCAAGGCCAAAATGGCATTGTTTTGTTTGAGGACGGGTAACTCGTCGTTCATCATAGCCTGCCCCATCATGGGGCCGCCCATCAATAATTTACGAACGGGTTTTTTAATGCCGGCAAAGGCCAGTACGTCTTTCACCGGGGTACCGATGACCGCCCGCACATTAACGGGTTTTTCCACCGCCGACCCGTCGATAGTCATACGGCGGGAGACGAGCGGCATGCCGGTTTTTAAATAGCGGGACAGGACGGATACCGACGTGATGTTCATGACGATACACCCCACATCGGCGGGAAGTTTACCGGGAGGCACTTCTCGACCTGTACAAGTCTTGATAAGCACTTTTTCAGCGCCTTGGGGATAACGGGCAGGCATACTTTTCACCGTGACCTGTCGTTCGGGTTTCGTGACACTGCGCGCCATGCTGGACAATGCTGAAATAGCGGCGGGTTTGTTGCGTTCGATGGCGATGATGACCCGTTTGGCATCCAAGAATTCCATGACCGTTTGGACACCCGATACCACATCCCACGAGTTTTCCATACATTCCCGATAGTCGGTGGTGATATAGGGTTCACATTCCGCAGCATTGATGATGATGGTGTCAATGGCGTCTTTGTTTTTGGGGTTGAGTTTGATGTGCATGGGGAAACCGGCGCCGCCGAGGCCCACCAGACCACAGGCACGCACCGCCGCAATAAAATCATCGAAGGTTTCTACCACGGGGGGGCGGACGCTTTCGTGCAAACGGCCTTCCCCATCGGAAGTGATAACCAAGGCTTGGGTCTTGCGGCCGCCGGGTAACAACACTTCCGTCAATCCCGTGACCGTTCCCGAAACACCGCTGTGAATAGGAGCGGAAATGGGAGCATCACTGTCCCCCACCACTTGCCCCACTGCTACGGGATCGCCGACATTGACCGTGGGAGTGCAGGGCGTTCCCAAATGTTGCGCCATCGGTAAAATAATGGTTTCGGGGGTGGGCATGACCACCGTTTCGCAATCGGCAGTGTGTTTACGGTGCGGCGCGTGCACGCCGCCGCTTTCAAAAATACCCATCGAAACACGTCCTTTCATATACGTTTCAGATATGGTGTGGTAACATGCAAAGTGAGACCGGTGATACAACCGGCGGGGATGGCCAATAATAGTAACAGCGGTGCGTAATAGAGCATGGCGGGACCTAACAATCCGTAAGCTACGCACCATTGGCCGATATTGTGCGCTACAGCGCCTGCGATGCCTAAGCCCACGGCGCCTAAACGGTCACCCAAGAGCCGCCGTAGCAGCCACATGAGCAACAGGGCGGCCACGCCGCCCGCGGCACTCATAAAAAAGGCGGTACCGCCTCGCATCAACGCAAAAATGGCTTTAAAAACGGTGATGGCCACGGCGCAGGGAACAGAGATACTGCTGAGGGCAAACATGACGGTCACATTGGCCAGTCCCAACCGCGCACCGGGAATGGGAAGCGGCGGTAATAACCCTTCTAAGAACGATAACGCCAAGGCCAACGCCGCCAACAGGGCGGTGGACGTTAACCGACGCAAAGGATCGTTTTTCATGCTGTCACCCCGTCTACGGCATCGGATCCGCCTGTCACCCGCACGGTGATCCCCGCCGGCACACAGACCGCCGCTTGTCCCCCGCGGGATAACCGACCGCTGTGTTCGCACAGGTGGTCGGGACAGTCACTGTTGATGACACGCACACTGCCGTCGGCAATTTCCAATGTGATAGAAAGACCGTTTTGTCCGTTAACGGTGACGGTGGCAGGTTTATCTAGCGCGTATACGGCACTGGTACCACTTGCCGTTTCCACCACGACCTGTGTCCCTATTTCGCCACCTGTTCGAAAGAACAGAAACAGCAACACCGCTGCCACCGCACAAACGGCGGCGAG
The DNA here is from genome assembly GCA_045541495.1 of Acutalibacteraceae bacterium. Lineage (GTDB taxonomy): Bacteria > Bacillota > Clostridia > Oscillospirales > Acutalibacteraceae > RGIG3009. The sequence goes on along the minus strand of JAZQJE010000044.1, from coordinate 13,481 downwards.
AATCCCGTCCGCAGGACGCAACGGGGACAGTTTCATAAACGGTCTCCTTTCCGAAACCAAAAGTTATACTTTACATAAGTTATATTATACTTTATACAAACCATGAAAACAAGAGGAGTTTTTTGTAATTTTTTTGTCTGATATTGCAAAACGGTTCACAACTGCCGTTGTGAACCGTTTTGGCTTATTTTTCGATGTAGTTCCTGTACATTGTCAGGAACGCTTCCACATTTTTGGAATTGACCAGGTAGGTTTCGCCCGTATCGTGTCGAACCAGATATTTGGCCGCGGAATGGGGATAAATAGTAATGCCTTCATCGGCGACGGTATCGGTATTGGTTTGGATCTTCAATTTTAATACCGGCTCGCCCTTAGGCGTTTCCGTGGTGGAGCCTGAACGAAGAATGCCCATGACATCCTGATACAAGCTACGAAACTCACTCGTATCGTACACCGTATCCCCCACCTTCACAATCATGCTGTTATCCCGATCGGTCTCACCTTTAATATGGGTTAGTGTGAACACCTTGGTCTCCCCGTTTACCGTGAAGGACATGCGGCTCACATCACCGATATAGATGTAGAACAACAGCGGATCGGCCAAGTCGTCATATTGCGTACTCGCCCAGTCCACGTTTTCTTCATCTACCAAATAAACAATAGGAAGCATCTTCCCTTCAGCATATACCACCGTATACCGCAAACCGTCTTCGTTAAGATTGCCTAATTTGACGGTGTATTCAAACGCGTTGTAGTAGGAATAGGTAGTGGTTTCCTTGCCATTGCCATCGGTTGCGGTTTTGGGGCGTTGAATTGCCAAATTAAAGGTGCACGCGGAATAGGGTGCATTCAGTCCATAGTTTTGCAGATCTTCCGCCGTGGGATACACCTTGGTAATATCGGTGGCGGTAAGAGCTGAGAACAAAACGGGCTTTATCAGCGGAGAATCCGAGTGGACACCCCGATAATAGGGCCTTTGCAACATGAAACCGGACACTGAGGTGGACAATCCCGCGGAATTGAGTTGACCGGTTGCGATATGGAAAGATATCTTCTCTTTCCGTACCGATCCGCTCAATTCCACATCCCGGATTACCAAAGAATCCGCGGCGGCTTCATCGGTATCTTCAGCCGAAGGCGCGGTAATGGGAGTCTTGGATAAATAGGCAAATTCCTTCTTCATAAACACATTGGCGGAATGGGTGTTGTACAGATAGATGGCATCTTTTCCGGTTTCGCGGAGATAAATACCGTCACCCGAGGGGGCCTCGTTGCCCAGTTCAAAAGCAAAGGTGGTACCATCGGCATAGGTGGCCGAAACGGCGACGTTGCTTCCCTTTTCAGGGTCAAAACCGAAATCGGCGGGAGTCTCCGCCTTTTCGGCGATCAATTTGTCCGCCACAATGGTTTCCAGTTCGCTACTCAGTTCTTTTTGAACGGTGGAATCGTGGGGCAAGTCGGGATAACGGTCGGTCAACAGCGCGCCGTCTTTATCGGCCGTCAAGGTGTAGGTTTCGCCATTGTAGGTGATGGTGATGTTGGACAACGCCACGGCGTCGTTCTCGTCCTCACCCGCTTTGTCTATTAGGGTGACCGAGGTATCGGCGGGGGTGTTACCGTCTTTATCGGTGTCTGTTTGCGGAGGGGGGAGTAACAACACGACCACCAATAACGCCGCCAAGACCACCACGGCAACGCCGGAAAGCAACAAGGTACGTTGGCGTTTACTCATAAGTGCCTCCTCTTGATGAAGACCACCAGCGCCAACACCACCAAGATCAGCGGAACACCGATGGTGAACACACCGAGGCCTAGCACGTTGGCGGTAAGGGCATCGAAAGACACGGTCTGTGCCGTCAGGTTCTTTGCGGAAATGACGGTGGTGTCACCCAAACTGCAAACAGTGCGGATGGGGGATAATACCAATTCTTCGTTGGCATATTGCGCCGAAGTCACATAATCCAAGAAGTTGAAACTGCCGCTGACGACCACGTAGTTGCCCACGCGCTCATTATTGTCATCGTATTCGTATTCATAAGCATACGCCATACCGATAACGGGATAGGCATCCGCTTTGGATTTTACAATGGAATCCACGGTGGCTTCTTCGTCTTGCATGGCTTCCGTCGTCACCAACATGGCGGTATCGGGGAAGGTGACCATGGAATAGTTGGTCAACGAGGATTCCGTAATATCCGAGCCTTTGGCGGTAAGCAATTGGAGCGTTAAGGGCATGATAATGGTATCGGCGGTTCCCACTTCCGTGGTCAGATCGGTGGAAGTGACAGAAGTCAAGGGATAGTAGGGATAACTGCCGTAATAGGACATGGGGATCTTATTGCTGTCGGTCTCCCAGATCAGATTGTCGGTGACGGTGATACCGAAATCCACTTCCAAAAACTCGTATAAGTTGGGACATTTGGCGGCATAGTTACAATATACAAACAGGTCCCGTTCCCGTTTGCCGTCATTTTTCAACCACGCACGCAAACGGGTGATCTCTTCAGTGGAAAAATCTTTGGAGGGAGCCATGATCACCAAAGCGCCGGTATCGGGTGAGATCTGTGTGGAGGTGGAGAAATCGGTGGTTTCGATCACGTAGCCGTTCATCTCATATAGTTCTTTCAATACGCTCATGGAGTTTTCGTTTTCGCCATGGCCCGTCAAGAATGTGACAACCATCGTCTTGCCGCCGCACACGGCGTTGATGTTGGTGGCCAGTTTTTGTTCCACCAACGAATAGACGGTGGATTCACCTGTATAGTAATAATTGTCGCCGTATTCTTCTTGATACAGATCGTTTAGCGTGATGGTACGCCATTGGTCACCGCAACGGAATAAAATGCTGCCGGCGGTGACGTTGTATTTGGAATAGGATGATTCCAGAGTGGGGTTGGCGTCCAGATCGATATATTCCGTGGTGACCTTGCCGTCGGTCAGTTTGTTGTAATCGTTGGTGAATTGATAGAACTGGCGGAACAAGGTGTCGGTTTGGGAATAGCTTGTGTTGGGATTTTCAAACAGGTCTTTGTCCGCAAACATGGTGATGGTGACCTCTTTCGTCACTTTTTCGGCCACGGCATGACTTTCTTCCGAAAGGGTAAAGGTCTTATCGGCGGTCAAGTCCATAGACAGGGGATATCGATCGTTGAGGATACCCACGATCACGTTCAGCAACACGATGACGACTACCACGGCGGCGGTGACGGCGGTGGCGGTAGCACCGATACGCAGTTTGCGATTGGTTTTGAAATTAAGCCGTTTGGCGGGTTTCTTTTCGGCGGTGACCGCCGTTTCCACTTCTTCCGAAGTTTTCTTTTTGAACGTAAAGAATTTCATAAAGCGGTACCTCCTCTCAATTCCATCTCTTACGGTCGAGAATACGAACGGTCAGGAACAAAAACAGCACCTGCATACTGATGAAGAACAGAATATCGTCGTATTCGATGATACCATTGGTAAAACTGTTATAACGGGTATTGATGGATAAAAATTCCACGATTGTCGCTACCACTTTACTGGAGGAAAATAATGAAGCCACACTGTCTATCATCAGTAGACAGAACGACGCCAAAAATGTACCCAATGCGGCAATAAACTGACTTTCGGTCAAACTGGAAATGAGCATACCAACGGCGATAATCATACCGCCCAACAATAACAGACCCACATAGTTGCCGATGATCTGTAGCCAGTTGGGTGTGGTTTGGAACGCGATAATGATGGCAAACACCAAGATGATGGAAATGCCGATGGCAAAGATCAGCAACGCCGCCAAAAATTTACCGACGACGACCCCCGTTAGACCGGTAGGAGCGGTGAATAAGGCTTGATCGGTCTTTTGTCGTTTATCGTCGCTCAGCAAGCGCATGGTCAAGATGGGCAGTACCAATAACAATAAAAAAGACAATAGATTGCTGTATACGTAGGACAAATCTGCCGCACCGAGTGCCATATTGTACAAATAGAAGAAATATCCGCTCAAACCAAAGATCATGGCCAGTACCAGATAACCGATGGGCGAGGTGAAATAACTTTTCAGTTCACGTTTGAAAATAGCGCTCATTTGCGTTTCCCTCCTTTACGGGTGGTTTGGGGCAGTTTCTCGCGAGTGAGAGAAATGAAGATCTCTTCCAGGGACATTTCCATGGATTTGAGGCCCACCAGCGGATAGCCGCCTTTGGCGAGGGCGTTAAACAGGCCCATGCGGAAATCGGTGCCCTCGGCTGGTTCCAGCGCATATTCGCATATACCCGGCTCTTTTTCGCCCAGGCAGGTTACGCCCGCAATGCCGTCTACTTGATTTAGGATAGCGGTGACCTGCGCTTCGCCGCCCACGATACGTGCCATCAGCCGACGGTCGGAAGAATATTTATCCGACAGTTGCGCCGCCGTGGAGTCGGCCACGATCTCGCCACCGTTGATGATGACAATACGGTCGCATACCGCTTCCACTTCGGGCAAAATGTGGGAAGACAGGATCACCGTGTGGTGTTTACCCAAGTTTTTAATCAACGTGCGGATCTCGATGATCTGGTTGGGATCAAGGCCCACCGTGGGCTCGTCCAAAATCAGTACCGGCGGGTTGCCGATGAGCGCTTGGGCAAAACCGACACGCTGGCGGTAACCTTTGGACAGGTTTTTGATCAGACGGCCGTACACGTGCTCGATCTGCATGAGTTTGCAGATCTCAGCAATGTGTTTGGCGCGATCAAATTTGCATTTTTTAAGGTCGAACATAAAATCCAGATATTCCCGCACCGTCATATCCAGGTACAGCGGGGGTTGTTCGGGCAAATAGCCGATACTGGCTTTCGCTTCGTTGGGTTCTTCCAAAATGTCATGGCCGTTGATCTTCACCACGCCGTCTGTGGCGGACAGGTATCCTGTCAGGATGTTCATAGTGGTGGATTTACCGGCGCCGTTGGGGCCGAGGAAACCTAAGATCTCCCCTTCCTCTACCCGAAAGCTGATATCGTTCACCGCGCAATGTGAACCGTACCGCTTGGTGAGGTTTTGCACTTCGATCATGGTAAACAGATCCCTCCGTTAAGAAAAATTTTATCGCCTGCGGGCGACAACTCGTCATGTTGCATTATAAAAGGAAATTGTGTCAATTTTGTGTTTTTTAGAAAACCTTTTTAAGAAACCCTTTCTTAATCGAGAAAAGTGTGTTAAAATGCAAAGAAAGGAGGTGACACACATGGAACGGTTCGGCAGTTGGACACCCGATGAAATTCTGCCTGCTACCCCTCGCGCGGTATCGTTAGGCGTGTTTGACAGCATGCATATCGGTCATCGGGCGGTGATCAGCGCCGCTTGCGGCATTCGTCACGAAGAAGCAAAAGGGCCGTTTCTCACCTCTTGCGTATTGTCGCTGAGTGGTGTACCCAAAGCGGGGGCGCGACTCACGTCCGACGAGGATGAGCAGGCATTGTGTGTCACCCTCGGTGTGGACGAATGGTTGTCCCTCCCCTTTTCTTATGTAAAAGATCTGTCACCGGAGGCTTTTGTGCAGGACATTCTGTGTGAGCGGTTGCACGCACGGGTGGTCTGTTGCGGGTACAATTATCGATTCGGTAAAGACGCCGAGGGCGATGCGGCCCTTCTCGAACAATTATGTAAACCGCTGGGGATCCGCGTGATCGTACTTCCGGCCATTGAGATCGGCGGCGAGACCGTCAGTGCTTCCCGTATTCGCAGTGCTTTGGAGCAGGGAGATATGGATACCGTATCCCGTTTGTTAGGACGGCCCTTTACCTTGCGGCGCACGGTGGATCGCGGCAATCGGTTGGGACATTCCTTGGGATTTCCCACCATCAATCAACCCTTTGACGAAGGAATGGCTGTTCCCCGTTTCGGTGTATACGCTTCTCTGGCCATTGTCAACGGCAAACAACATTTTGCCGTGACCAACGTGGGGGTGCATCCCACCGTCGGCGGAGTTCGCCGTCCCCAAGGGGAAACCTGGATCGCCGATTTTGAGGGAGATCTGTACGGACAGGAGATATCGGTATCCCTTGTTCGGTTTTTGCGGGATGAACAGCGATTTGACAATATCGAACAGTTGAAAGCGCAGATATCGGTCGACAAGGACGAGGCGTTGGCGTGGTTAGCGGGGGAACGCGAGTTCAGACGGGTGATTTTGTTTGATTTTGACGACACGTTGCAAGACAGACCCACCGCTTTTTTAAAGGTGGCGCGAGAACTTCTTGCACGACACATGCCGTCTCTAAACGAAGATGAGCGGGAACAACGCGCTCACGAGATGTTGCAAGCCAACGCGGGCGGCTACGTATCTTATGCCGCCTACTTTGAGGACCTGTATCATCGATGGACATGGGAGAACGCCACCTGTTCTCAAGATCTTCATAGGGAATATGCCCGCTGTTTTCCCACTCATACCACCTTGTTTGACGATACAGCGGATACCCTACGGGAATTGCGCCGTCGGGGATACCGTTTGGGAGTCATCACCAACGGTTCTCGCGTGATACAAAACCGAAAACTGGATGTGTGCGGATTGCGGCCGTTGCTGGATCTGGTGATGGTATCGGGGGAGGAAGGGGTGCACAAACCCGACCCCGAATTGTTTTTACGCGCCGCCGCTCGTTTATGTGCCGCACCCGCCGATTGTGTGTATGTAGGGGATCACCCCGTTAACGATGTGCAAGGGGCTCTTGCTGCGGACATGAACGCCGTGTTTTTGGATGCGGGGCATCTTCCCACCACCACCGCCGCCGTACCTGTTATTCACACTCCCGCAGACCTGTTATCCCTATTTTCGTAAAACGTAAGACGGGCTGTGCCGTGGGACAGCGGGTCTTTTACTAGTGGGTATGCAATTGTAGACGGGTGTGCTGAAAGCGGGACAGGCGGCGGGTGCCGACAGTGAACACCGTGAGATTGGCAAGGATGCCGGGCAAACAGCCGTCGATACCCCATGGGTTATGCCACGCGAAATTCCACAACAGGCAGACGGTGCAACCCGCCAGCAATCCGCGGCGAAAGGTGCGGCCGTCGGATCTCATCCCCAACAACGCCGCCGCGAGGGGAACCAAAATAGCGGGGCTCCAAAAGGAATAGGCGATAAGCAACACGGAAAACACTTGGGGTACGGCAAAAGACAACGCCACCGCCAGTAAACCCGTTATCAAGTTGACTCCCCGCAACAGCCACAGTTGCTGACGATCGGACAGGTGAGGGCGCAAGGGCAACACCGTATCGCATACCAAGCTGACCGCCGCGCCGTTGAGAAAGCCGTCGGCGGCGGAAAGGATGATGGACACCATGGCCGCCATCATCACCCCCCGCAATCCCGTGGGAAGGATCGCCAAGATCAGGTCGGGCATGGCGGAGGCCGCATTATCGGTGACATGCAGTGCCCGCGCCGCCAAACCCACCCCCGCCGTTACCAAAAAAAACGGCAGGGAAAACAGGCCGCTGGCGATCGTGCCGCGGGCGGTATGGGCAGGGGTCTTGCCGATGAGCAAGCGTTGCATATAGGGCGGTGCCAAGGCTTCCCCGCACATCATGGAGAAAAACAGAGAGACAAAGGCGGGCCATGTTCGGCCGTTGAGAGGGGAAAACAGGTCGGCTGGCAAACGGCTGATCATCTCCCCCACGCCGCCGCAGGCGTTTACGGACAATACCAGCAACAGTGGCATCCCCGCCGCCAACAGTAAAAATTGGAGCATATCGGCAAAGATCACCGATTGCAGGCCCCCAAAAGTGGTGTACAGCAACACCACGCCGCAACCCAGCAGGGTACCCGTTTTCGGCGATACCCCCAACAGAGAATGGAACACCAGTCCGATGGACGCCATCTGCGCGCCCACCACGCCCGCGCAACACAGATAGGAAAATATCCCTGTCAGGGGGCGGGCGCTTTTGCCATATGCCGCACCCATGATATCCCCCACCGTTCGCGCGTGCGGGAAGCGGGAAACGCCCGATACCAAATATTTTCCCGTTAGGATCATGCCGATCCCAAACCCGAACAAGGTCAGCGCCGTACCGATGCCCTGTTCGTATGCGGCGGCGGCATTGCCCGATGAGTATCCGCCGCCGATAAACGACGCCGATAAGGTGGCAAAAATGATAAACGTACCGTATTGCTTACCCGCGGCGGTGAAATCCGCCGCGTTTTTGACTTGACTGCCGCCGCGCAGGCCGATGGCGACCAACAGCACTAAATAGATCACCACGATGGCAATGTCCACCATAGTCCCGCCCCCATTCTTTACACAATATGCGCAGCAGGGGTAAAAAAAGAACGCCCCGTCTTCACATAGGAAGACGGGGCGTTGTTAATGGTTAACGATTTTCGGCAAGGGACCGTTGAATGAGTTTCACGATCTCCACGATCGGGATCACGCAGAAACCGATACCGATGGCGATGGCGTATTCCATGACGTTGACCGCTTCGAAACCGAAAGCGGCGGCCAAGAACGGCACTTCACAGACCAGCGTGGTGGCCAACAACGAGCCGAGGCCGGCGATCCACAGGGTCTTGTTTTGGTGACCCATGGTGAATACACTGCCGCGCTGAGAGCGCATATTGAAACTGTGGAAGATCTCCGCCATGGACATGGTGAGGAACGCCATGGTGGTGCCGTGAGAACTGTTGGTGATCATCCAGTTGCCGGTTTCCATGAAATGGCCCACAAAATAGGAGAGTAATACCAGTACCGATACCATCAAGCCTTGGTATACCACATCCACGCCCAGACCGCCGGCAAAAATGCCCGATTTGGCATCGCGGGGTTTGCGTTTCATCACGTTGCGTTCCGCTTTTTCCATGCCCAGAGCCAGGGCGGGGAAACAGTCGGTAACCAAGTTGATCCACAACAGGTGAACGGGCTCTAAAATGGTGAAGCCCAGTAAAGTGGCAATGAAGATACACAGTACTTCGCTCATGTTGGAGCCCAGCAAGAACTGAATGGCTTTGCGGATATTATCGTAGATCCGACGGCCTTCTTCTACCGCACCTACGATGGTGGCAAAGTTGTCGTCCGCCAACACCATGTCGGCAACGTTTTTGGTCACGTCGGTACCGGTGATGCCCATACCCACGCCGATGTCGGCGGATTTGATGGACGGGGCGTCGTTGACACCGTCACCGGTCATGGCGGTAACATAGCCCGCCTTGCGCCACGCGTTGACGATGCGAGTCTTGTGTTCGGGTTGCACACGGGCATAGACGCTGATATTGCGGAATTCGTTTTCGAATTCTTCATCGGACATCTCATTGAGTTGGGTGCCTGTAATAGCGCGGCCGCCGTCTGCCAAAATACCCAGTTCTTTCGCAATGGCAGTGGCGGTGTCCACGTGGTCACCCGTGATCATGATGGCGCGAATACCCGCACTGCGGCATTGCTCGATGGCGGCGGTTACTTCGGGACGGACGGGGTCGATCATCCCGCACAGACCCACAAAACACAGGTCGGTTTCCAAAGTGTCGGGCTCGTAGGCGGCGGGCTCGCTATCCCACATACGGCGGGCGCAAGCCAGTACGCGCAATGCCCGATCCGCCATGGCTTTGTTGGCGGCGAGGATCTGTGCCTTATACGCTTCGGTCATGGGAACAACTTTGCCGTTTTCCAGATAGTAGGCGCAACGGTCAATGATCACGTCAGGGGCGCCTTTGGTGTATTGCACAATACCCTCTGCCGTCTTGTGGACGGTGGACATCATTTTGCGGGATGAATCGAAGGGGGCTTCCCCTTGGCGAGGATTGGCTTCTTTTAAAGCGGGTTTGGGCAATCCCAATTTGTTTGCCCACGCCACCAACGCGGATTCGGTGGCTTCACCGGTGACGTTGCCGTCGGCATCCAGTTCTGCGTCACTGCACAGAGCCATGGCGGTGGCCAGTAACGGCTCGTCCTCCCCGAAATGATCCACCACGGTCATTTTGTTTTGGGTGAGCGTACCCGTTTTATCGGAACAAATGATCTGGGCGCAACCCAGCGTTTCTACCGCGGTCAAACGGCGGATGATGGCGTTGCGTTTGGACATATTGGTAACACCGATGGACAGTACCACCGTTACCACGGCGGCCAGACCTTCGGGGATGGCGGCAACCGCCAACGAAACCGCGATCATAAAGGAGTCAAGGATCACGCCGAACTCAAAAGAGCCCGCGCGCAACAATTGAACACCGAAGACCAATACACAAATACCCAGCACCAACCACGTGAGGATCTTGGACAATTGACTGAGTTTCATTTGCAGGGGCGTTTTGCCTTCTTCTGCCTGTGCCAAGGCGTCGGCGATCTTGCCCATTTCGGTATCCATACCGGTGGCGGTGATCACCGCGGTGCCGCGACCGTATACCACCGTGCCGCCCATATATACCATATTTTTACGGTCGCCCAGCGGCACATCTTTCGTGTCGGCGGTGAGGTTGATAATGTCAATAAATTTGTTAACGGGGACGGATTCACCCGTCAACGCCGCTTCCTCCACCTGTAAACTGGCACTTTCCAGCAGACGGGCGTCGGCGGGAACGGCGTCCCCCGCTTCCAACAGGATCACGTCGCCTACCACCAAGTCTTCACTGTGAATGACGACCACATTACCGTCGCGTAACACTTTCGACGTCGCGGCGGACATTTCCTGCAACGCTTCGATGGCTTTTTCCGCCTTGCTTTCCTGATATACGCCCAACACGGCGTTGATGATGACCACCGCCAAAATGATGATCACATCGGTGAAACTTTCGTTTTCTGCCACGGCCAACACCGCACTGACGGCGGCAGCAACCAACAGAATAATGATCATGGGGTCGGACAGTTGTTCTAAAAACCGACGGATGAGGGATTTGCCGGGAGCGGCGGCCAATTTGTTTTGGCCGTTTTGTTCCAGACGGCGGGCGGCTTCTTCCGCTGAGAGACCCGTTGCCGAGGACTGCACCTGTTTCAAGACCGCTTCTTGAGACTCGCAATAGTGTTTCAATCCTTGTCTTCCTTTCCTTATTTTAAACAAAAACCCAAGCACAGCACAGGACTGTACTTGGGGTAATAGACCTTGAGAGGATGCAACGCCATGTACAATCGTTTTACGCGTGCATAAGTCTCGCAATTTAAAGCAAACCAGGCCGATGACCAAGTTGTTGATTTGCTCCGCTGACAAGCGGCTACTACTCCCTCATTGGGATTTTTTGTCCCAATTATCATATCACGACAGAAATTTGTTGTCAATAAACTTTCACATCATCAAGGAGATGATCAGCATTTCCCGCGCTTTCCGATAGATTTTATCGTGGTCGGTAACCGGCAAGGGGTTTTCCCCTTTCCCCAGCTCGATGGTAAATCCCGGGCGGCCCGTGTGACTGATAAACCAGTCCTTAAATCCGCCGTGTGCCGCCAATCCCGCGGGGTGCGCCACGCGGTAGCCCGATGAGGAGGCCATGACCATGGCCATCAGTTTAGATGAGGGCGGTGTGCGGTCGCCGTACTGCCAATAGATCTCCTCACCCTGAGAATGTAACGCCACCACATGCCGAAAAGGCACGCGTTCACACAAGGCCACCAGTGCTTGGGTCTCGGGCTCGCTTTCGGGAGCGGGACCACCCCAACGGCGAGCACAAAAGCCTGTGATACCGTTTTTTTGTTCTTCCTGTTGCAATTCTGCCCATCCGGCGTTAAAATTATGATTGATGTCTACGCCCCGCGCGTTGGCCTGCCAGAGTCCTTGCACATCGCCGCCCGCTTCGTATACCTGTTTTTTGAAACGGTCGGCCACACAAGCCCCGTGCAAGGCGATCTCCACGCCGTCGGGGTTGACCATGGGAACAAAGACGATACTGCGCCCCATCATGGCACGATGAAGATCCCAGCCGTCCAGATCACAGCCGCTTTGCAACGATTGGCACAGTTCCTCACACAGCCGTAGACAGATAAGGGACGTAAGCCATTCCTGTCCGTGGAAAGCCGCCGCCATCAATACCCGCTGGCGACCTGTTCCCAGTATCATGCCCGTGATCGGGCGGCCCAATACACTGTTACCGATGGGCGCCGCTGCCAAAAAGCGATAACGCCCGCATAAAGCGTGGATCATGGCGGTGACGACGCGATGATCGGCGGGTTGCGGTGTGACGATCCGTTCCATAGTGTTCCCCTTCTTTCCTCTATATATGTCTATGCCAAAGGAGAAACCGTTATGAACTTAAACGAAAAAACCTTGTCCCAAACCTATCCATATCGCGGTAAAATCATCAATATGCGCACCGACACCGCGCAGTTGCCCGACGGCACCACAGCGTTGCGGGAAGTGGTGGAACATCCCGGTGGGGTATGTGTGGCCGCGCTGACCGATGATAATGACCTATTGTTTGTGCGCCAGTTTCGCTATCCTTACGGGGAAGTCGTGTTGGAATTGCCCGCCGGTAAACGGGACAAAAACGGCGAAGATCCCCTCACATGCGGCAAACGGGAATTGTTGGAAGAAACGGGAGCCGTTGCCGAGCAGTATCGGTATTTGGGGCCTCTTTACCCCACCCCCGGGTATTGCGATGAAGTGATCCATTTATACCTGGCGCAAGGGTTGTCTTTCGGTGAAGCACGCCCCGACGAGGACGAATTTTTGGAAGTGGAGCGTATTCCCCTCGCCACTGCCGTAGATATGGTGCTTGCCAATGAGATCCCCGATGCCAAGACCCAAGTGGCCATTTTAAAAACGGCGGCATTACTGCATTTATAACGCGATCACGTTCTTTCCGCTTTTTTCTGCCCATCGTTTGCCTTGTGCCGCCCCGCCTGTGGATAAGCGGGTGTAGGTGATCACAGAATCCGCTTGTTCGACCATCCATCGATTGCGCCGTGTAACGGCAAATCGTGGGATGGTCGTTTCGATGTCTTCAGGAAATACGGTATCATCGTAGGGCAGTTCGTTGGTAGGCATGTACGCTAACACCACCGTGCAACGAATAAACGGATAGCGTTCTTTTAGGCTCTATAACACCTCATACACCATGGAATCACACGCACCGTGATTTCCCACATAAAACACCGAAACTCTATGGTTTTCAAAATATAATCCTCTCTTTCGCTACCCGTATTCAAGCAACTTCATTTTAAGCGAACTATATTTTGAAAGTCAACCCGTATTCGGGTAGTTTCGTCTTCTTTTGCTTTATCATTATATTAACCCGAAAATGGGTAGTATAAGAATAAGGGACAATCGTGATGAAGTATGCTGAATTGTATGTAGAATGTATCCGTTCTTTGTGTAAAAATCGGGGTATCACTATTAACAAGCTCTTCACGATGAGTGGTGTAAAACAATCCACTTTAGATAATATCGTTCGAGGAATAACAAAAAATCCCCGTGCGAAAACACTTCATAAAATCGCCATTTCTTTTAATATGACCTTGGCTGAATTTCTGGATTTTGAAGAATTAAACGCCTATTCTTTTGACAATGAAGAGGATAGCGAACAATAAAACAACCGGCCGTTGTCACGGATGTGACATCGGCCG
>JAZQJE010000043.1:0-14483 GCA_045541495.1 Acutalibacteraceae bacterium | reverse complement strand
AAAAGCCCCCCCACGGGCTTTGCCCGATGCGCGGTTTTTCTTGTAAACGAAACCCGCCTGTGACACTTGCCGCAGGCGGTTGCTTGTTGAGATTATCCTTTTCGGTCGGACAGCCCCACATAGGTGCGAGGTTTGCTGTGGGGCTTATAGGCGGGACGAATGATCTTACCGCCGGTGAGCAGTTCTTCCATACGGTGGGCACACCAACCGCTGATCCGCGCCACGGCAAAGAGCGGCGTAAACAATTCTTCCGCAATACCCATGGAACGGTAGATCAGACCCGAATACAAGTCCACGTTGGCGCACATGGCTTTGTCGATCCCCCGTTCGCTGGCCATCAATGCGGGGGTGAGCCGTTCAACGGCATCCAGCAACACGAAATCCGTTTCCAATCCGCTGCGTTTGGCGGCTTTTTCCGCTTCCGTTTTCAAGATCACGGCGCGGGGATCGGACAAGGTGTACACCGCGTGCCCCATCCCGTAGATGAGACCCGAGCCGTCGCCCGCTTCTTTATGTAGCATTTTTTTCAGATATGCTGCCACTTCGTCGTCGTCATGTACGTTGTGCACGTGTTCTTTGATATCTTCCATCATGCGGATGACCTTTAAGTTAGCACCGCCGTGACGGGGACCTTTCAGTGAGCCGATGGCCGCACCGATGGCGGAGAATGTATCCGTTCCCGATGAAGATAACACACGGGTGGTAAAAGTAGAGTTGTTACCGCCGCCGTGCTCGGCGTGCAGGATTAAACACAGGTCCAAGAGCCGCGCTTCTTCTTCCGTGTAGGCGGCGTCGGCGCGAATGGTACGCAAAATGGTCTCAGACGTGGAAAGCCCGTCGATCAGCGGATGAAAATACATGCTTTCCCGATCGTAATGGCGGCGTTTTACCTGATAGGCATATCCCAAAATACTGGGTAACATGGCGATCAGTTCAATAGACTGGCGCATAACGTTTTCAATGGACGTGTCGTCGGGGTTGGAATCGTAGGAATACAGCGCCAATACCGCCCGCGCCATTTTATTCATCAGGTTGGGGGAGGGGGCTTTGATGATCATGTCCTCGGCGAAATATTCGGGCAGTTCCCGACATCCCGATAACAGGTCGTTAAATTCCCGCAACTGCTCCTCGTCGGGCAGTTGCCCGAACAGCAACAGAAAGACCACTTCTTCAAACCCGAAACGGCCTTTTCCGTGACTGCCCGCCACCAGATCTTGCAGGGAATACCCGCGATAGGTGAGTTCCCCTTTTACCGGCATTTTTTCGCCCTCGTCGAGCACATACCCGTGCACGTTACACACCCGTGTAAGGCCGGCCATCACACCTGTGCCGTCGGCATTACGCAGTCCGCGTTTTACTTCATATTTTTTAAATTCTTTGGGGTCGATGGGGGCATTTTCTTTTGCCCGCTCGCATAAGAATGTAAAGACATCCCGAAATTGTCCGTCGTATAAGCGTTCCATGTATAACTACTCCCATAAAATGACGATGTTGCCATTATATCCCGAACACCCCCCGTTGTCAACGAAAAATGCAATTTTAGCGTCAAAAACTTTTATTTTTCACAAAAAACAGTGGAAAACAAAGGGGAGAGCGTGGAAAAAATGAATTTTTGTAAAAAGAAGAAGTCAAGGAGGAGCGTATGAAAGTGTATGTTATAGCCGGGGCCGTTTGTTACCTTCTTTTGCTGTTGATCCCGTTGCCGTTGTTGCCCGAAACGGACAAGCCCGCCGATCTGGGGGCTCCCACTACCTCTGCCGCCCAAAAGGACGAGCCCGCCGAGACCATCAAGATCTTGGATGCGGACGCGGGGGTACTGTATACCTTTGACCAGCGAGATTTTCTTATTTACACGGTGGCATCGGAGATGCCCGCGTTATATGAACCCGAAGCACTGAAAGCCCAAGCGGTGGCTACCTATACCTATTATATGTATGAAAAGAGCCATAACGCCGACAAAGAGGAATTGCAAGGGGCGGACACTACCCAAGTGCCCGCCACCTTCCCCGACACGTATTCTCCCGCGGGTTTGCAGGAAAAATGGGGAAAAAACTACACCACCCACCTAAACACCATTGCCGCGGCGGTGGACAGTGTGTTGGGGCAACAGATCTTGTATGAGGGAGAGCCCATTTTAGCGGTATATCACGCCGCCAACTGGGGGAAGACCGAAACCGCGGGCGTGGTGTGGGGGAAAGACTACCCCTATCTGCAATCGGTGACCAGCGACGGTGACGCCGAACACCAAGATCGGGACTCCACCGTCACGGTGAACGAGAAAGCCTTTTCCGCGGCCTTCGGCGGGTTAAACGGCAAGGCGGCGGGCTGGATCGGCAAGGAGATTAAACGATCGGCGGCGGGATCGGTCACGGCTGTCACCATCGGCGAAAAGACCTATACGGGACGGGAAGTGCGGGAGAAGCTGGGGTTGCGGTCGGCCTGCTTCACGGTGGCTCACACCGATGAGGGCTTTACCTTTGAAGTGCAAGGGTACGGTCACGGGGTAGGGCTCAGCCAAGTGGGTGCCAACGCCCTCGCCAAACAAGGGTACACGTATAAGGAGATTTTACAACACTATTACACAGGCGTGACGGTGGAATAAAAAAGACAGGCATTGCTTAAGCAACGCCTGTCTTTTTTATTGGGTTTATTCCCGTCCCCAGGGACAGGGGGCGGTGCCGCTCAGAGCGGCGAGAATGGCGGCGGGGGTGTTTTCGGGCAGATCCAGCCACGGCCCCGCCTCATGAATATTTTCCAAATAATGGGCATCGGAATCCCGTAGTAACGGGTGCGGCGCGATGAGGGGATACGCGGCTTTCAATGCCGCCACGTCACCTTTGTCGGTGACCTCAAAGGCGGTGAATCCCAAAGGCGGAATATCGCCCAACGCCGCGGTGATGCTGTAGGACGGGCGGTCGATATGGGCGGGATACGCCACGCCGCCGAACGAATGCACCAATGCCGCCGCGTCGTCCACACTGATCCCCGATGCGGTGGCCAACAACTGTTCTTCCTTGGCAATGGGGTTGTCGTCGGTGTCGCAGATGACCTGTTCGCCGAAAATATCGGGGCGGTTTTTCACAGGCGGCAGGGTAGCCGCCACATGTTGCTCAAAGGCCAGTGCTGCTTCTACGGTGGGGAACAGGCACACCACGTGAATTTCTTCCATGGTACATAGCTCCATCCCCGGCAAAAAGGTGAGCCCCGCCTGTGCCGCCAGTTCGGCC
This sequence comes from Acutalibacteraceae bacterium, assembly GCA_045541495.1. GTDB lineage: Bacteria > Bacillota > Clostridia > Oscillospirales > Acutalibacteraceae > RGIG3009. The sequence goes on along the minus strand of JAZQJE010000043.1, from coordinate 11,256 downwards.
ACCGCGGGACAGTTGCCGCAAGCGTTGTGATCGGTAAGGGCAATGGCGTTCAGCCCCGATAACACCGCCATGTTGACGATGTTGTTTGGGGTCATATCCCTATCCCCGCAAGGAGATAGGCAGGAATGGATATGAAAATCGTAGTATACTCTCATGATAACAGGCGGGAAACCGCCACCGCAAGGTCGTAGGTGTTGCGGTCACTGCGCAAAACGGTGACCCCCTCGGCGGTGGCACGAGACTTGGCGGCCTCGTCCAAAGGCGAAGCGTCCGCCAAAATCAGACAAGATACGTCCGCCAAGACGCATACGGCAATGGCGTTGACATTTCCCATGACGGTGATCCACGCGTCGCCTTCTTGGGCGCGCCCCATGACCCAACTGAGCAGGTCGCCGCAATAGCCGCCCGTGACGGGGCGGGTCAGATCTCCCTCTATCAGCAATTCCAATCCCAATGCCGTTTTCAGTTCGCCGACAGTCATATTATTCCTCCTCTTTTACCGATGGAATAAACCCTTCCATCCCCGCCAAGCGGGAGGCGATCTCTTGAATCTGCCGCCGCATTAAGAAAATGCAATCGGTTTCTTGGGAAAGGCCCAACGCCACGTCTTCCGCCAACGCCCGACAAGAGGGCGCGCCGCAAGATCCGCAATCCAGTTTGGGCAGTTGGGAAAACACCTGTTCCGCCCGTTGCATCAAGCGCATGGCATCTTCCACGTTATCCGCCAATCGCAACGCGGGATTTTCCTGCAATTCGCGGGACCATTGCAGTGCCCGCAGATCGCCGATATCGTCTGCCCGATTACAGGAGACAGGCATATACTTGCGCAACCGCTTGATCCGCGCCCGCGCCACATAACCGTTTTCGGCGGTAAATACCCCGCCCACACAACCGCCCGAACAGGCGTTGAGTTCAATAAAATCCAGATCGGTGAGTTTGTCGTCTTCCAACTCTTCCAAAATGCGAATCACGTTGTCGATCCCGTCGGCCGCCAGATGGTTTTCGTTGAGCAGTCCCGACGCTTCGCCTCCGATAAACGACCAACTCACCCCGATAAGCCCCGATTTAAACAACGGCTCGATCCGTTCCAGATGATCCATCTTATGCACCAGTTGCGGGTAGATGTTGCTGATAGACAACACCCCGTCCACCTGTGACTTATCACTGCCGATGGGCAGGCGTACGTCGGTGACTTTAGCGGGACAGGGGGAGATGAAGATCACCCCGATATCGTCGGGCGCCAACCCCGTTTGCGCCATGGTCCGTTGCCGTGCCAAGGCCGCCGCCACTTCCATGGGGGCTTTCATGGGCAGCACATGATCGCACAGGTGAGGAAACCGCACTTGAATGAGCCGTACCACCGCAGGACATGCCGAACTGATAACCGGTTTTTTCAGCGTGCCGTCCGCAATCAGCTTGCGGGTGGCGTCGGATACGATCTCCGCCCCGCGGGACACTTCGAACACCTGGTCAAACCCTAACTCCAACAAACCCGTTAAGACAATGTCGATATCGTCCAGGTTGTTGAATTGGCCGAACAGGGCAGGGGCGGGCAAGGCGATGGTATATTTGAATTTATCGAGGATCGCAAGGGAATCGTGCCGCGCTTTTTTCGCGTGGTGAGGACAAACACGGATACATTGTCCGCAATCGATGCAACGTTCCGAAATAATGGTGGCTTTGCCGTTTCGCACACGGATGGCCTCGGTGGGGCAATGCTTGATACAGTTGGTGCAACCCACGCATTTATCCGTGTCTAACGTTACGGAATGAAACAGGGTCTCCAAAGGGGGTCCCTCCTTATACGTTAACGGTCATGGTAATGGTAGTACCCTTGCCTAACACGGTATCGATGGCAAGAGCGTCGGTATATTTTTTGATGTTGGGCAACCCCATCCCCGCGCCAAACCCCAAGTTTCGCACGTTTTCGGGAGCGGTGGAGAAGCCTTCTTTCATGGCTTGCTCCACGTCGGGGATGCCGGGGCCGTGGTCGGTGAGTACAACGGTGATGCGGCCGGGCAGGATCTCCACATCCGCTTCGCCGCCGCCCGCATGAATGACCATGTTGATCTCGCCCTCATACATGGCGATAGCGACCTTGCGGATCACGTCGGCGCGAAACCCCAGTTGCTTTAAGGTGGCTTTTACCGCGCCCGAAGCTTCTCCCGCGCGGGTAAAGTCGTCGCCCGAAACATCGTAATGCAGATTGATGTTCATGGTGTTCTCATCCCTTCATTTTGCAAGATGTGGTGGTGCTTCATTCACAAACCGTGTCGCCGCCGGTAAGGCCGTTGGCATATAACAGGCCGCAGGCGGTGAACATCCGCAACGAAGTGGAGAGTAATACGATTCCCCGTTCTTCGGCCAGCTCGATCATATCGGGCGTCGGTGTTTTTCCCCGCACAAACACGATGCACAGCATATCCATCATCTCGGCGGTACGCACTACCTGGGTGTTGACCAGTCCCGTCAACAATACCGATTGTTCTTTCACAAAAGCCAGCACATCGCTCATCATGTCACTGCCACAGGCGTTATGGACGGGGATGTCCATTGCTTGGCCGCACACCACTTGTGCGTTCAGGATTTTGGCAATTTCCGCTATGGTCATATTTGCTCTTCCCTTCCAATATACTTAATTCCAGTATAACGGGTTTTTCCCTATTTTGCAAGACGCACTTGTCTTTGCAAGTTTTACTGTATAAAAACTTCAAAAAGTGGGGAAATTTGTGTATTTATCCATTGACTATTCACGTGGTAGTGTAGTAAAATGATAACAATATCATTTTTTTGTAACTGGAGGAACGTATCATGGCAAGAGTATACAATTTTTCGGCCGGTCCTTCCACCCTGCCGGAAAGCGTGCTACAGATCGCCGCAGACGAGATGTTGGATTATCAGGGCTCCGGACAGTCCGTTATGGAGATGTCTCACCGCTCCAAGACTTACGACGCCATCATCAAGGAATGTGAAGCACTGCTGAGAGAAGTCATGAACATTCCCGACAACTATAAGGTGTTGTTTCTGCAAGGCGGTGCTTCGTCCCAATTCGCCATGCTGCCCTTAAACCTGATGAACAAAAACCACAAAGCCGATTTTATTATCACGGGTCAGTGGGCGAACAAGGCCTATCAAGAAGCCTCTCGCTACGGCGAGGCTCACGTGGTGGCCAGTTCTAAGGATAAAACGTATTCCTATATCCCCTCCTGGAAAGCGGAAGATTTCACCCCCGATGCGGATTATGTGCATATCTGCCTCAACAACACCATTTACGGTACCAAGTTTACCGAACTGCCCGAAACGGGGGATATCCCGTTGATCGCTGACCTGTCCTCCTGCATTTTGTCCGAACCCATCGACGTGTCCAAGTTCGGCGTACTGTATGCGGGTGCGCAGAAAAATATGGGCCCCGCGGGTCTGACGGTGGTCATCATTCGGGAAGATCTCATCGGCAATGCCATGGACATTACCCCCACCATGTTTAATTATCAGATCCACGCTGATAACGATTCCATGTACAATACTCCTCCTTGCTACTCCATCTATGTGTGCAAACTGGTGCTGGAATGGATTAAAAACGACATCGGCGGTCTGGAGAACATGAAAGAGATCAACGAAAAGAAAGCCGCCGTGCTGTATGATTTCCTCGACTCTTCCAACCTGTTCAAAGGCACGGTAGAAAAGAAAGACCGTTCCCTGATGAACATTCCGTTCGTCACCGGCAACGAAGAACTGGATGCCAAGTTTGTGAAAGAAGCCACTGCCGCGGGTTTTGTCAACCTGAAAGGCCACCGTTCGGTGGGGGGTATGCGCGCTTCCATCTACAACGCCATGCCCATGGAAGGCGTGGAAAAACTGGTAGCCTTTATGAAAGCCTTTGAAGAGGCAAATGCGTGAGGTGCAACATGAATATCTTAACCTTAAATAAAATTGCCGCCTGCGGTACCGACCGCTTGGGCGCGGGCTACACCGTGGGCGACGCGGTGGCCGATCCCGAAGGTGTACTGGTACGTTCCGCCGCCATGCACGACATGGATTTTCCGGCTTCTCTGTTGGCCATTGCCCGTGCGGGCGCGGGCGTGAACAACATTCCCGTTGACCGTTGCAGCGAAGAGGGTATCGTGGTGTTCAACACCCCCGGCGCCAACGCCAACGCCGTGAAAGAACTGGTGATCGCGGGGTTGTTCCTGTCGTCCCGTAAAGTCGTTCCCGCCATCGAATGGGCACAGACCCTCAAAGGCAAGGGCGATGAAGTGGGAAAACTGGTGGAAAAAGGTAAAAGCCAATTCGGCGGCCCCGAAATTCTGGGTAAAAAATTGGGCGTGATCGGTCTGGGCGCCATTGGCGTCAAAGTGGCCAACGCCGCCAAATCGCTGGGCATGGACGTGTATGGGTACGACCCGTTCCTGTCGGTGGATGCGGCGTGGAGTTTGTCCCGTTCCATCCATCATGCCGCCGGCATGGCGCAGATCTTTGAAGAGTGCGATTACATCACCGTTCACGTACCCCTGAACAACGATACCCGCGGCATGATCAATGCCGCGACCTTGGCCACCATGAAAGACGGTGTGCGTATCCTCAACTTTGCCCGCGGCGAATTGGTGGACGGCCCCGCCATGAAACAGGCGCTTGCCGACGGTAAAGTGGCATGTTATGTGGTGGACTTCCCCTCGGATGAGATGTTGGGCGTGGAAAACGTGATCGCCATTCCTCACTTGGGCGCTTCCACCCCCGAAAGTGAAGACAATTGCGCCATGATGGCCGCCGACGAACTGAAAGCCTATCTGGAAGACGGCACCATCCGTAATTCCGTCAATTTCCCTGCCATGGATGAGCCCCGCACCACCGCTGTGCGCGTGTGTGTGTTGCACAAGAATGTCCCCAATATGTTGGCACAGATCAGCGGGATGATCTCCGACGCGGGTGTCAACATCGACCACATGACCAACCGTTCCAAAAAAGACAATGCCTATACGGTGTTGGATGTAGAGAGCGCGGTGGCCGACAGTGTACTGGAAAGTATTCGCGGCATTGACGGTGTCATTCGTGTTCGTCAAATCTAACAAATTTGCAACAAAACCGACTGCGGCTTGCTCCGCAGTCGGTTTTGTGTTATGTTTGAGGGGCAATAGGGACAAAAACATACTAATCTTAACTTGTTTTATAAAAAATAGGTTAAGGCAGGAATAGCCGTCATACTTTCGGTAACATTACCGCTTAAAAATAAAGTTTTTAACTGCATTTTAACTTGTATGATTTTTAGTTTGTCAGTATGATTTTTGTCATACCTTAAATTTACTAAGTTTATTTTAAACACAAGACGCAAAACAGACCTTAGAACAGATTTTTGTTCTAAGGTCTGTTTTTTTTATTCTACTTTAAGAAACCTAAAAAATTTAAAAAATAGTATTTAATTATGACACTAGTTGTCAGGGTTAATTTTTATAATGTGCTTGCAGCTGTAAGAAATCGGGACGCTGATTTCAAAAAATAGTTACATTTTAATTAAAAAACAAAAATTAAAAGGAGGAAAATAAAATGAAAACTATTTTCGGTATTCGTTCAGCGACACCTATCAACAAAAAGTTGAAGAACGGTTATACGATGTATGATTGGGTTAAAAGACAAAAATGCTTTCCTGCCTTTTGCATGAGAACACTCTGCGGTGAGGGAAAAGTTACTGCTGAGGAAATTGAGTTCCTGAAAAGTAAGGAATGCAAAATCGGTTTGGTTATTCGTGACCTTACTGAAGCCAAGGTCTCTGCAACCAATGGCACAGAGGATGCATTGAAAGCTGTAGAAACCGCAAAGAATTTGGGTGTTCCGCAAAATGAGGGTATCGCTTTGTTTGCGGAAATCAAGCCTGAATGGAGTGTAAACCACAACTGGATGATTTCTTTTGCACAGGTTATTTCAGCCAATGGCTATGTCCCTGCATTTATCGGTAATACCGATTCGTCTAAAAACTTTAATTTCGATCGTCAGTGCAGTCACTTTGTACAGGCGACAAAGGATGTAAATTACTTTGGTGCGCTCTTTATGGCGACCGAGCCTAAGTTTGATAGCGAGCCTGAAGAATGGACACCCTACTGTCCGTCTGCATTAGAGCATGAGGATATTTCGCTTTGGTCTTGCGGTACCACTACCTTTGATTTTACAGGGGTAGAAGATGTATACGCTAAAGACGAAAAAGTCCTTGAAAATATGTGGTAAAGGAGGTATACTGAAAATGAACAAGAAACAGTATAATAATGTAATAGAACATACATTAAAGCGTGAACAGACAGACGATTCTCTTAGTACTGCAAGAGCCGTATTTGACAATATGGGTGTTGCCTTACCGCAAGGGGATATGAAAACGGTTTACGAGACCATTAAGACTAATGACTATATGGGTTGGAAATCCTGCACTATGCAGGAAGCACAAGCCGCGGCTGACCGAGGTGTAGCTACTATCGGTATCAGCGAAGACAGAATTGTTGTTCTTTCTGCAAACGATGAAGAACAGCCTGTAGCACAGACTGCATCGGTAATGACTCTTGATGAAAACACTTCTGCGTATGCGGTGGCGGGTTTGGAGTATTATTCGTATAGTTATGGCGGAACAGGACAAGGCGGTTGTGATGGAACGGGTAGCACAACCGTTCAAGTTTCTGTTTTACCACCGCTATTCCAAAGTCTTACGAGAGATGGATACTTCTTGGTTTCTCAGATTGAGAGTACAATTGATGGATTCTTCATGTGTAGAAAACCATTGTCATATATTTTAAACAATGCTGGAATTTACGCTTTATTGGATAATATTCCTTGTAATATGTACTATGATGATTGGTACTTGTATTCGATATATGATGGCGTAACCGATGTTTATAGCCTTGTAAAAATGCGAGAACAGGAAACAGATAATTCTGATAACAATGATCCAGGTGTAACCATTTCTTTTATCTCATTAAATACTGATGTTTTTTTGAATTGCTTGTATAATGGAAGTGATTCTAATAAAGAAGCATTATACAATGAGATTCAAAGGATAGTCCAACAAAAGGGACAAACGCATAATACGGTTCTGCAACAATACTTTAATAATCCGGCTTCTGTTGCCTCTTATAATATAGCTGAACTATATATTCAACACATTGCTGATTCGGCAGGAGGATATTATATTACGCTTCCCAACAAGTATTTGGATATACTTGGAGATATTGCATCGTTTGAAAGGCTTATTGAACAATTAGAAGGCAGAACGGATTCAGGTTCACAACTATCTGTCGCACAAGCTCGTGCACAAATAGAGAAGCTTAGTCGGATTCCAAATTTTGTTGAAAGTGTAAATCAAACTGCTGGATACACTGTTTGTGATGATGAGAAAATCATAATTCAATCTCCATGTTGTTTATCAAACTTTGAAAAGTATGCAATTTTAGCGACACATACAGGCAATGTGTCATTGAATTCTTTTGCGGCCGAAGTTAAATATCATGCATATGCTTTAGAAACTTGGTATGGAAACTGGAATCTTTTAGATTCGTATGAAAAAGCAATTCGTGCGGATATGGCTATTGGAGAAGAATATCAAAGTGGAATTACCGATCAGTATTATGATTTGAATAGTGATATAGTTCAGGAACAAATTTTATATCATGGCGAAAAATAAAATTCGAAGGGATGATTTTCCAATGAAGATCAACAAGAAGAAAATATTGGTTATTGCAATTACAATGATATTAACTTTTACGATTACTCTTATTGGTGTTTATTGGCATAACCACCCCACCCATTATTTGTATGAGGATCGTTGGATTATTGGCAAAAACGCTGACCAAATAAAACAACGATATGGTAAGTTTGACAAGCATTTTGGTAGTTCATCAAAAGGGTATTGTGTAAAACCGAGTACAACGGATTGGTGGGGAGATGCCACTTGGCCTGAGTATTATATGATCTATTTTGATGAAGACGGTAAGGCTTACAAGGTTGAAATTGTTGTTGGAGGTTGGGGTGGATAAATAAACTTCTACTCACAAAACGAACTTAAAGATTGGACACAAGGGTGACACAAGGGGACGGTTCTGTTGTGTCGTACCATATAAAAACCAATCTATGTACCTATGGGGGGTGTATATGAGAAAACTATGTATTGCGATTTGCTTAGTTACGACCCTGCTTATATCAGGCTGTAATGAAAAAATTGATATCGACCTAAATGACTACAGACCATTGGAAGATTATGATTTTCAAGAGAATGATTTTTTGATGCGAAAAGGAGAAAAAGAGCAGGATATATTAGGAGGAATCTATTCCTTAAAGGGCTTATCGCCTAACGAATATGTTGGCTTTGTGCAATACTCAATAATCCCTGGGAATCCTTCAAAAACGCTTTATGCCAATTTAAATATAGAAGAGCCAATTATTTGTCTTGATCCATATAAAATTGTGCTTGCTTATGATGATAAAAGCCTTACGATTGAAGAGGATATTGTTGTTGAACAGCTGGTCGACGCCAGAAGAAAAGATGGTATTCTAACAAGCTCCTATCCCGATGTGTATGCAGACAGAAGAATCTATATGGGTTTTCTTTTTGATATTCCGTGTAATTTGGAATGGAAATGCAATATGATTTTTGAAGGGAATAACATAAAGATGCTTTGGTACGATAACGAAAGCAAAGAACAGTATATCTGTGATATTACCGGTATATTAAAGCAACACTCTATAATAGAAGATGTTTATTCATTGGATGAGTAACATTGGTATAGATTAATGAAATCAAAAAACATATAGTTTTCCGCCTGTATTTTTGCAGGCGGTTTTTATCTTTGTCAACCAAAAAAGACATTAAATATATAAAAGGTAACTGTTTCATTTCCGTCTTGATAAACTTATCAAATAATGCTATAATCAAAAAAATTATAATTTTGTCTCCGATTTGATACAGCCATATGATGGAAAGCAAGAAGACGACGGGAGATACCAATATATCACAAACGAATGGCGGCACCGTGGGGGCGTTCATTGAACGCCCGTGCCTCGCGGCGAGCACACCGCTATCTGGTTGAAGCCTTGTAGGGGCGGCACTTTCGACGCCCCGCACTCGGCGAGAAGACGAATATACCTGTCGTATAAAAAAGGTCAACGAAAGGAAGAGGAAACATGGACGGTACGTGGAACGGATGGCGCGTGATCGCGTTGGTACTGTGTATCGTGTGTTTGTTATGGGGTGCGTTGCCGCTCACCGCCAGTCGGGTGCACGTGGGTTGTCTGGCCATGATCGGCGTGGGCGGTCTCGGCGCAGCGGTATGCCTGTTTTGGCCCAAAACCGTCGTGTTATGGACCCATCTGTGGCACACTGCCGCAGGGAAAGCGGTGTTGAGTATCGTGACAGTGTTGGTGGCGGCGGTATTGTTACTGTTTGCCGTGGTATCGGTATTGATGGTAGTAGCCGCCTGTAAACCCGCCCCCGAAAACGCCACCGTGGTGGTATTGGGCGCGGGATTGCGGGGTGATCGACCCAGCCGTACCTTGCGGGAACGACTGGATGCGGCGTATGACTATTTGATCGAACACCCGCAGGCGGCTTGCGTGTTATCGGGCGGGCAGGGACCCGACGAGCCCTGTACCGAAGCCGCCGCCATGAAAACCTATCTGGTAAACAGAGGGATCGCCGAAGAACGGTTGTATCTGGAAGAACGCTCCACCAGCACCGCTGAAAATATGGAATTTTCCCGACAAGTCATCCAAGAAAAGGGGTTATCATCCGCCATCGCGGTGGTGACACAAGAATTCCACCAATGCCGCGCTCAGGCATTTGCCAAAAAGCACGGGTTTACCACGGTGGGAGCGGTGACAGCCCATTCCCAATGGGATCTGTTGCCCTCTTACTGGATCCGTGACTTCGCGGGCCTTTGTCACATGGCCGTGTTCGGTGCATAAATAACGATTCTGTAACCATTGTTGATTTTGCGGCACAGGTATGTTATTATCGGAGGGACAAAAAAGGACACCGCGAAAAAGGACGACAATATGACGGCATACGAAAGAATTTTAAATAATAAGGCTTATCGCCGTCCCCGTACCGCTATCGGGAAAAAGGTGATCTTGCCTTATGCGGCAGATCGTGAGTATACAGTGGAAGATCTGGGTCAACTGGAATCGAAACCGCTATATGCGTTTTGTAAACGTCTGTTTGATATCGTTTTATCCGCTACGCTGCTGATCTTGTTGGCAATACCCATGTTTATCATGGGATTAGCGGTATGGTGCACGTCCAAGGGCACGGCACTGTACCGTCAAGACCGACTGGGACTGAACGGCAAACCCTTTTCCATCATTAAATTCCGTTCCATGGTGGAAGATGCGGAAAAAGACGGTGCTCAATGGGCAAACGGCGACGGCGACAAACGCATCACCAAAGTGGGGATGTTTTTGCGCAAGACCCGTTTCGACGAACTGCCCCAGCTGTGGTGTATCTTAAAAGGGACCATGTCTTTTGTGGGCCCCCGCCCCGAACGGGAAGTCTTTTACGATGAATTTGAAAAATACATACACGGATTCCGTCAACGGCTAAAAGTCAAGCCCGGACTGACGGGATTGGCGCAGGTCAGCGGCGGCTATGATCTCCGCCCCGAAGAAAAGATCGTCTACGACATTCGGTACATAAAAGAACGGTCGTTCCTGTTAGACTTGAAACTGATTTTCCAAACCATCGCCATTGTTTTTAACCATCAAGGTGCCCGATAAACGCTCTCTTCACAAAAGAGGGCGCTTTCTTTTACAATCCGTTCACATCCCTGAACGCGGAGAGGGCTATACTGAAAACAGGAGTGATCATCATGAGAAATTGGCTGCAAACCATGGCCGTCAAATTCAATCAGTTTATGTGGGGACGGTACGGTAACGACGAGTTGAATAAGGCCTTATTGATCGCGGGTCTGGTGTTGGTAGTGCTCAGTTATGTGCCGTATCTCCGTCTGTCATCCTTGATAGCGCTGGCACTATTATTGTGGATGAACGTGCGGTGTCTCTCCCGAAACATCGAAAAACGGCAACAAGAATTACAGCGCTATTATACGTTGCGAAACAAAGCGAAAACCGCCCTTTCGCTTCGCAAACGGATGTGGCGGGAACGCAATACCCATCGATATGTAAAATGTAAACAATGCCGCGCGGTATTGCGGATACCCAAAGGGCGGGGCCAGGTGGAAGTGGGTTGTCCCCGTTGTCACCATCAAAGCCTGTATCGGACATGAAAAAGCCCTT
>JAZQJE010000042.1:0-2513 GCA_045541495.1 Acutalibacteraceae bacterium | reverse complement strand
CTTGATGAACGATCCGTTCATCAAGGGCTTTTTATTAGTTATTGTACCCGTCGGGGTTGGCGGATTGCCAACGCCAGGTGTCGCGGCACATATCGTCTACGTTAAATTCGGCTTCCCAGCCGAGCAACTCTTTCGCTTTGGCGGGGTTGGAATAACAAGTGGCCACATCGCCGTCACGGCGGGGGGCGATCACGTAAGGGACGGGCACGCCGTTGACCCGTTCAAAGGTGTGGACCAGTTCCAACACACTGACACCGTTGCCGGTACCCAAGTTGACCGCTTCTGCGCCGGTATGACCAAGCGCGTATTCCACGGCGCAAACGTGGCCGCGGGCCAGATCCACCACGTGGATGTAATCCCGCACACCGCTGCCGTCGGGCGTGTCGTAGTCGTCACCGAACACCGACAGTTTTTCTCGTTTCCCCACGGCCACTTGAGCAATATACGGCATCAGGTTGTTGGGAATACCGTTGGGGTTTTCGCCGATACGGCCGCTCTTATGAGCGCCGATGGGATTGAAATACCGTAATAGCACCACCGACCACTGGGGGTCGGACACACACAGGTCTTGCAGAATACACTCGATCATGTATTTGGTGCGGCCGTAGGGGTTGGTGACGGCACCCACGGGCATGGTCTCGTTTAAGGGGGAGGGGTTGTTCATACCGTAAACGGTAGCGGAAGAACTGAACACCATCCGCTTGCAACCGTAGCGGCGCATCACACCGCACAACACCAAGGTTCCGTTCACGTTATTGTCAAAATATTCGAGGGGCTTTTGCACCGATTCGCCCACGGCTTTCAGGCCTGCGAAATGGATGACCACGTCGATGGTGTGGGCTTCGAAAATGCGGGACAGACCTTCGGCATCCCGAATATCACACTCATAGAACGGGAAGTCTTTCCCCGTCAGTTCCTTCACTCGTTTTAACGCTTCGGGGTTGGAATTGTAATAATTATCCAACACTACGATATCGTGGCCCGATTCCAACAATTCGACACAGGTGTGGCTGCCGATATAGCCGCAACCGCCGGTAATAAGAATAGACATATGGATTCCCCCTAAATTGCAGTTGATAAATGAACATATTTCTATTATAATAAAAACAAAAGGAAAAAGCAACCAATTCTCGTCGACACGACGAAAAGCATACCACTTCCGCCGAAACAGGCGTTGCGTATGGAGGGCGGAAACCGGTACAATGAGGATAGCCGAAGGAAATCGAAGTTTCTTCGGCTATACAAAGGAGAGATACCATGACACAGAAACCAACACTCGTTATCATGGCTGCCGGTATGGGCAGCCGCTTCGGCGGATTGAAACAATTGACCCCTGTGGGCCCCTCCGGCCAAAAGATCATTGACTATTCCATCTACGATGCGGTCTTGTCGGGCTTCGGTAAGGTGGTGTTCGTGATCAAACGCGCCATCGAGGCGGATTTTAAAGAATTGGTGGGTAATCACGTAGCCCAAAAGATTCCCGTGGAATATGTGTACCAAGAATTGGATAAACTCCCCGAGGGGTATACCGTTCCCGACGGCCGTGAAAAGCCCTGGGGAACGGGGCACGCCATCTTGTGTTGCCGCGACGTGGTGAAAGAACCTTTTATGGTCATCAACGCCGACGATTTCTACGGACGGGAGACCTATCAGATCTTGGCGGATTTCCTGAAGCAGGAGCAAGGCGGAACACCCATGCAATTCGCCATGGCGGCCTATGTGCTGGAAAACACCTTAACGGAAAACGGTTATGTATCCCGCGGCGTGTGCACCGCCGACGAAAACGGTCATTTGGCGAGTTTGGTGGAACGCACCCGCATTGAACTGATCGACGGAAAACCCATGTTTTCCGAAGACAGCGGCAACACCTACGAACCGTTGCCCGCCGGTTGTCCCGTATCCATGAACGCGTGGGCGTTCCCGCGGGAGATGCTGGATCATTTGGAAACCCTGTTCTGCGAGTTTTTGTCCACCACCGCCAAAGAGAATCCGCTAAAAGCGGAATTTTATCTGCCCTTTGCGGTCAATTCCATGATGGCGGCAGGCGAAGCGGTGACCACCGTGTTACATACCGACGAAAAATGGTACGGCATGACCTATGCCGAAGATAAACAAGATGTGGCAAACGCCATTGCCGCCATGACCGAAAAACAGATTTATCCTGCTGAGATGTAGGGAGCGCCCTATTTAGTGCAAGCCGGCAATTATTATCGGATGTTCGTATTTGTGAGATGGGAATTGCCATTGCAAACGGGGTTATTGCAAACAAAAACCACGCGATAGTCGCGTGGTTAAAAAGCTTTCGCGTTGAACAGAACATTTCAAAAGTAATGTAGAAGTAGAGAACCTTGTTTGTTTAGCATCCCTCTGACGAGGGAGGTGGACAGATTATAATATGAAGTGCAACACTAAATAAAAAATAGACAATATACAACCCAAAGTGTAAAATGTAAATAACCACAAATACAACAACACGGAGGGAAGTATATTGTCATACACACATTTTACACTAG
>JAZQJE010000041.1:0-17449 GCA_045541495.1 Acutalibacteraceae bacterium | reverse complement strand
TTAGGGGCGGCCGGTGAAAGTGTTGCGGTTGGCAAACCTTTCGGCGGGCCTATAGGCCCGGCCGGCATTATGCCCTAAGGGGGCAGTGCATACCACCGGCACGGCCGGTGGTTATGATTTACGATGCCTCTTTCAATTGTTGTTCAGAAACAGATTGTGCGGTCTCTAACATGTTCTCCGCAAATATAGCGTATCCCTTTGTTGGATCGTCAACTAATACATGGGTAACAGCTCCGATTAGCTTACCGTTCTGGAGTAAAGGACTTCCGCTCATTCCCTGGACGATACCGCCTGTTTCATCCAATAACCGTTGATCGGTGATCTCGATAATCATGTTACGGGTGATGGCGGCATCGTTATAGTTGACCTTTGTAATGTTAACAGTATACCAATCGGGGTGTACGCCCTGTATGGTGGTATAGATTTGCGCCGCGCCTTCAGAGATCTCCTGCTTTAGTGCCACTTCCACGGTCTGGCCCACCATGCCATTGTTCATGATTCCGTAAACACCGGCGGCGTTATTGCTTACAAGGCTTCCAAATGACCCTGTTTCAAAACCGCCCCGCAATTCACCGGGGGCACCGGCCTTGCTTTTATTCACACTATAAATACGGGCCGGTACGATCTCACCTGCGGAAAGGGGGATGATTTCGCCCGTATCCACATCGCATACAGGATGTCCAAGTCCCGCCAAAACGCCTGTTTTGGGGTCGTAAAATGTTACGGTGCCGATTCCCGCGGAACTGTCTCTTACCCACAAGCCAATCTTATACCGTCCCTCGCTTTTAGATTTCTCCGGTTGCAGTTTGACCGTAGATTCGATACCGTCACGGCGAATACATAACACGAGTTCTTTGCCACCGCATTGTTCCACAATATCGGCAACTTCTTGATTGGTATAAACATCCTTGCCGTTAATGGAAACGATCACATCACCAACGTTCAATCCGCATTTTTTGGCGGGGCAACTTTTCCCCACGGCAGTATCCACATCCGACAGAGAAACCACCAAAACACCGTCGGTATAGAGTTTAATGCCGAACGGGATCCCACCCAAAGTTACTACCGAGGACTCCACAACCTTAACCGAAACTGTTTTTATGGGAAAAATTCCGCACCATTTCAATACTGCTTTATAACTGTCACCTGTGGAGAGGTTGACACTTTTCACGCCGTTACCGCCCGTATCATACACCTGTGAAACAGCGATGGAATCCAAGATGATTAAATTCTCCCCTTTTTCCACCTTATAGGTTTCGGGCAGAGTGATTTGCCAGTAACACACACCACCAATGATCAGTACCGTTACCAAAAAAAGCCAGCCGCATAACTGCTGAATATATTTTTTCATATCAATTCCTCTTTATTACTGTTGCGTTTGCCTTATTACTTTGCCACAGACAACGAGGTTTATTGATAGGAATTCCATCCGTTTTGCACGGATTTTAACAAGAAGTGAAATTTTTTAAAATTATGTATAGGCTTTTTTCATTCTTTATGTTATAATACTGGTTGAGGTGTTTATCATGAGCGTTTCTAAAGCAAAAATTGATGTAACCATTAAGTTAAATAAGAACAATTGTTATTTTTTAAAAACGGGAAAATGTTCCTTAAATGTGGTGGACGATTTTTCCGTTTCGGGTTCCCTGAAGATCCCTACTAACGATTTGCTGTATTGCCCTAAACTGTATAAAGCCATGTGTTCCAAAAAAGAACAGATGCGCCCCATCACCGTGGCTCTGTGCGAATGTGATCACGGCGAAGTCATTTCGGGGCATCAGCGGGCGTGTATCGCCAGTCAGCGAAACATGCCGCTGCCCGTTAAAGCCTCTGAAGAAGCGGTACGTCCCACTTGTTCCGTTTGCGGTGGGCAAATGACCTTTGACGCTGTTTCCAACAATAGCGGTGCGCGTATTATCACGCTACACGCTATTGCCGTGCGTGATGGCGAACAAGACGAAGAAAACTGATTTTCACTTACATGCAAAAACCGGATGTTGACGATCAACATCCGGTTTTTGTTATTCTTTGGGGACAAACAAATTGCTGTTGGAATATTCGGGAATCTCCCGTCCTTCCATGGCCGCTTTAAACTGTTCGCCGTCCATTTTCTCGTGAGCAATAAGGTATTCGGAAACCAAATCCAATTTATCACGATGATTGCTAAGGATGGTCTTGGCTTTCGCATAACCGTCCGTGATAATCGCCTTGACTTCTTCGTCGATGACGGCAGCAACGCTTTCGGAATAGTCACGAGTATGACCAAAATCCCGACCTAAAAACACCTCGTTGGAATCGGATGCACCGAATACTACGGGGCCCAACTCGTCGCTCATACCGTATTTGGTGACCATTTTACGGGCAGTTTCCGTGGAGCGTTCTAAGTCATTGGAAGCGCCGGTGGATACATCAGCAAATACGATCTCTTCGGCAACACGCCCGCCAAGCAATACTTGAATGTCTTCCAACATGCGTTTTTTGGTTAGATGATGGTGATCGTTTTCGGGCAAGTTCATGGTAAAGCCCGCAGCCATACCTCTGGGAATGACCGAGATTTGATGGACAGGATCTTGCGTGGGACAGAAATACGAAACCACAGCATGGCCCGCTTCGTGATAAGCCGTGATGCGCTTATCTTTTTCGGAGATCACATGACTCTTTTTCTCCGTGCCCATGATTACTTTCAGCGTGGCTTCTTCGATTTCACGCATGGTGATGGAGTGGTACGAGCGGCGTGCCGCTAACAAGGCGGATTCGTTAAGCAGATTTTCCAAATCTGCGCCGGTGAAACCGACGGTCGATTTGGCGATAACCGCTAAATCCACATCGGGGCCTAACGGTTTGCCTTTGGCATGGACACGAAGGATAGCTTCGCGTCCCTTAACGTCGGGATAATTAACAACCACACGGCGGTCAAATCGACCGGGGCGCATCAGCGCGGGATCGAGGATGTCGGGACGGTTGGTAGCCGCCATCATAATGACACCTTCGTTAACACCAAATCCATCCATTTCCACCAACAATTGGTTAAGAGTCTGTTCTCGTTCATCGTGGCCGCCGCCCAAACCGGCACCGCGCTGACGACCGACTGCATCAATTTCATCGATAAAGATGATACAGGGCGAATTCTTTTTCGCCTGGTCAAACAAGTCACGCACACGGGAGGCACCAACACCCACATACATCTCCACAAAATCCGAACCCGAAATAGAGAAGAATTGTACGCCTGCCTCCCCTGCTACGGCACGAGCTAATAAAGTCTTGCCGGTACCGGGGGGGCCCACAAGCAACACACCCTTGGGTACGCGGGCTCCCAGTTCTTTATATTTTTTAGGAGAACGAAGGAATTCCACAATCTCTTGCAGTTCTTCTTTTTCTTCGTCTGCTCCTGCTACGTCGGCGAAAGTGGTCTTACGGCGTTCATCGTTAGAATTTTTAACATGGGCTTTCCCAAAACCCATCATCTTTCCACCGCCGTCCATGGCCGAAAATGAACGGCGCATCATGATCCACATGAACACAAAGAATCCAATCATCAACAAAGACGGGAGCATAGATACCCACGGGATCTGTGTAGTTTGGATGATATTGTACTTTTTAACCAAGGCGCGGTATGGTTCAATGTCTTGAATGAACAATCCTACATCGGGCACAACATAGGACAATCCATCTTTATCGTTGATCTTGCCGTCTTTGTTAACATCTTCGCGATACGCGTCTTTTAAAACGATCGACAAAACACCGGTACGAATATCCAGTTCAAATTCTTCTACTTTCTCTTCTTGAAAATAGGTCAAATATTGGGAATATGTTTTTTCTTCCGAAGCAGCATTTCCCGAAAGGAACAGCCATACGATCACCAGAATCAATAACGGTAATCCGATGAACAATCCCAGATTTCGGAACAATTTTCCGTAGTTATTATTGTTGGACTCCAATGGGTCTCACTCCTTTTCGTGGGAATAAATTTCCGATTTCAACACACCCACGAAAGGTACGTTGCGGTATTTTTCGGCATAATCCAGGCCGTAGCCTACAATGAATTTATCCGGCACCGAGGCACCGATATAGTCTGCTTTTACATCCACGCGGCGGCGTTCCGGTTTATCCAAAAAGGTACACAGGCGGATACTGGCCGGTTTTCTGGCAGACAGATTTTTAAGCAAGTATGACAAGGTCACACCGGAATCAAGGATATCCTCTACTACCAATAAATCTTTTCCTTCCAAGGAAGCATCCAAATCTTTTAAGATCCGTACCTCACCGGAAGTAGAGGTACCGCTACCGTAGCTGGAAACCGACAAAAAGTCGATGGAGCACGGAATGGTGATGGCACGCATCAGATCCGCCATAAATATCAATGAGCCTTTTAAAACACTTACCAGCAACAAATTCTTATTTTTATAATCTTCACTGATCTTTTTGCCCATCTCTTTGACAATAGCGGCAATTTGTTCTTCCGTAAATAAGGTTTCCTCAATATCGTCAAAAATCGTTGCCATATTTTACTCCTCCGTTTTTTCCACCAGCAAGATATGCTGCGTTTTTTCGGTGATCCGCACGCGCTCATCACATCCGAAACCGTATACCATAACAATGCCGTGTTCATCGCAAAAAACAGGAACATTGTCGCGATATGGTGCATATATTGCCGCTTCATTAAACAAATTTTTTAACGATTTTCCACAAGCACGTCCTGCGGGGTGATAACAATCCCCTTCTTGGCGTTTCCGCAAGAACAGATCGCCTCTTATCATATCATAGTCGCACGCATTTTTAAACACTAAATTGCAAATATTTAGTTTTTGTTCATAATCTTCACGTGTTAAACGAAGAACACGATACATTTCACCACCAAATAAAAAGGGGGAATCAATGGAAATCGGCGTTTTTTTCACTGTTTCCGCTTGATGATCTTTCATTTTGCTTATGTAAACAAATGTTTTGTATGCCGCAAAACCGTAATCATGGGGAAGCGACAGAGAAGCACCTGTATGCAAACAATCACCCAGTTGCCGCAGATGGTGCTCATCAATCGGTATATGTAATTGATCTAACATTTTCATGAATAAGAGCGGTTGCAACGCCTCATCGGCTTCCTCCAACGGTGTTCGATGATATACTCCCGCTTGTCCTGTTTGCATAGCGAACCAATAAGGATCTGCTTGTCGCTGTAAGTACGCATCTGTTTTTTGCATTTGTTTTGCCAAGCGGGTCAACGATTTTTTGACTGAAGGATTGATATGATGCAACAACGGCAAAATCTCGTGGCGAACGCGATTGCGTGCATACGACACATCGGCATTGGTACTATCCGCCACATATAATAAATTCTGTTCGCGACAATACTGCTCAATCTCTTCTCTGCTGCAATCGATGAGGGGACGAATGATCGTATCTCGCACAACCGGAATACCGGCAAGACCGTGTACACCGCAACCGCGGCACAAATGTAACAATAATGTTTCCGCATTGTCGTCGGCAGTATGAGCGGTGGCAATGCGTGAACACGGAAAACGGGAGGCAACTTCGCTAAAGGCTTGATAGCGAAGCTCCCTCCCCATTTCTTCAATACCTTTCCCTTCTGCTTCTGCCAAGGCTTTGACGTCGTAGGTCACCACATGGCAAGGAATGTTCCACTTTGCACATAATTCTTCACAAAAAAGACGATCTCGTTGCGATTCTTCTCCGCGGAGCTGATGATCAACATGAACGGCAACGATATCGGCAATCAATGTCTCTTCTCGTAAAGAGTGCAATACATGAAGAAGGGTAACGGAATCTGCACCGCCCGACAATCCTACAATAACCGTGGAGTCGGCGGACAACATGGCGTGGTCGGTAACTGCCGTTAATACCTTGTTTCGTACGTTCATGGATCTGCTCAACCTTCGTTACGATGGAGTTCCAACGAGGAAAATTTGGTGAATTCTCCTTGGAAAGCCAATTTTACCGTCCCCAACTCACCGTGGCGGTTTTTGGCAACGATTACTTCGGATGTTCCGCTCTCCACGGCGGTGGGATCTTCTTTTTCGTTTTTATAGTATTCATCGCGATACAAAAACAGCACTTGATCCGCATCCTGCTCAATGGAACCTGATTCACGCAGATCAGCTAATGCGGGGCGGTGGTTAGACTGTTTTTCCGTGGTACGGGCCAACTGGGCACAGACCATAACGGGAACATTCAGTTCCTTTGCCATGATCTTTAAACTGCGGGTAATCTCCGACACTTCTTGAACACGATTATCGGTCCTTTTGGCGGAATGCATCAACTGCAAATAGTCAATAACAACAAAATCCACATTTTTTAATCGGCGTAACCGTGCCTTCATTTCAGGAACCGTGATACTGGCAGTTTCGTCCAAATAAATGGGTGCTTTGCAAAGGGTACTGGAAGCATAGGCCATCCGCGTCCATTCATCGGGCGTTAGATTGCCGGTACGCAGCTTTTTGGAGGAAATACGCGCTTCGGAAGACAAAAAACGATTGACCATCTGTTCACGGGACATTTCCAAATTGAAGATAGCCACGCAACGATTTTGTTGAACGGCCACATTGCGCGCTATATTCAATGCAAAACTGGTTTTACCCATACCGGGACGGGCGCCCACAATGATCAAGTCCGAACGGTTGAGACCTGTGGTAATCTCATCCAATGCACTGATGCCGGTAGGAATACCCACATACAGATCCCGCTCATCGGAATTGAGCTTATTGTACATTTCATAGTTCGAAGCAATCACGCTGTCAATGGGCATGAGACCGCCTTGGTGCCGATCTTGACGGATATCATAAATCTGTTGTTCCGCGGAATCGATCAGCAGCGACGCATCTGTAGCGGGGTCCATTGCCTTATTGATCACATCTTTGGATACGTTGATCAAGCTGCGTACATCATATTTTTCCCGCACGATACGGGCATAGTTCTCAATATTGGAGATAGACGGTACCATTTGCGCCAATTTAAGCAAATAACTTTTTCCGTCTTCACCGGAAAAGAAAGTCTCCGCTTTCAGCGACTCCAACACCGTAACAAAGTCGATGGTACTGGATTCGATGAGTTTGGTTTGCATAATTCCGAAAATGGCTTGATGGGACGGAAGATAGAAATGCTCGGGACGCAGTTTATCCGCAACCATGTTGATGCATTGCGCATCCATCAAAATTGCACCCAATACTGCCTGTTCCGCTTCCAAACTATATGGCAAATTTTGTTCATCGTAATTCACAACACGATCCGCCATGATAAAACTCCTTATATGTTTACTATCCGTTTTATTCGGAAACCATTACAGTCACTTTAGCCGTAACCCCTTGCGGGAACTTCACTTCCGCTTCATAGGATCCGAAAGCTTTGATATCCGCCATCACGATCTTCCGTTTATCTACTGAAACACCGAATTGACGATTTAACGCCTCGGCAACTTCCTTAGACGTAACCGAACCAAATAATTTGCCGTTTTGGCCCGCGTGCGCTGTTACTTTTACGGCGTTTCCTGCGAGTTTCGCCGCAGCGGCTTGGGCTTCTTCTTTCTCTACTTTTAAGTGATATTGCTGGGCGGATTCTTTATTTTTTAAATCGTTCATCGTCTGACTGTCCGCTTCTACCGCTAAGCCGCGGGGTAACAGAAAATTACGGGCATACCCGTCGGACACTTGTAACAATTGTCCTTTTTTTCCTTGTCCTTTTACATCTTGTTTTAAAATAACTTTCATAAAACTCCCTACTTTCCGCAATCAAGGTCTCTATTATTTTTGCGACAGATTAGAACGAGACAAATCTGCCAAATGGGTATCCACCGCTTGCTTCAACATTCGCTGTGCTTCGGCGATATCAACCTCTTTCAAAAAGGCACCTGCCATGGTAAGGTGTCCGCCACCGCCTAATATTTCCATTACTAACTGCACATTAATCGTCCCATAAGAACGAGCGGAAATATTCACACCGTCGTTTTCGGGGAACATGGTAAACGAAGCATCCACATTCTTTACACACAACAGCTCATCGGCTGCTTGCGAAGCGGCAACACGCATTTCTGTTCCGCCGCTTTCTCCGTAGGCAATGGCAACAGTTTTATACCACTGAGCAGTAGAAACGATTTCCGCTTTACGTTGATATAACGAAATATTTTCGGAAAACAATCGTTTTACTTCAACAGTATCAGCACCGAGTTTCTTTAGATACGCCGCCGCTTCAAAAGTACGCACGCCCGCTTTCATAACAAAACTACGTGTATCCAACATGATTCCTGCCAACAGTCCTTCGGCTTCTGTTTTTTTAATAGAAGCACCGGCCATATATTGGATCAATTCTGCTACCATTTCCGACGCGGAACTGGAATACGGCTCATGGAAAAAGATGACGGCATTATCGATATGATCAACCATTTTGCGATGATGGTCGATCACCACGACGGAATTGGCTTTTTCGTACAATTCCGGAATATCCAGCATAGCGGGAACATGGGTATCGGTGATCACCACCAAGGTTTTAGATGTCAATAACGGCAAGGCTTCTTCGGCGGTAATAAACACTTGTTCGCTCGTAAATCGCGAAACCAATTCGCCTGCAAGAGTGGTAGCCGGATCGTAGACTGTATAGGCTATTTTGCCTAAACTGCGACAAGCCGTCGTTAGCGCTGCCGCCGCACCCAAGCAATCCAAATCGGAGTATCGATGACCCATCAGCAATACCATATCGCTGCTTAAGATCATATCCCGAAGTGCCGAGGCAACCACACGGGAACGAACTCTTGTTTGCCGCTCTACCGCCTTGGAAAGGCCGCCGTAAAAGTCAAATCCGTTTTCGGTTTTTAGCGCCGCTTGATCACCGCCGCGTCCAAGGGCCATATCCAGTGCTTGTCGCGAACGACTCTCCGCTTCAAAGAACGAGGAACCCGTTCCCACGCCGATGGATAGTGTAAGGCTATCGCCCTTTACCGTTTGAACGGTGCGCACACGGCTCAGAATATCAAACTTGTTTTCCAACATGGTGTCGAGATAGCGGTGTTCGATCACAGCGGTAAATCGATCAATACCGCCTTTACGAAAAATACCGTTATTGTGGGAGATCCAATCTTCCAACAATGTTTCCACTTGAGAGGATAAATTCGCTCGTTCACTGTCACGAAGAGTTTGCATCACTTCTTCGCTGTTGTCTATGTACAAAGACAGCACGACAGGACGGCTGGCTGTGTATTCCCGCGCAACATCTTTGAGTTCGGTATCTTCAATGCAATACAGGATATAGAATGATTCTTCGTTTATCAACAGATCGCTGACAAACATTGAAAATGAACAGGACAGGCACGAAACATCAAGGGGTTGCCGCTTGTTGAGGGATGATAAGGAAAAATCCGCAAATACCGTTTCGATGGACTGCCCGTATCCATCCTTTCCTCTCAACACTTGATTGCGGAAATGGTTATTATACCACACCAATTCTCCACCGTTCGCAACCATAGCCACCGGTATCGGTGTTGATTCCAAAGCCTTACGATCAGATGGATTCAACCGTAAGGTTATCTCTTTAAGATAACGGCGGATGTCCCGTCTTAGAAACAGGAAACGCCCGAAGACCACGGCAATCACCGTAACAGAAAGGGTGAGTGCCACCACAAAGATCCGCCAATCCCAAAACCAAGTACCGGCAGTGAGCAACACGATCGCTCCTATTAAAAGCCATATCATTGGTGTAATGGACCATATTCGCTTCGATTTCAAGGCATTTCCCCCTTTCACTTAAAATGAAATACCCTTATACTTCCATAATGATAGGTAAGATCATGGGACTGCGTTTTGTTTTTTGGAATAACATGTGAGAAAGTTCATCGCGCACACGATTTTTCATTGTGGTCCAATCGTAAGAATGTCTCCGTAAACAATCTTCCAGCACACGACGGGCGATCATTTTCGCTTCATCGATCAACGGTTCCGCCTCCCGCACGTAAACGAAACCGCGGGATACAATGTCGGGACCGGATACGATCTGACCGGTAAGAGGATCAATGATCGCCACGACTACGATCAAACCGTCTTGCGCTAAATGCTTACGATCCCGTAAGACGATACTGCCCACATCACCGATCCCGAGACCGTCAACCAACACCCGACCCGCAGGAACAGAACCCGTAACCTGCATTTTATCGGGTGTGATCTCGATCACTTTTCCGATTTCGGGAATAAGCACGGATTTGGCATCCATTCCCATCGACATGGCCAAATTAGCATGCTTCTGCATGTGCTTCAATTCACCGTGAACGGGAATGAAAAAGCGCGGACGGGTAATACCCTGGATCAATTTCAGTTCTTCCTGACAGGCATGACCGGAAACATGGACATCGTACATTTTTTCGTACACCACGTCACAGCCACGTTTCATCAATTCATTAACCACTTTACTCACGGTTTTTTCGTTACCGGGAATGGGGGTTGCGGAAATAATAATATAATCCTCAAGGCCTACTTCCACCTTACGATGATCGGAAAACGCCATACGCGCCAGTGCCGACATCGGTTCGCCTTGACTGCCGGTAGTAATAATGGTCATTTTTTCTTTGGGGTACCGATTGATAAGGTCAATATCCACCAACAAGCCATCGGGAACGCTCAAATATCCCAATTCCTGCGCAATGGACACGTTATTGACCATACTGCGTCCCGAAATAGCCACTTTCCGCCCGTCGCGGGCAGCGGCGTCAATGATCTGTTGAATACGGGGAATGTTGGACGAGAAAGTGGCAATGATGATCCGTTTGTTTTCTGCTTTCTTAAATAAGTTGGCGAAACTCTCCCCCACCACTCGTTCGCTGGGGGTGTAGCCGGGACGTTCGGCGTTGGTGGAATCGGCTAACAGCGCCAACACCCCTTCATTACCCATCTCACCCAAGCGAGGCAAATCGATCATTTTTCCCATGATCGGCGTGCAGTCGATCTTAAAGTCACCGGTATGGATCACATACCCGTGCGGTGTTTTGATTCCCAGTCCAACCGCATCGGGAATGGAGTGGTTCACATTGATCAACTCCACCGATACCTGTTTAAAACGGATAATACCACCGGGATCTACCACGTGAAGCGGCACTTTACCCGACAATCCGTGTTCTTTCAATTTGGAATCGATCAACGCCAAGGTCAACTTAGTACCATATATGGGAAAGATCCGTTGCTTCAATAAATACGGCAGAGCGCCGATATGATCTTCGTGTCCGTGGGTAATGATGATACCTTCGATTTTTTCGTGAATCTTTTCTACATAGGTAAAGTCGGGCAATACAATATCCACACCCAACATATCATCATCGGGAAACGCCATACCGCAGTCGATCAAAAAAGCATCCTCACCGTATTCGAACAATGTCATATTTTTGCCGATCTCGTTTAGGCCGCCAAGCATGGTTAATTTGACTGGGAGAGCAGGGACTTCTTTGGCAACGGGTTTTTGCCGCTTTTTCGTGCTATAGTAACGCGTGTTGGAGCGTTCTTTGGATTTGGTGGTTTGCCCTTGCACAGGACCGCTGCTTTTTTCGTTGCGGGAATAGGTCTTCCCATTTGTTCCTTTGCGATTTTGTGCAGTTGATTTTTGGCGGGTTTCAGTTGCCATAATTTCCTCCGTTTCTCTTAGTGCGACAGGACTCAAATCCTGTCACACTATCTGTACGAAAACAAACCCCACCCGTTCGTGAGGTTTCCTTAAATATATCGACCGAACACATCAAAAATAAGGAGTTTTGCGATTCCGAACACATTCATTACCATGTATTTTACCCTTTTCTCTTCTGCTTGTCAAGAAAGAGTATGGGATGTTTCTTTCATCTTAGTCTTGCTATCTTCCAAAAAAGCAGTATAATAGCAGTAATGGGTTTTACTTGAAAGGGACAGACGAATGAAAAAAATTGAATTATTTACCGACGGTGCCTGCTCCGGCAATCCCGGTTGCGGCGGTTGGGCGGCAATCTTACGGTATAAATCTTACGAAAAAGAACTTTGCGGCGCGGAAAAGCAAACCACCAACAACCGTATGGAATTGACCGCCGTTATACAAGGTCTCGCCGCTCTCCATGAAACCTGTGAAGTTGTCGTTACCACGGACTCGCAATACGTGGTTAACGGCGTCGAAAAAGGATGGGCCGTCTCTTGGAAGAAAAACGGTTGGCGTAAAGCAGATAAAAAACCTGCGTTAAATGCGGATCTGTGGGATACACTTCTCAACCTTCTCGCCATTCATCAAGTTTCTTTTCGTTGGGTACACGGACATCAAGGTCATCCGGAAAACGAGCGTTGTGATACGTTGGCAGTAGAACAATATCGAAAATTACAAGAGCATGCCTAAAGTGAGGGATGAGAATATGAATATCATTGTTGTTGGTTGCGGCAAAATCGGAACCACTATTTTAGAAAGTTTGGTAGCAGAAGATCACAATGTGATCGCTATCGATAACGACCCATCCATCATCGGTGAGGTAACCAATATTTATGATGTGATGGGCGTTTGCGGAAACGGTGCTGACAGCGATACCCTAACAGAAGCGGGTATCGAAAAAGCCGACTTGTTTGTGGCGGTTACCGATTCTGACGAACTGAACATGCTCAGTTGCTATATCGCACGTCGTATGGGTGCCAAACACACTATCGCCCGCATTCGTAATCCTGAATACAACGATCGTAGCTTAGGATTCATGAAACAACAATTAGGGCTTTCTATGGCGATCAACCCCGAATTTATGGCGGCGCAGGAATTTTTCAACATTTTAAAATTACCGTCCGCCTTGAAAATCGAGACTTTCGGTCGGCGTAATTTTGAAATGATCGAACTGCTTATCAAACCCAATTCGCCCCTTGACGATGTGCGGTTGATGGATCTTCGCAAAAAATACAACAAACATCATTTCCTTATTGCCGTAGTTCAACGCGGTGATGAAGTATACATTCCCGACGGCAGTTTTGTGCTCAAAGCCGGTGACCGTATCGGCCTGACAGCCACCCCTGCCGAATTGCACAAACTATTGAAAGAAGTCGGCGCCCTAAAAAAACAGGCGCGAGACGTAATCCTGCTTGGTGCCAGCCGCACAGCGTACTATTTGGCAAAAATGTTAATTAACAGCGGCAACTCCGTAAAAGTGATTGAAAAGGATCGAAACCGTTGCACCGAATTTTGCGATGCACTTCCCGAAGCCGTTGTTATCCAAGGAGACGGTGCTCTGCAGGAATTACTGTTAGAAGAAGGGATCCGTTCCACCGATGCCTTTGCTGCCTTGACAGGCATGGATGAAGAAAACATCTTGATTTCCTTTTATGCCATGTCCCAAAATGTCCCGAAAGTGATCTCTAAAGTTAATCGGGATGAATTGTCAACCATGGCAGAAAAACTGGGTTTGGATTGTATCGTCTCTCCTCAAAAGATCATTTCGGATCTGTTGGTGCGATACGCCCGCGCTTTGCAGAATTCCGCCGGAAGTAAAGTGGAAGCCCTTTATAATATGATGGATAACCAAGCAGAAGCGTTGGAGTTTAATGTGTTATCCGATTTCCCGTTATCGGAAATGCCATTGAAGGCCATGCGGTTAAAACCAAACATTTTGATTGCGGGCATTATCCGCGGACGCAAAGCCATAATCCCTACCGGTGATGATACGATCTTGCCCGGCGATAAAGTCGTAGTGATCGCTGCTAAGCAACATTTGCGGGATCTGATAGACATTATTCAGTAAGAAGGTGTGACAACACGTGAATCAAAGAATGGTTTTTTATACGGTGGGACAGATTATGCGCGTAACATCGTTTTTGCTGCTACTCCCCGCCGCCGTTGCTTTACTTTATCGCGAAACCACCGTATGGGCCTTTTTGATCGCTGTTCTGGTCGCATTGGCAAGTGGTACCGCTCTTACGTTACTGTCTCGTCCGCGAGATCATGTTATTTACGCCAAGGAGGGATTTATCATTGTTTCGTTGGCGTGGTTGGCCCTATCCGCTATCGGCGCGCTGCCTTTCTATCTCAGCGGCGAGATTGCCAGTTATACCGATGCATTTTTTGAAACCGTCAGCGGTTTTACCACCACAGGTGCTTCGATTTTGAACAATATTGAAAACATGAGCCACGGACTGTTGTTTTGGCGAAGTTTTACTCATTGGATCGGAGGTATGGGTGTGTTGGTCCTTGTAATGGCAGTTATTCCCAACGTTTCCGACCGTTCCATTCATATTATGCGAGCGGAAATGCCGGGGCCCGTTGTCGGCAAACTGGTTCCCCGTGTAAAAGACACTGCAAAGATCCTATATCTCATTTACATCGCTTTAACCATAATTGAAATTATCTTTTTGCTAAGCGGCGGCATGTCGTTATTCGACAGTATCGTGCATACTTTTGGTACAGCCGGTACCGGCGGTTTTGGCATCAAAGCTGACAGCATTGCCGGGTACAGTCCCTATCTGCAATGGGTTATCACGATCTTTATGGCGATCTTTGGTATCAATTTTAATTTATTTTATCTGTTGCTTCTCCGTCGTTTTCGCGCCGTTTTACGCAGCGCGGAATTATGGTGTTATGTTGGCATTCTCATTTTTTCCGGCACCATTATCGCGTTCAATATTGCTTCCCTGTATCCAACGATGTCGGAAGCTCTCCGCACAGCTTTTTTTCAGACGTCCTCTATCTTAACTACCACGGGATATGCAACAACCGATTTCAATTTATGGCCCGAACTATCAAAAGGTATCTTGTTGTTATTAATGTTCATTGGCGGCTGCGCCGGATCCACGGCGGGTGGTTTAAAAGTGGCGCGTGTATTGATCTTAGGGAAACGCATTCGTAAAGAGTTACAACACATGATCCATCCTCGTTCGGTAAACACCGTAAAATTCGAAGGAAAAACTTTAGATGAAGCAACACTAAATAATGTAACGGTATATTTTGCGTTGTATATCTTAATCTTTGGGATCGTTTTTTTGTTATTGTGTTTGGAACCCTTTGATTTTTCCACCAACTTCAGCGCTACTGCCGCCTGTTTCAATAATGTAGGTCCCGGTTTTGGACTGGTCGGCCCATCATCTTCCTATAGTGTCTATTCCGATTTTTCCAAATGGATCTTATCTTTTGCTATGTTATTCGGTCGATTGGAGATCTTTCCGTTAATCTTAGCTCTATCCCCTGCTACTTGGTCAAAAAATAAATAAGTTTTAATTGCATTTTACCTGTTCCCGTGATATACTGGGGCAGGTATCCATGCGGGCGTGGTGGAATGGCAGACACGTTGGTCTTAGGAGCCAATGCTTTACGCGTGCAAGTTCAAGTCTTGTCGCCCGCACCATATCGAGTGTTCATAACCAACTTCAAGGTTGGAGATGGACACTCGATATTTTTGTAATTTCGAGTGTCTTTGTTATGTACTGAGAAGATTTTTAGCCTGCTCTTTTGTTTTATGCAGATTTGGTAATATACTCGACAGCTATAAAATGAAGATGGAGGCTTTGAAAGAGCAAGGCAAACGAACTGACTTAACCTCGTCGCAAGTTGTGACAAAGTCGGATACCGCTACCAAGATCGGCAAAGCGGCAAACGAAAGCCATGGCCAAGTGTTTCGGTATATCCGCTTAACAAACCTTATCGCCGAACTGTCACAGCTCATCTAACCAGCTCCGATGTTTACAAACTGGGCAATACCGTTATTGTTATTGGGGAGGGAAATGCCGCAATGGACATAACGCGTACCGCCATCCGACACGGTGCACGCAAAGTAACATGCTTTTCTTTGAATGAAACGGCCGCCGCAAATCAATATGAATTCAGTTATGCACAACTTGAAGGTGTGGATTTTGAATACAATAAAAATCTGGTTGTGCACAAACAGCGAGGCCCTTTATACTTTTTTACGGATGAAGTAATTTTGTCATCATGTCGCTTCCGCAATCAACAGTAACGCCGGTTGCCGCGGCATGTTTTTCTGTAAAGGAAATCGTCTTGCCGTTCTCTTTAGCATTACTGCGATATAACAAGTACGGTACCGGATCGGACGTATGAGTGCGGATAGAGAGCGGCGTGGGATGATCGGGCAAGACCAACACGGAAAGATCATCCACATCACTCATGGCTTCCAATAATGGCTTTAGTACGCGGCTATCGATGGCTTCAATGGCTTTCACTTTGTTTTGTATCTCGCCACGGTGACCACACTCATCCGGCGCTTCAATATGAATATACACCAGATCACAATCGGTTTTCAGCGCCTCAATAGCCGCGGCGGTCTTTCCCTCAAAATTGGTATCCAAATAACCGGTAGCGCCCGCCACTTCACATACGTGCATATCTGCTAAACGGGCGATACCTTTCAACAGATCAACTGCCGATACCATGGCGCCTGAAACACCGAACTTTTCTTTAAAATTCTGCAACTGAGGGCGTTTTCCGTATCCCCACAACCAAATAGCATTAGCGGGGTTCTCCCCTCTTGCCTTGCGCACCGTATTGATCGGATGATCTTCCAGTAACGCCATGCTCTTTTCCATCATGGAAAGCAACGGCGCAACCGCTTCGGAAGTATTAAGATATTCACCGATCACTTGTCCCGTAATATCGTGAGGCGGCGTTAATTTTCCCAAAGCAGTTTTTCCACCGTGCCAAACCATGCAATGCCGATACGCCGTGCCGGTATAGAAATCGAATTCCTCGCCACCGAAAGCCTCTTGCACAGAGCAAATAATTGCATCTGCTTCATCGGTATGAATATCACCGGCACAATAATCCACCATCGTTTTATCGGTAAACGTTTCATCATTGGATAACGTAACCAAATTGCATCGAAAAGCCACGTCATCGTCAGTCAATTCCACACCGATATTCGCCGCCTCCAACGGAGAACGGCCAGTATAACACTCCAACGGGTCATATCCCAAAACGGATAGGTTGGCAACATCGCTTCCGGGCGACAACCCTTTCGGAACATTGCAGACCATTCCCATTTCCGCACACGGCACTAAGGAGTCCATCGTCGGTTTTTTGGCTACCTCCATGGGAGTACGGCCTTGCAATTCATCACAGGGTTGATCGGCCATACCGTCGCATAACAATACCACATATTTCATGAAAATTTGCCCCTTGTTTTTGGTTTTTTTCGTATTATAGCAGATATCTTTTGAAAGTTCAATTTTTTAGAAAAAACTTTCCGTAATTTTTACATTTTTAATTGCATTTTATTCGGTTTTATGTTACACTTAGTTCAAGTATTATCGTGGGCGGGATTGGCTTTTATTCCCTTTCACAAGAAAAGAGGTACCTATATATGGTTGTCACCGCTACCGCAAGTAACTACCCCGGATCCGGCATGGTCGTTTTAATCGGCATTGTTGTAGTTTTTTCGGTGTTGTTACTACTCACCTTTGTCTTTTGGCTGTTTGGTAAAGTTGCCGGTAATAACGGAACTGCAAAAACTCCCGTCGCAAAGCCAGCCCAAGTC
>JAZQJE010000040.1:0-70602 GCA_045541495.1 Acutalibacteraceae bacterium | reverse complement strand
GCGGTACGGCTGACACCACGCCGTTGTGGCAATATCCGTTTAACGGATCAGCAGCACAGCAGTTTAAGATCGTGAATGTGACAGGCGGGGAATATGAGATTTATCCGCAGGGTGCAGAAGGAAAAGTACTGAGTGTCAATACAGACGGTGAAGTCATTATAGAAGAGGACTGCAATAAAGACAGACAACGGTGGTACATCTATTATCGCAACGGTAGTTACCATATTGTTAACAAGCAATACAATAATGGCATAATGGCTCCAACGTATGATACGGACTATGTATCTATCAATAATGAGTATGAGTATTGCTGCTGGGAACTAGAAGATAAATGTAAAAAAATAATAGAATCTCTGTCCTACAATGAAATATACTATCTTTATTCACCGCAAACAAAATTAGTACAGTCTGAAATTCCTATAGAAACTCGCGTGATCTTTCTATCAGTATTTAAAAAACATATCGGCTCTAATGATATAGATGCTGTTAGGAACGATCTTGAAAACGAGTTGAAAATGTCGGTAAACCTATCAGATCGGTTTTTGAAAATGATGCAAGCGGAGTATGAATTAGGTGCACGAGGTTTATTTACTCCAGAAATGCAATATACGCTCACACAACAGTATTTAAGTACTATAAAAACATTTATTACAATTGTAACATTTAATATTGCGGCAAGGCTAACTCCATTTGATAATGCAGGGAATATAAAATACAATGCAACTACTGCGGATATTCAATCTGATTTCGCACATGCGATGACTAACAATCCTTCTTCAAATAAGGTAATGCTAGGCAGCACATATGGCGGAAATCCTTATAATGAGGTGGCATATAGGGAGAATATGACATATTTTTATTCGCGGAATTATAACCAGCTATATAATCAATATGGAGAGGATTATATGCGTGCAATAAATAGACAATTTTTATCACAGCAAAAGGCATTAGGTAAGGAGTTTTGGTTTTCGCATAATCCTACAACAGCATATCCAGGAAGTAGTTTTGAAATGGAGGTTAATTGGATAAAAGAAGCATATGGAATAACGTCTTTTAATTCTCAAAATTTACAACAAGTAGGAGAATATTGGCGACTAATTAGTTAAGAAAGAGGTGATACATTTGTTTTATGAGGAATATTTAGAAATATATGAAGGCTATTCAGATATATTCAATAAGTTTTTGTGTTGGTGTATGTCCGAAGATGAACAGTCCACTTTTGCAAGAGCTAGAAATGATGTTCCTTACAAAGAACTCTACATGAATCTCGATGAAAAGGAAAAACCATTGGCAAAAAGACTAATAAGAGAACGCCTGGAAGTTTGTGACGACTTTTTTTATGTTGAAATGTTGGGGTATTGTGGGGATGTTACAGATATTCCATTGATAGATGGGAAATTAAAAGTTTATAAGGAAAAAAACAAAAATAGAAATTCTGATTTCACATATTGTATAAGGACTTGCAAAGAAATTATAAAAACATTAGAAAGTAGGAAATTCTAACTTTTAAAAATGTTTTTTATCATGTTGTTACTCTATAGTTGGGTTAAACTACACAAAATCGTTCTTAAAATACACCTCGAAAAAGCATAATATATCAAATATTTATGTGATATTGTGTTTTTTACCAAACGTGTTGTAGAAAAATGTGACAATTTTAAAGCTGTGGCTTTTCAAATTATAAGAAAAACCACAGCTTTATCTGTTGTTAAATATATTTTATCTAATCTTAAAAATTTGATTAAAACGGATTGAATAAAAATGATGTCTAAATTATAATACTACATAGAGATTATTTGATAGGTAGAGAGGTTGAATATATGATACCGCAACCATTATATATAAATGGCAAACAAACGGGGAATGTCGGTGTTGCGCTAACACAAATACAAGGAGTACCAACTGAACTAAAAGCATATTCGAAAATATCAGATGTTGCCAATGATGGTGCTGATTTAGGATATGTTCTTGTGAAGTCAAATCCACAGTTCACAACGTTAGAAACTTGGCGATTACACGATACCGAGTCAAAAATATTAGAGGAGATTGCAAGCAAATTGGGTAATAACACAGATGCTACCGGAGCTATTCAACTGTTTACCGAACGTCAACCCTGTGCAAGCTGCAGTAGTGTAATCGCACAATTTAGGAACAAATACCCAAACATTGAATTAACAGTTGTAGATGCAAATCTAAACTCATATTAATGGCCAACGATATATGGGGAGTTAAAAAACATAGGGGATTATTTACTATATTAAATTTTAGGCGAAAAATGGGTTCTAATGTGCTGATGGCAATAACATCGTTGTTGCCATCAGCATAATCAGCAGGAGGTAATAAGATGTTTTCAAGAAGCGTGAGAAGACCATATATAACTTGTGAAAGTGAACTGGAATTATATAATGACTGTAAAAATCATATATGTTTGGTCGAAAAAGATCTTAAATTAAATTACAAAAATATAAAAGAACTAAATAGACATTTTATATTACGCAATAATCTTGAATTGTCATTTTATGAAACGTCGCTTTGGATATGTAATGATGACTTACATGTAATTGCTAATGAAGGTGTTTATTATCTAATGATATTCATATCGTTAGGTATCTTGTGCGTGGAATTTAATGAAAATGTTAGTTTTATTAAAATGGAGTTAAAATATATTTTAGAAAAAAAACTATTAGAAAAACTAAAAGAACGCATCAATATAGAAAGTTACATTGAAATGCAAGAAGATTTGAATGACATTCAACAATTCTTTGGTATTTGATGATTAGTAAGTTGTACATGTATATTAGGATAATATTCAAAAGAGGGAATGGGAAGATATAAGGGATGGCTACCGTGAAAATAATTAGTTGAAATAGAAAGAACACTGTGTGAAAGTTGTTCGGGCTGGATTTGTGAATTCAAAAATCGATATCCGAACATAGAAATTACTGTATATGACAATATACTTCCCTCCGTGTTGTTGTATTTGTGGTTATTTACATTTTACACTTTGGGTTGTATATTGTCTATTTTTTATTTAGTGTTGCACTTCATATTATGATCTGTCCGGCTCCCCTGACAAGGGGAGCCGACAACAATAGAAATTGTGCGCTTTGTTCCAAATTCCGTTGAATTTTTGAAAGGTATATGATACAATTTAAAAATGAGGTGATGTTCTATGCAAATTACAAATGATATTCGCTATATCGGCGTTAACGATCACAAGATCGACCTGTTTGAAGGTCAGTACCGTGTTCCTAACGGCATTTCCTATAACTCCTACATGATCTTGGATGAAAAGATTGCTGTTATGGATACCGTGGATGCCGCATTTACCCATGAATGGTTGGATAATATTCAAAACACCCTGTCGGGAAGAACGCCCGATTATTTGATCGTTCAGCATATGGAGCCGGATCATTCCGCCAATATTGTCAACTTCTTAAAAGCCTATCCCAAAGCCACACTGGTCTCTTCTGCCAAAGCCTTTGTTATGATCAACAACTTTTTCAGCACGGATTTCACCGAACGGCAGTTGGTGGTAGGTGAGGGGGATACCTTATCGCTCGGTCGTCATACCCTCACCTTTGTTACCGCTCCCATGGTTCATTGGCCGGAAGTGATCGTTACCTACGATAGCACGGATAAGGTGCTGTTCTCGGCGGACGGTTTCGGCAAATTCGGCGCTTTGGATGTGAATGAGGAATGGGCGGACGAGGCCAGACGGTACTATATCGGGATCGTGGGCAAATACGGTGCTCAAGTGCAAAACCTGTTGAAAAAAGCAGCCGGTTTGGATATCGACATGATCTGCCCTCTCCATGGGCCTGTCCTCAAGGAAAATTTGGGATACTATTTAGGGTTGTATAACACTTGGTCGAGTTATCAACCGGAAGAAGAGGGCATTGTGGTTGCCTACACGTCCATCTACGGCAATACGAAAAAGGCCGTTGTACAACTGACGGAGAAACTAAAAGCCAATGGTTGTCCCAAAGTGGTGATGTACGACCTTGCCCGTTGTGATATGGCACAGGTGGTGGCAGATGCCTTCCGTTACAGTAAATTGGTGTTGGCTACCACTACCTATAATGCGGATATATTCCCCTTTATGCGGGAATTTATCGATCACCTGACTGAGCGGAATTTTTGCAATCGCACAGTAGCGTTGATGGAAAACGGCAGTTGGGCGCCGCTGGCGGCAAAAGTAATGCGCGGTATGTTGGAAAACGGCAAAAACCTGACCTTTACGCAAACAACGGTTAAATTATTGTCCGCTCTCAACAAGGAGAGCATGGCGCAACTGGATGCATTGGCGGAAGAATTGTGTAAAGACTATTTAGCGCAGCAGGACGCCACCGCCAATAAAAACGATCTGAAAGCGTTGTTTAACATCGGGTACGGGTTATATGTGGTGACCTGTCACGACGGAAAAAAAGATAACGGTTTGATCGTTAATACTGTCACGCAGGTGACGGATACCCCCAACCGTGTGTCGGTAACCATCAACAAAGCCAATTATTCCCATCATGTCATCAAGCAGACCGGCGTGATGAATATCAACTGTTTGACGGTGGAAGCTCCCTTTAAAGTGTTTGAATCCTTTGGTTTTGTCAGCGGGCGAAATGTGGATAAATTTGCGGGATGCGAGCCTCTGCGTTCGGATAACGGCTTGGTCTTTTTGCCCCGCTATATCAACTCGTTTATGTCCCTAAAGGTAGAAAGTTATGTGGACTTGGATACCCACGGTATGTTTATCTGTTCGGTGACAGAGGCACGGGTCATTTGCGATAAGGAAACCATGACCTATTCTTACTATCACCAATATGTGAAACCAAAACCGCAAACAGAAGGCAAAAAGGGTTTTGTGTGTAAGATATGCGGTTATGTGTATGAGGGCGATACGCTGCCCGATGACCTTATCTGTCCCTTGTGCAAACACGGCGCGGCAGATTTTGAGAAAATACCGTCATAACAATAAGGAGGTGAAACAAAATGAAAAAATATGTCTGTGATGTCTGCGGTTGGGAATATGATGAGGCGGCAGGAGCCCCCGAACACGGAATTGCTCCCGGTACGAAATTCGAGGATCTTCCCGACGATTTTGAGTGCCCTCTTTGCGGTGTAGGTAAAGACAATTTCAGCGAAGTATAAGGCAGATGCACAAATAACGAAAAAAGCATCGGTCATTTCGTGACCGATGCTTTTTCATCATAGGAGATATATGGTATGAAAATGATTCTGTTGACGGCATTAGGCGTAGGTGGAGCCACCGTCTTTGGTTCCTTGATCGGTTTTGCATTTAAAAAAACATCTCATAAATTCTCGGATATTGTTCTATCCTTTGCGGCAGGAGTGATGCTCGCTGCGGCGGTGTTGGGGTTGGTTTTACCGTCGCTGGAATACGGCGGTTCCTATGGGGTGATCGTGACCGTCGGTGGCATTTTTGTCGGTGCGGTTTGTTTGAACCTCATCGACAAATTGGTGCCCCATCTGCATAAATTGGTCGGTGCGGATATTGAGCCACACCACAATACTAGTTTGAGCAAGGTGCTGTTGTTCGTCACCGCCATTGCCATACATAATTTGCCCGAAGGAATTGCGGCAGGTGTTGGTTTTGGCTCGGGGGATACGGCACAAGCGTTGTTGATCGCCGGCGGTATCGCCCTGCAAAATATCCCCGAAGGCATGGTGATCATCGGCCCCATGTTGGCGGCAGGTGTCACACCGCGCAAAACCTTCCTTTGTGCTATGGCCACAGGGTTAGTAGAAGTGTTGGGTACCTTGGTGGGGTATTTGGCTGTCAATATCGCCTCAGTAATCCTGCCGTTTGCCTTGGCGTTTGCCGGAGGTACCATGCTGTATGTGATCAGCGATGAAATGATTCCCGAAACCCATGCCCACGGCAGTGAGCGTGGTGCTACCTACGCCTTATTGGTGGGGTTTTGTGTCATGCTCATAACCGATGTATTACTAGGCGGATAAAAAAACGGTGATGTTTAACACATCACCGTTTTTATGCTTTCCGAAGGATCTCTCGGTAACGGGTGTGGGCGCGATTAACTGCTTCTTCCCACGTAAGATACAGGTCTTTTCCGGCTTGAACACCGACGGCTTTTAATAGGAGTTTATTGCTGATCGCCGCGGCGATGGTATCGGCACAGGAACGGGGCGTTTCATCAGCTAAAAAGCCGGATACCTTGTGTATCACCCCTTCAGCGGCGCAACTGCCGCGGAGCAGCAACGAAGGACAGTCACATGCCGCCGCTTCCTTTACCACGATACCGCAGGTGTCGTAAGTGGAGGGAAATAAAAACAGGTCGCATATACTGTAAAATGTGCGCAAACAGGTCCGATCCCGAATCGGTCCCGTAAAAGCTACACAATCACTTAAATTGAGATCGTACGCATAGCGCTCAATATCGGGCAGGTCGTAGCCGTCGCCGATGAAAAAGGCGCGAAACATCAGTCCCTCTTGGCGAAGAAGATTAAGGGAATCCAAGATTAACCGAATATTTTTATACCACATCATACGCCCGACAAATAAAAAGACCGGTACATCCTCGTATACTTGATATTGTTCGCGAAGATCGGCAATCTGCTCGGGAGTAGCAAGCCCTTTTGGAAAATCTGTGCCGTTTTCCATCACCCGATAGGTGCCTTCATAGCCGATGTTCCGCAGGGCTTCGCCGCAACCGGAAGTGACCACCCATACCTCGTCTACGGCGTTGACATTATGCAGAACGAAGTCAACGGCGAGTTTGCGAAAAGCGGTATTGGTGATGCGTTTTTCCAGGTCCACATCGAATTTGGTGTGGTAGGTGAGAACCGTGGGGATCTTTCCTCGTAAATTGATGTTTCCCGCCAGTACCGATGATACAAACGGGGAATGAATATGCATAATATCAAATTTTTTTGAACGGAGTTTCAACAAGGTTTCCGGCCCGAACGGCACGCCCATGCGATATCCGATCAAGGCACCGGTGGGAACCGACGGATAGCGAAACACATCAAAATCGTACTGATCTGTTACGCCGCGGTAATCGGGAGTAACCACCGTGACTGCGCAATCTTTGCGGCAGAGATGCTCCGCATAATTCTTGACGGTTTGTGCCACGCCATCGATCAGCGGGGGAAAGGAATCGTTAAACAATCCTACGGAAAATTCGCTCATGCGGAACCTCCTATCGCTAAAAATTTCATCTGCATTTTACTATATTTGCCGCCTCGTTTCAAGAGAATGTCAAAAAAATTAAAAATTTATTAAAGACATCTTTCATCTTGCCAAAAAATGCGCTATAATATAATCGAATCAGTCTATACTTCGATCTCGGAGGAGGATACTATGAATCAGGAATATTCGGTTTCCTTGTCAAAAATCATTCAGGAACACGGGTTAGAAACCATCTATTTACCGAATGAAAAAGAGGAATTACTGATCAATTGCGCCGATGTCAATCGACCTGGTCTAGTTTTGGCGGGATACATGGGATACTTCGATAATCAGCGCATTCAAGTATTGGGAAAAAGCGAGTTTTCTTTTTTGGAGAGTTTAAACAGCACGGTGCGGTTGGAACGGTTAAATCAACTGGCGGTGCAACAACCGCCTGTTATTGTAGTGGCGCGAGGACTGGAGATGTTGCCCGA
This sequence comes from Acutalibacteraceae bacterium, assembly GCA_045541495.1. Classification (GTDB taxonomy): domain Bacteria; phylum Bacillota; class Clostridia; order Oscillospirales; family Acutalibacteraceae; genus RGIG3009. The sequence goes on along the minus strand of JAZQJE010000040.1, from coordinate 62,964 downwards.
ATTGCGTCAAGCATGCGAAATAAACGGTGTACCGTTGTTACGCACACATGATACTACTTCGGCGTTTATCGCGGCGCTTATCGCTTTTTTAAATGTGCAGTTGGCTCCGCGTATTACCCGTCACGGCGTGTTTGTGGAAGTATACGGTGAAGGTATTTTACTGGTGGGTGACAGCGGCGTCGGCAAAAGCGAAACCGCTATTGAACTGGTAAAGCGCGGTCATCGGTTGATAGCCGACGATGCGGTGGAGATTCGCCGTGTATCTTCCAAGACTTTGGTGGGGTCAGCCCCCGACAACATTCGCCATTTTATTGAATTGCGCGGTATTGGAATTGTCAATGCCCGCCGCCTGTTCGGTATGGGTTCGGTCAAAGTGACCGAAAAGATCGATATGGCGATCCAATTGGAACAATGGGACAGCGATAAAGTATATGACCGCATGGGTCTGGAAAATCAATATATGAACATATTGGGGAATACGATCCCCATGCTGACCATTCCCGTGAAACCCGGTCGTAATCTGGCTATTATCATCGAGGTGGCGGCCATGAACAACCGCCAAAAGAAATTGGGATACAATGCCGCGCAGGAGTTAATGCGCAATTTAGGGATCGATGACGATCCCGCCATCGGCGCCCGTATCCAAAAAGACTATGAACTCTTCTGAAACTGAGGAATATATTTATGAGTTATACCATTTGTCCCGTTGCGGATCTGCATACCCACACGATCTATTCCATGCATGCGTACAGCACCATCACGGAAAACGCCACCGCCGCCGCGCAGCGGGGATTGCTGGCCATCGGCATGACCGATCACGCCGAAGCGGTTCCCGAACCCGGATATCATTGGCATTTTGTAAATATGCGTGTGTTGCCGGAACATATCGCGGGTGTGCGGATCATTCGCGGTATTGAGGCCAATGTGTTGGATTTTGACGGATCCATGGATATCAACGAAAAAGTATTGCAACATTTAGATCTGGTCATCGCTTCCATGCATATGGGGATCATGCGATCCGGTTCATCGGAGGAGATCACCAATACCTGGCTGAAAATCGCCGCCGATCCTCGTGTAGATATTATCGGTCATCCCGGTACACCTGCGTTTACTTTCGACTATGAAGCGGTCGTTCGCGAATTTGGCCGACAGGGGAAGATCGTGGAGATCAACGAGGGATCGTTCAATGCCCGCGGCGGTTCCTTGGCCAACTGTACGCAGATCGCGTATTTATGTAAAAAATACGGTGTGCGGATCGCCGTGAATTCCGATGCCCATTTTCACGATTATGTAGGTCGTTTTGACAACAGCCTTGTGATGCTTCGGGAAGTGGGATTTCCGCCGGAACTTATTGTAAACGGTAGCCGAGAAATGTTAGAGGCTTATTTGAAAACGAAAAACATCACATTGTAAGGAGCGTGACGGCATATGTATACGTTAGGGATTGATTTAGGCGGTACCAATATTGCGGTAGGTGTCGTCAACGATAACGGCGAGATCGTGGGTCGGGCAGGTTGCAAAACCAACGCACCCCGCGATGTGGAAAGTATCCTGGATGATATGGCGTGTATGTGCCGTGAAGCGGTGAAAGCGGCCGAGCTCACCATGGAAGATATTGCCTATACGGGTATCGGTAGTCCCGGTACCTGCAATACCGTTACGGGTGAAGTGGAACGAGCCGATAACTTGGGTTTTGTTCATTTAATGTTGGGGGACGGAATACAACAACGGCTCGGCATTCCCGCCTATCTTGAAAACGATGCCAATGCCGCGGCAATGGGTGAATATATTGCCGGTGCGGGACGAGGCTCCGAAAGTTGCATTTGTGTGACGCTAGGAACAGGTGTCGGCGGCGGTGTGATCGTGAACGGTACTATTTACAGTGGCCATAATTTTGCCGGCGCCGAATTGGGACATACCGTCATCGCTGTTGACGGCGAACGGTGTGCCTGCGGCCGTCACGGTTGTTGGGAAGCTTACGCCTCTGCCACCGCTTTGATCCGCCAAACGCGCCGTGCCATGGAACAACATCCCGAAAGTGTGATGTGGAAATTGACGGAGAGCATCGACAAGGTGAACGGCTTGACAGCGTTTGATGCCATGCGTGCCGGTGACGCGGTCGGCACAGCGGTTGTGGATACGTATATTCGGTATGTGGCGATCGGTGTCACCAATATGATCAACGTGTTTCAGCCGGAAGTGCTATGTATCGGCGGCGGTATCTGTAAAGAAGGAGATACCTTGTTAGCACCCATCCGTAAGATCGTGGAAGCGGAACGGTATAGCCGATACAGCGAACGCCAGACCCGTATTTGTGCTGCTAAGTTGGGTAATGATGCCGGTATTATCGGTGCGGCCTTTTTGCGGCGTTGACAGGGAAGGGGGAGACCATGGAGAAACAACAGATCACCGAACGCTTGCAACAACTGGGGTGTCGCGTGTGGACGGATGAACTCATGTCTGCCCATACCTCTTTTCGTATCGGCGGGCCGGCGGATTGGTTTGTTACGGCAACGGCAGAACAACTGGCTGACATATATGTTTTTTGCCGCAAGGAATCTCTGCCGATCATGCTGATCGGCAACGGCTCCAACTTGTTGGTCAGCGATGAGGGAATCGAAGGTGTGGTGTTACAGTTGCAACCTGCCACACCGCAGTTCGATGGTAAACGTTTGATCGCACCGGCAGGTCTTTCACTGGGAAAATTATGTGTTGCCGCCTGTGAACAGGGATTGTCGGGCTTAGAATTTGCTTACGGTATCCCCGGAACGGTAGGCGGCGGTGTTTATATGAATGCCGGCGCCTACGGCGGCGAATTAAAAGATGTGATCCGAAGCGTAACGGTTCTGTTGCCGAACGGTGAAGTGACTACATTGGATGCAACGGAAATGCGTTTCGGTTATCGTCACAGTCGCTGTATGGAAGAACCGTTGACGGTGCTTTCGGCGGAACTGGAATTAGAAAAAGATGATCCTGCGACGATCCGTAGCCGTATGGATGACTATTTGTCCCGCCGTCGGAATAAACAACCCTTAGAATATCCCAGTGGCGGCAGTTTCTTTAAACGTCCCGTGGGCCATTTCGCGGGGGCGTTGATCGAACAGTGCGGTCTGAAAGGGTTCACAGTAGGCGGTGCGCAGGTCAGTGAAAAGCACGCCGGTTTCGTCATCAATCGCGATAGGGCGACCTGTGCGGATGTGATGGCACTGTGCCGGCAGGTCCAGCAAAAAGTGTGGGAAACATACGGCGTTCAACTGGAACGGGAAGTACAACAAATTGGACGGTAAAGGGAAAACACTTTCCGTTCCGCGGGAGGTACCTATGTCGTTTTCATCGGATATAAAACGGGAATTGGCCGCCATTATCAACGAAGCGGCCTGCTGCGAAGCGGCGCAACTTTACGGTATGTTGGAATTCGGCCGTTCCTTTTCGCCTCGTCTCGTGTGCTTGCAGACCGAACATGGTGACGTAGCACGGCGATATGCCGCCCTTCTCGAGAGCGTATGCGGCGTATCCTTGGTGACCAATACGCCGGATAAGTCGGCTCTGTACACCGTCAGCACGGCGGATGGTGTACACTGTGAGCGTATTCGCAGCCGTTTCGGTCATGCCAACGAAGTGGCGATACGGCTTAATCGTGCTAACTTGGATTGCGATGCTTGCGTCTATGCCTATTTGCGGGGAGCGTTTTTGGCCTGTGGTGCCATCACCAATCCAGAAGTGGATTACCATTTGGAATTCAATGTACCGTATTATAATCTCAGTCACGATCTCATGACTCTCATGGGCGAGGTGGGCTTACTGGCAAAATGTGTGAAGCGGAAAGGCAACTACGTTGTCTATTTCAAAGAAAGCGAGCAGATCGAAGATTGCCTCACCATGATTGGGGCGGTATCTGCCTCGCTGGAATTGATGAATGTCAAAATGATCAAGAGCATTCGCAACAATGTCAACCGTGTCGCCAATTGCGAAAGTGCTAACTTGGATAAAACTGTCGCGGCATCCGTTGCCCAAACGGAAGCGGTGCGTCGCATTGAAAGCACCGTGGGATGTGATGCTCTGCCTGAAGAACTGCGGGAACTGTGCCGCCTGCGTTTGGAAAATCCCGATTACTCGTTACGGGAATTGGGGGAAAATCTGGAACCGCCCATCAGCCGTTCGGGGGTGAACCATCGGTTCCGACGGATTATTGAGATTGCCGAAAATCTATAAGAGGGTATGCTTATGTCCTTTGTCCATCTTCATGTGCACAGTGAGTACAGCCTGTTAGACGGCGCTTGCCGTTTAAACGGGCTTATTTCCCGTGTGAAAGAAGTGGGACAAACCGCGGTAGCCATCACCGATCACGGCGTGATGTATGCCTTAGTGGAATTTTATAAAGCCGCCAAACAGGCGGGGGTCAAACCGATCTTAGGGTGCGAAGTATATGTGGCGGCTCGCACACGCCACGACAAATTGCACGGTATCGACAACGATCATCATCATTTGGTGCTGTTGTGCGAAAACGAAACAGGATACGCCAATCTCGTTCGGCTGGTATCAGCGGCGTGGACAGACGGCTTTTACGGCAAACCTCGCGTAGACCGAGAGTTGCTGGCACAATATCATGAGGGATTGATCGCCCTCTCGGCTTGTTTGGCGGGCGAGATTCCTGCGGCTTTGCGAAACAACGATTATGATAAAGCCAAACGACTTGCCCTTGAGTATCGGCAGTTGTTCGGGGCAGACAACTTCTTTTTAGAGTTGCAGGATCACGGTCTCGCGGATCAAGCTATGGTCAATCGCGGGCTGTTACGATTGTGCCGTGAAACGGGTATTTCGCCTGTGTGCACCAACGACGCCCATTATCTCACGCGGGACGATGCCCAAATGCAGAAAGTACTGTTGTGCATTCAAACCAACACAACCGTGGACGAGCCCAACCCCATCGCTTTTGAAACCGATGAATTTTATATCAAATCGGAAGACGAGATGCGCGCATTATTTCCTGAAGAAGCCGTGGAAAATACGGTAAAAATTGCCGAGCGCTGTCAGGTCGAGTTGGAGTTTGGTAAAACAAAATTGCCTGCTTTTGAAGCACCGGGCGGGGACAATTATGCCTATTTCCGTCGGCAGTGCTACGAGGGGTTGCGGCGGCATTACGGTGAATCTCCCGATGCTGCTATCGTGAAGCGACTGGAATACGAATTGCAGACCATTCGCAATATGGGATATGTGAATTATTATCTCATTGTTAACGATTTTGTTCAGTACGCTAAGCGCAAGGGTATTCCCGTGGGGCCCGGTCGTGGTTCTGGCGCAGGAAGCTTGTGTGCCTATTGTATCGGGATCACAGGCATTGATCCCATAAAATATCAGTTGCTATTCGAGCGCTTTTTAAATCCGGAACGGATCAGTATGCCCGACTTCGATATCGATTTTTGTAACGAACGGCGACAGGAAGTTATCGATTATGTCATAAACAAATACGGGGAAGATCATGTGGCGCAGATCGTCACCTTCGGAACGTTGGCGGCAAGAGCCGCCATCCGTGATGTGGCGCGTGCCTTGGGGTTATCCTACGCCGTGGGGGATACCGTGGCGAAAAAGGTTCCTTGGGAACTGAATATGACCTTGGATAAAGCCCTTTCCCAATCCAAAGATCTGCGGGAGTTGTATGAGAGCGATGAGCAAGTTCGCCGTCTGATCGATATGGCGAAAAAGGTGGAGGGTATGCCTCGCCATGCCTCTACTCACGCGGCAGGTGTGGTTATTACCGCAAAACCCGTTTCGGAATATGTGCCGTTGTGTGTCAACGGTGACTTGATAGCTACGCAATATACCATGACGGTATTGGAAGAATTGGGCCTGTTAAAGATGGATTTCTTAGGGCTTCGCAACTTGACCGTTATCCACGATGCAGTGACCATGGTCCGTCAAAACAGCGATCCCGCCTTTGATATTCAACGTATTTCGCTGGACTCTCCTGCGGTGTATAAAATGTTATCCCAAGGGAATAGTGACGGCGTATTCCAGTTGGAATCCGCCGGAATGAAGCGCGTGCTTACGCAACTGAAACCCGATTCCTTCGAGGATATTATTGCGGTGAACGCCTTGTTCCGTCCCGGCCCCATGGACTCCATTCCTCGTTACATCGAAAACCGCCATTATCCCGAACGAGTGACGTATCTCCATGAACGGTTACGTCCCATTCTGCAGGTGACATACGGTTGTATTGTGTATCAAGAACAGGTTATGCAGATTTTCCGCGAACTGGCGGGGTATTCGTTCGGCCGCGCGGATCTGGTGCGGCGCGCCATGTCGAAGAAAAAGCACGACGTTATGAAGCAGGAGCGTGAGATCTTTGTCCATGGCCTTGCCGATGAACAAGGGGCGGTATTGGTAGAGGGCTGTGTGCGCCGCGGTATCAGCGAAACGGTCGCCGACAGGATCTACGATGAAATGGTCACCTTTTCATCCTATGGATTTAACAAATCCCATTCGGCACCCTATGCACTGATAGCCTATCAGACGGCGTATCTCAAAGTGTTTTATCCGAAAGAATATATGGCGGCTTTGCTCACCAGTGTGCTGGACAGCGGTAAAGTTGCGGGGTATATCGGTGAATGTGAACGGATGCGTATCCGCGTATTGCCACCGTCTGTCAACGAAAGTTTATCGGCGTTTACCGTGGCGGGTGATCATATTCGCTTCGGTTTGTTAGCGGTTAAAAATCTCGGTCGTGGTCTGATTCACCAATTGGTGGCGGAACGGGAAGAAAACGGATTGTTTACCGGCTTTTATTCGTTCTGCGAAAGGATGTCTCGTCGTCGAGATTTTAATCGCCGTGCGGTGGAAAGTTTAATTCGTTGCGGCGCATTAGACGGTCTTGGTGCCAATCGCCGTCAAATGTTGGAATCGCTGCCGTTCATATTGGAGGAATTGGAAAATAACAATCGTCGGAATGTAGACGGTCAGTTAGATTTCTTTGCCGACCCGCAAACGTCAGATATTCAAGAGCCGATGTTGCCGAATGTAGAAGAATTCCCTTATGAGGAATTGTTGGCGATGGAAAAAGAAGTGTCTGGTCTATATCTCACCGGCAATCCCATGAAACCCTATACGGAATTGCATCGCTGTTTGCATGCCGCCCGTATTGATCGCTTGATCGCTGCCTTTACGGATGCGAATGCAGGAGAAAAAGCGGAGTTTGTTGACGGACAAGCAGTCACTCTGTTGGGCATGATAGAGAAAGTGCAACTGAAATCCACCCGCAATAATTCGCAAATGGCATATGCGGTGTTGGAAGATATGTACGATTCGATCGAATTGGTGATCTTCGCTCGCACTTTAGAACAATGCCGTTCCTTGTTGCGTGTAGGTCGTGTGGTCGTCGTACAAGGTCGTATCAGTTCCCGCGAAGACGAAGTACCGAGTATTTTGGTGAACAGTTTGGAAATAGCCCCTTCCCCGAGCACCATTCCTGCTGTACCCGCCGTCTCGCCGGTTTCGCCGCCGAAAAAGATCACTAATCCCGGTCTGTATCTTCGCATACCGTCGATTACAAGCGCAAAGTGGAAACGGATCCAAAAAGTTTTGCGTGTTTTTGACGGTAAAACACCGGTGTATCTCCGACTGGAGGATACCGGTAAATTGATGCGCACACCGGCCGAGTTGTGGATCACTCCTGAACAGGTGTTGATTGAGGAATTGCAACGCATTATCGGTTGCGAAAATGTTGCAAAGGTTTGGTAAAGATGTTGCAAAATCGGTCGCTGCGATTGAAAAAACGGGAATATCGCTTGCTATTTTAAAAACGGCTGTATATAATAAACTGACTGAGCAATTTGGTTCGAAGGAGTCGGCACAATATGGCTATTAAAAGAATTGCAGTTTTAACTAGCGGCGGTGACGCTCCCGGCATGAATGCAGCCGTACGTGCGGTAGCGCGTACAGCGATCGGCCGCGGCGTTGAGGTTTACGGTGTATATAGAGGATATAACGGATTGATTCACGGTGATTTGGAACTGTTGAATCTGCGCAGTGTTTCCGATATCATTCATCGCGGCGGTACGGCGCTGTACACGGCGCGAAGCCCCGAATTTTGTACTGAGGAAGGTATGCAAAAAGCGGTGAACACCTGTAAGCAATACGGGATCGAGGGCCTGGTCGTCATCGGCGGCGACGGTTCGTTCCGCGGTGCGCAGGACCTGACCCGTCACGGGGTACCGTGCATCGGTATTCCCGGCACTATCGACAACGATATCTCCTGTTGCGAACAGACCATCGGTTATGATACGGCGCTGAACACCTGTATGGGCATGATCGACAAATTGCGTGATACCTCGCAATCTCACGATCGTTGTAGCGTGGTGGAAGTTATGGGTCGTCATGCGGGATACTTGGCCTTGAATGTAGGTATTGCCGTCGGTGCTACCAGTATTTTAGTGCCCGAAGTGCCTTACGATTTTCAAAAAGATATTATTCAGCGCATGAAAAAGACCTCCGCCAGCGGGAAGAAGCATTTTATCATCATCGTGGCGGAAGGAATCGGCCATGTGATGGATCTGGCCAAACGGATCGAAGAGGAGACGGGCGTGGAAACCCGTGCTACCATTCTCGGTCACGTACAACGGGGCGGCGATCCCACCGTGCGCGATCGTGTGTTGGCGAGCCAGATGGGCAACTATGCGGTGGATCTGTTGTTGGCCGGTAAGAGCAACCGTGTGGTAACCATTCAGCACGACCGTATTACGCACTTTGATATTGAAGATGCGTTACAGATGAAAAAACCCTTTGATCGGGATCTGTACCGTATTGCTCACGAAATTTCGATTTAAAAAACTTTTCAGATAGGTATTGACATTTTGGAAAAATGTTGATATAGTATATCGGTAAGAAAACAAAGCAGAGCGTTGCCCGCTCTCACCTGCGGATCTCGTTCCCAGCAGGTCAATACACAAGTCCTCTGATGTTCAGGGTGTGTTTTTAACGCGGGCATTGCTGTGCCCGCGTTTTTTCACGTAGAAAACAGGTGGAGGTGTTTACCCATCGCAACGAAGGAATTGCAGATCAATGAACAGATCCGTGACAACGAGGTTCGCTTGATCGGCGCAGACGGCGCTCAGTTGGGCGTTATGTCCGCGCAAGAGGCACAAAAACTGGCTGACGAACAAGGATATGACTTGGTCAAGATCGCACCCACGGCGACCCCGCCGGTGTGCCGTATCATGGACTATGGTAAATATCGTTTCGAACAAGCCAAACGCGAAAAAGAAGCACGGAAAAATCAACGATTGGTGGAAACGAAGGAGATCCGTTTGTCCCTCAATATCGATGTGGCGGATTTCAATACCAAAGCAAAACACGCCATGCGCTTTTTGCAAGACGGTAACAAAGTAAAAGTTTCCATCCGTTTCCGCGGCCGTGAAATGGGCCATCCCGAGATCGGGCTTGAAACCATGAAACGGTTTGCCGAAACCTGCGCCGAGTTGGGTTCGGTGGAAAAGCCCGCCAAAATGGAAGGTCGCAATATGCTGATGTTCCTTGCACCGAAAACTGCCAAATAAGGGAAGAATATTAAGGAGGATACTGTTATGCCTAAAATCAAAACGCACAGCGGCGCGAAAAAGCGTTTCAAGCTGACCAAGACCGGCAAGGTCGTGCGCGCACACGCCTACAAGTCCCACATTCTGAACAAGAAGACCACCAAACGTAAGAGAAACCTGCGTAAGACGGCGATTGCCGATGTCACCAATGTGGCTCAAGTAAAACGCCTGATTCCGTACAAATAATCGAAGCAGAGAAACGGAGGATATAAGACATGGCTCGTGTTAAAGGCGCAATGATGACGCGCAAAAGAAGAAAAAAGACTTTGAAACTGGCGAAAGGCTACTTTGGTGCCAAATCTCGCCTGTTCCGTACCGCGAAAGAAGCGGTCATGAAATCCGGCCAGTATGCATACATCGGCCGTAAACAACGCAAGAGAGATTTCCGTCGCTTGTGGATCACCCGTATCTCCGCTGCTGCGAAGATCAACGGTATGAACTACTCCACATTCATGAACGGTCTGAAAAAGGCCAACATCACCCTCAACCGTAAAATGCTGGCTGAATTGGCTGTTTCGGATGCCGCCGCTTTTGCCGGCTTGGCTGAGAAAGCTAAAGCTGCTTTAAATTAAGCTGTACTTACGCCCGTCGGCATTGCCTACGGGCGTTTGTTCGTAGAGTGGGGAGGATCGCTTGTGGAGATTACCAGCCGCGATAATCGTTTTATCCGCGAATATCGGCACCTGTTGACAGACGGAAAACACCGTCGCCGAATGGGCCGTTTTGTGTTGGAAGGCGCTCGTTTATGTGAAGATGCGGCCCGCTCCGGTGTTGTAATCGAGACCGTATTGTATACGGCTCACGCCCGTCAGCAATACCCCGCTCAAACCGCGGCGGTCTGCGCCGAGGCCCCTGCCTATGAAATCACCGACGGGTTGGCCGCGTATATCGCCGATACCAATGCGCCTCAAGGTGTGTTTTGCATCTGTGTTATGTCGGAACCCCTGTTACTGACGGATAAACCGCTTTCTATCGGCCGTTACGCGGCGTTGGAAACGGTGCAAGATCCCGGTAATTTGGGCACCATGATCCGTACGGCAGAAGCTTTTGGATTGGATGGCCTGTTGCTGTCCGACGGTTGTTGTGATCCGTATAACCCCAAAGTTCTTCGCAGCAGTATGGGCGGTGTATTCCGCTTGCCGCTATATTCCGTCGGAAATTTATGTGCACTGTTGCCTCGCCTTGCCGAACAAGGCTTTACAACAGTTGCCTGTGTTGTGGACGATACGGCTGTTCCCGTTCAATCTCTTTCCATGGGAACCGGAACAATCGCCGTTATCGGTAACGAAGGCAACGGATTGTCGGCGAGTGTTGTGGAAACTTGTACGGTTCGCGCCACTATCCCCATGCGCGGGAGAGCGGAATCGCTGAACGCTTCCATGGCGGCGGGCATCGTTTTTTGGGAAATGACGCGAAAGGATGCGGCAGACCATGAATGATACCACCCTGTATTGGATGTGGTTACAAGCCGCTATCCATCAAGGCACCGCCACCGTACCGCGGTTGTTTCGCAAATTTTCCACGGTGGAAGAGATTTATCGTGCCGAACGTGCGGATTTTCGCTATGTGGGCGTACCGGATAACACGTTGGAAGCATTATGCAATAAAGATCTTGATGGTGTAAAAACCTTAGCTGAGCGAGCTCTAAAACAAAACGGTTGGATCTTAACGCCGGACAGTCCCGACTATCCGACACCGTTCAAACAGTTGTATTCCCCACCGTTGGCTTTGTACGGCAGAGGCGTTTTGCCCGATTTGGAACGTATGCCGGTGATCGGTGTTGTGGGCACACGGAAATGTACACCATACGGTTTAGAGGCGGCAGGCGGGATAGCGGCAGGTCTTGCGGCCGCGGGGTGTTTGGTTATCAGCGGCGGTGCCAAAGGGATCGATCGTGCCGCTCACGAAGGTGCGTTGTACGGCGGCGGTGTAACAGTTGCCGTACAGGCCTGCGGTTTAGATATAAACTATCCGGTGGTCAATCGTTTTATGCGAGAAAACATCGTGAAACAGGGCGGTGCGCTCATCAGCGAATATCCGCCCGGTACGGAAGTTGGTCCCGGTGTTTTTCAAGTGCGCAATCGCCTTATCAGTGGTTTATCTTGGGGCGTTTGCGTGGTGGAAGCACCGCGTCGTAGTGGGGCATTGATGACAGCACGATTGGCGCGTGATCAGGGGAAAGACGTGTTTTCTGTTCCCGGTTCCATTTTGTCACCGTTTAGCCAAGGCGGTAACCGATTGATTCGTGACGGCGCCGTGGCGGTGACTGCTCCGTCGGATATTTTGCAAGAATATCAAGTCCGTTGCGGGGATATGCTGAACGAGGAAGAAGCCGACAGAGCGCAACAAGCTTACAGCGAGTATTTTCGGCGTTTCGCACCGGTGGAAAAGCCACACCCAACAGAACAAGAAACGGAAACGAAACCTGTTTCCGTTGTCACAGTTCCGTCGTTGCCTGCTGGCGTGTCCGATGCCTGTCGGCGTGTCTATGACGCTTTAAGCGAAACGCCCGTTTCGCCCGAACAAATTCTGGAACAAACGGGATTGCCCCTTGGTGAGATCTTTTCCGTGCTTACGGAATTGGAGATCTACGGATGTATACGTAACCATCCGGGACAAGTATATTCGAAATAGGAAAACCGAAGGCCATACGGTCTGATGTATAGAAGAGAATAGGTGAAGTGAATGTCGAAGCTGGTTATTGTGGAATCCCCCGCAAAAGCCAAAACTATTCAAAAGTATTTAGGAAGCGGCTACGAAGTAGTGGCTTCTATGGGTCATATCCGCGATCTTCCCAAAAGTTTACTGGGTGTAGATGTGGACCACGATTTCAAATTGAAATATGTGGATATAGCCGGCAAATCCGCTTTGATCCGTCAACTGAAATCCATGGCGGCTCAATGCGATGGTGTGATTTTGGCAACCGACCCAGACCGCGAGGGCGAAGCCATATCGTGGCATTTGGCGCAATTATTGAAAACCGATTTGAACGACTGCAATCGCGTAACGTTTAACGAGATCACCAAAACGGGTGTGACCCAAGGCATGGCCGCGCCTCGTCAGGTGAATATGGATCTTGTGAACGCTCAGCAAGCCCGCCGCGCATTGGATCGCATTGTTGGCTATCGTTTGAGTCCGTTCTTGTGGAAAAAAGTGCGTAAAGGTCTGTCCGCAGGGCGTGTCCAATCGGCGGCGGTCAGTATTGTAGTGGATCGGGAAGAAGAGATTCGCGCTTTTGTCAGCGAAGAATACTGGAACATCGACGCGTTGCTGTCGTCGGACGGCAAGGGGAGGCCTTTTCCCGCCCGTTTGTACGGTACGGCCAAGGGCAAGTTGAAGATCAAAAATAAAGAACAGGCCGACCGTGTTTTAGAGGCGGTTCGTCTTGAAAAATTCGTGGTGGAAATCGTGAAACGCGGTGTTCGCAAAGTATCGCCCGCGCCGCCGTTTATCACCTCTACCATGCAACAGGAAGCTAGCCGAAAATTGGGCTTTTCTTCTCGCCGTACCATGAAAGCGGCGCAGGAATTATACGAAGGTGTTGAACTGGGAAGTATGGGTGCCATGGGTCTGATCACCTATATGCGTACCGATTCGTTGCGCATTTCTGAAGATGCCCGTCGGGACGGCAACGCCTATATTCGCGGACGATACGGCGCGGAATATCTGCCAGAAAAAGCGCGGTATTATAAATCCCGCGGTGGCGCGCAGGATGCCCATGAGGCCATCCGTCCGTCCGATCCGTCCCTATCCCCCGATAAAGTGAAAGCGTTCCTGACTTCCGATCAATATCGGTTATATAAATTGATCTGGGAACGGTTTATTGCCAGTTTGATGGCCAATGCCATACAAGATACCTGTCAAGTGACTGTTGCTGCCGGCGATTATCGGTTTAAGGCATCGGGTCATACCGTCCGCTTTGAAGGGTATACGGTGTTGTATGTAGAAGGCAAGGATGAAGAAGATGATAACGATGTCACCTTACCCCCGTTAAACGAAGGAGATATTCTGTCTTTGCATGATCTGCAGGGAAGTCAACACTTCACACAACCCCCTGCCCGTTACACCGAGGCAACACTCATCAAAGCGTTGGAAGAAAACGGCATTGGTCGTCCGTCCACCTACGCACCGACCATCAGTACCATTCTGAATCGGGAATACATCGAACGAGACGGCAAATCGTTAAAACCAACGACGCTTGGTGAAGTGACCACGCGGCTAATGAAAGAGCAATTCCCCGAGATCGTGGATACGGAATTTACCGCTAATATGGAACGGCAACTGGACAGTGTGGAATCGGGAGATCGGGATTGGGTGCAGATCATGCATACATTCTATGACGGATTTTCTCAAACATTGGCGAAAGCCGAAGAATCTTTGTCAGGCGAACGGATCCGTGTTCCCGATGAAGAATCCGATGTGATCTGTGACAAATGTGGAAAACGCATGGTGATCAAAAGCGGTCGTTTCGGAAAATTTCTTGCTTGTCCCGGATATCCCGATTGTAAGAATACCAAACCTCTTGTGAGCGTTACGCCCGGTATTTGCCCCAAATGCGGCGGCACTGTGGTAGCGCGTAAATCCAAGAGTAATCGCAAGTTTTTCGGTTGTGAGAATTATCCCCGTTGCGATTTTGCCACGTGGCATGAACCGATGTCCAAGACCTGCCCGAATTGCGGTAAACCTTTGTTTAAAAAGACCGGTCGCGGCGGCAGCACGTATCTGTGTTTGACCGACAACTGCGGTTACGAACAAGCGGCGAAAAAAGGAAAGAAACATGAATAAAACCATTACGGTGATCGGCGGCGGTTTAGCGGGTTGCGAAGCCGCGTGGGCAATCGCCAATGCCGATATCCCCGTTACGCTTGTGGAAATGAAACCCACTCACTATACCCCCGCTCATCATCGACCCGCGTTGGCGGAATTGGTATGTTCCAACTCCCTTAAAGCCGCGCGAATTGATAGCGCGGCGGGCCTGTTAAAGGAAGAAATGGCGCGATTGGGATCGTTATGTGTGTCAGTTGCCCGCAATTGTGCTGTTCCTGCAGGCGGTGCTTTGGCGGTGGATCGGGATCGATTTTCCGATGAAGTGACTCGACGGATACACGAACATCCGCTCATCACGGTAGAAAACCGATTGGTGACCGCCCTGCCTGAAAGCGGTATGACGGTCGTGGCTACGGGTCCGCTCACGGCGGATGCGTTAGCGACGGATATTGCCGCCCACTGCGGCGAAGGGCTTAGTTTTTACGATGCCGCGGCGCCCATTGTCACAGCTGACAGCGTGGATATGAACAGTGCGTTCCGCGCTTCCCGCTATGACCGCGAAGAAAGCGGGGAAGGGGATTATATCAACTGCCCTCTCAACAAAGAGGAATACGAGCAGTTTCATGCCGCCCTTGTGGAAGCGGAGACCGCTCTCCTTCACAGTTTTGATAAACCCAAGGTATATGAGGGATGTATGCCCATTGAGATCTTAGCCAAACGCGGTGCGGATTCTATCCGTTTCGGCCCTATGAAACCGGTGGGATTGCGGGATCCCCGCACGGGGCATCGTCCGTGGGCAGTCTTGCAGTTGCGCACGGAAAATACCGACGGAACCTTATATAATTTAGTAGGATTTCAGACAAATTTGAAATTTTCGGAACAAAAGCGGGTTTTTTCGCTGATTCCCGCCTTGAAAAACGCGGAATTTGTCCGCTACGGCGTGATGCATCGCAACACGTTTTTGGATTCTCCCCGTTTGTTAACGGCAGATCTGCGACTGAAAACTGCTCCACACCTGTTCTTTGCCGGTCAAATGACAGGCGTGGAAGGATATATGGAATCGGCGGCATCCGGTATCATGGCAGGCAAAAACGCCGTTCGCGCCTTACACGGGGAAGTACCGCTTATTTTACCTATGGAAACCATGATAGGGGCACTTATGCACCATGTTGTTGATGAAACGGTGACGGACTTTCAACCCATGGGTGCCAATTTCGGCATTTTACCGTCTCTTGCCGAGCACATTCGGGACAAGCGTGAACGTTATGCCGCGTTGGCAGATCGAGCCCTGACCTTGTTAGATACTATCGTTAGATGAAAGGCAGATGAAATTCATGAAAATCATTGTGGATGCATACGGTGGCGACCATGCCCCGTTAGAGATCATAAAAGGTGCCGTGGAAGCACGGCGCGATTACGGTTGCGAGATCATACTCACAGGAAACGAAGAAGAGATCCGCCGCCTCGCGAAAGAACAGACCTTGTCTTTAGAGGGGATTGACATCGTGGATGCGCCCGACGTGATTTCCATGAATGATATCCCCAAATCCATTTTGCGGGAACACAAAGATTGCTCCATGGCGGTGGGGTTGCGTTTGTTGGCCGAAGGCGGCGGAGATGCCTTTGTATCGGCCGGCAGTACGGGTGCGTTGATGATGGGGGCGACGTTCCTTGTCAAGCGCATTAAAGGTATTTCCCGTCCCGCTTTGGCGGCCATTGTTCCCTCGGCGAA
Source organism: Acutalibacteraceae bacterium (assembly GCA_045541495.1). GTDB lineage: Bacteria > Bacillota > Clostridia > Oscillospirales > Acutalibacteraceae > RGIG3009. The sequence continues at coordinate 46,878 of JAZQJE010000040.1, read as the reverse complement.
ATCACCGTTTATGTTGTTGGATTCCGGTGCCAACGTGGATTGCCGCGCCGATATGTTGGTACAGTTTGCTCGTATGGGTAGTATCTATATGAGTGAAGTGGTACGTCCCGGTCAACTTGCCACGGTGGGCCTGTTGAACGTGGGAACCGAGGAGCATAAAGGCGGGGAACTGCAACACGAAACCTATGCGCTTCTCAAAGACAGTGACCTGAACTTCATCGGTAATATCGAGGCGCGAGATGTTCCTGCGGGCGCTGCGGATGTGGTGGTGACGGATGGTTTTGCCGGTAATGTGTTGTTGAAAGGCATGGAAGGCACCATCGATATGTTGCTTCGTTTTCTGAAAGACATTTTCTACTCGTCTCTTATCACCAAGATCGCGGCGTTGATGATCAAACCCGGTCTCAACAATTTAAAGAAAAAACTTTCCACCGCGGAAACCGGCGGTGCTCCGCTGTTAGGTGTAGCCAAGCCGGTGATCAAAGCCCATGGCAATTCCAAAGCCTATGCCATTAAAAACGCCATTCGCGTGGCATCGGAATTTGCCGGCGCCGATGTGATCGGGAAGATATCCGCTTCGTTGACTGTTCCGTCGGACACAGAAAAGAGTGACGAATAAAGGTATGGTACTAAATTATTTGGTGACCCTGCTATCCGATCGTTACGGCTGTAACGAAGAGGATATTGAAATGGCGGCCACCTTGGATGATCTGAATTTGACCGCCGATGATCTGGACGAGATCGCCCTGTTCCTCGGCGAAATATACGGTGTGGATATTCCCACCGCCGCCCTGCGCGCCTTTGAGACCATCGAAGACATCGTAGGATATCTTGAAGACCGTTTATAAGTGAGGTGAACAGAATGATGCGGGAAACCAATCAACTTTTAATGAAGCGTATGGGATATCGTTTTCATAACGAACGGTTGTTGGAAAATGCTTTGACTCACTCTTCTTATGCCAATGAGGGTAATCGCGGTTTGGATAGTAATGAGCGCTTGGAATTTTTAGGCGATTCTGTGTTGGGTTTTATTACTGCCCGCTATCTGTTTACGTGGGAAAACGGTGCAGAAGGCGAACTTACCAAATTGCGCGCTTCGTTGGTATGTGAAAAAGCGCTTTGTTCGTATGCTCATAAGTTACAATTGGGTGATTGCTTGTTGTTGGGAAAAGGGGAACGTTTAAACGGCGGTGCCAAGCGCCCCTCAATCTTAGCTGATGCTTTTGAAGCGGTGATCGCCGCCGTTTATCTGGACGGCGGGCTGGAATCGGTGGAAACCTTTTTGCTTCCCTTTTTGGAAGAAGAACGGTCGCAACAATGCCGCGCCCAGTTTAAAGATTATAAAACAGCCTTGCAAGAGATCGTACAGCAAAATCCCGGCGAATTGCTGGAATATGAACTAAAAAGCGAGTCTGGTCCCGACCATAACAAGCAGTTTGTGATGGAAGTCCATCTCAATTCCAATGTTATCGGCACGGGCCGTGGCCGCAGCAAAAAAGAAGCCGAGCAATTGGCCGCCAAAGAAGCCTTGAAACTCATGGGTTATGATGATCTGCAATGAGCAATCGACATTGTAATGTGGCTCTGTTTGTGCCCCATGCCGGATGCCCCCATCAGTGTAGTTTCTGCAATCAACGACATATCGCAGGCAAGGTAGACCCCTTAACACCTGAGCAAGTGACAGCTGCTTGTGAGCGGGCGCTTGCCACCATGACCGTGGATGCGAGAAACGCGGAGATCGCCTTTTTCGGCGGCAGTTTCACCGCCATTCCGCGAGCGTATATGCGGGAACTTTTAGCTGCCGCGTATCCCTATGTGCAAAGTGGAAAATTCAGCGGTATTCGTTTATCGACCCGTCCCGATGCCATTGACGAGGAGATCCTATCAATTTTGTGCCATCACGGTGTTACTACCGTGGAATTGGGCGCGCAAAGTATGAACGATGCCGTGCTTTTAAAGAACGGACGCGGCCATACGGCACAGCAAGTGGAAGAAGCTGCTCGCTTGATTCAACAAGCAGGGTTGCAATTAGGGTTGCAAATGATGACAGGCTTGGCGGGGGATACCGATGAGGGGGCTATGGAGACCGCGCGGCGATTGGCCGCTTTGATGCCTTCCTGCGTGCGGATCTATCCCACGTTGGTAATTGACCACACACCGCTGGCGGCGCAATATCGTCGTGGAGACTACCGGCCGCAAACATTAGATGAGACCATTACCTTATGTGCTCGGTTACTCACCTTTTTTGAAGAGGAACAAGGAATACCCGTTATTCGGTTGGGATTGCACGCCGAACAAGATATGATGGCGCATTGCATCGCCGGTCCTGTTCATCCGGCGTTCCGCGAACGGTGTGAAAGCCGACGGTTATTACAGCGTATGCAAAACATGTTTCTTGACAAAGATTGTGTGGCGGCAACGGTATTTGTCCATCCGTCCCGCTTATCTCAGGCAATCGGACAGCAAAAGGAAAATATCAGCGCATTGCGAGCGCTTGGCTATCGGATACAGATCGCGGCCGATGCCGCGATAGCTCCTAAGGATATGAGAATGGAAGTGATCGAATGATACTCAAATCGTTGGAAATTCAAGGGTTTAAGTCATTCCCCGACAAGACAGTACTGTCTTTCGGCAGTGGAATTACGGCAGTTGTAGGCCCTAACGGTAGCGGTAAATCCAATATCAGTGATGCGGTGCGTTGGGTGCTTGGTGAACAATCCTCGAAATCGTTGCGCGGTTCGCGCATGGAAGACGTGATTTTTAGCGGTACCTCTGCCCGTAAAGGGGTGGGGTTTGCTGAAGTATCGCTGATCATCGACAACAGTCATCGGTTGCTGGATTTTGATTCCGACACCGTAAAGGTAACCCGCCGGTACTACCGTTCGGGAGAAAGCGAATATTTGTTGAATAATGCCACTGTTCGCATGAAAGACGTGCATTATTTGTTTATGGATACAGGTCTCGGTCGTGACGGTTATTCCATTGTGGGACAAGGCAAGATCACCGATATTGTGGCTTCCAAATCCGAAGAACGCCGCGAGATCTTTGAAGAAGCCGCCGGTATTTCCAAATACCGTCACCGCAAAGATGAAGCGGAACGCCGCTTAAACGCCGCGGAAGATAATTTGTTGCGTTTGCGCGACATTTTGCAGGAATTGGAAGAACGGATCGGGCCTTTAAAAACTCAGTCTGAAAAAGCCAAGAAATTCTTGGAATTTGCTTCGGAAAAGAAAGAATTGGAGATCGGGGTGTGGCTACACACCATCGAACATTCCCGTACCACTTTACGAGATTTGGATGCCAAACTGGAACTGGCCCGCACACAGTACGACACGGCCGGTACCGCTATCGAACAAACCGATACGGAGATTGAACAGATCGCCGAAGCGGCGCGAGTGTTGGCCGTGGAAATGGAACGGTTGCGCAACGAGAAGAGTCGCTTGGAAGAAGAAGCAGTGCGGTGCACCGGTAATGCGCAATTGTTGCGTAACGATATTTCTCATCATTTGGAAGATATCGAACGTATTCAAGGCGAGATCGAACAGTCGGATTTGGGCAATCAACGGTTGGAAGATGAGATTCGCAATCGGCAGGAAGTCATTGCCAAAAAACGGCAACAGATCGCCGATGCCCAACAACAGCAGTTACAGTTATCCGATCAATGGGATGTGTTGTTGCGCAGTAACGACGAATTCTCCGGCAAGATCGAAGAACTATCTCGCCGTGCCGCGGAGTGTGTCGCGGCATTGTCGGATATCCGCGTAAAAACGGTCACGGCGGAATCCTCTCTATCGGAGATCACGTTGCGTTTATCTCAATTGACGGCGGCCATGACCTTGCGCTCGGCCAAGCGAGACGATGCCGTGAAAGAAAAAACGGCCTGTGATGATGATTACCGCCGTTTGAGTGACAAAATTGAAGAATTGCAAAACGCCTTGAAAGGGTATGAATTGCGCTTTAATACCCGAAACGCCAAATTGGAAACCGCTAAAGCGGAGGCGGATAAGATTGGCTTGGATGTGGAAGAAAAAAGCCGTCGCATCCGTATGCTGGAAGAAATGGAACGCAGTATGGAAGGCTTTTCCCAAAGCGTTAAAACCATCGTTAAACAGGCAGAACGGGGCGAATTGCGGGGTATCCGCGGTCCTGTTTCGCGGCTGATCTACGCCGAAGGACAGTATGCTTTGGCAGTGGAAACGGCGTTGGGCGCGGCGGCGCAAAACATTGTTTGCGAACGGGAAGAAGATGCCAAACGGGGTATCGCCTATTTGAAAGATACGAAGGGCGGTCGCGCGACCTTCTTGCCTCTTCGTTCCATTAAAGGGAACTTACTGGAAGAAAAAGGATTGCAAGACGAGCCCGGTTTCGTGGGAATCGCCGCGTCCTTGGTGCAATACGACAGCGAATACGAGCAGATTGCCTGTAACCTTCTCGGTCGTATTGCCGTGGCGGAAGATTTGGATTACGCGGTGGTGATCGCCCGAAAATACGGCTATCGATTTCGCGTAGTAACCTTAGACGGGCAAGTTGTCAATGCCGGCGGTTCGCTCACCGGTGGTTCTCATGTGAAAGGCGCGGGCCTGTTATCCCGTCGTAGTGAGATCGAACGGTTGGAAAAAGAACGAGATGTTCTGGCAGCGAAATCCGAAAAAGCACAAGAGGCCTTAAAAGTATTGCGGGAAGAAACCGCCGCCGTGCAAGCGGATATTCTCGGCACACAAGGTGAGTTGTCTACTGCTCAAGAAGATCGTATTCGTGTGGAAGGGGAACTTCATCGACTGGATGAAGTGATCACCGCTTGCGATACCGCTCTTACCGACGTGAAGCGGGAAACCGCCGAACTGGAAGAACGGGCGTCGGAGTGCCGCGATATCATCGAGAGCTCGGCCGCCGAAACGGCTGAAATGATTGCTCGTCGCACCGAGGCGGAGACAGAATTGGTATCCTTAGACGGCGGCAGACAAAAACTCACCGAGGAACGGGAAACATTGTCCGAGCGCATCGCCGATTTGAAATTGGCAGTCGTGGCATTCCATAAAGAGATCGAAGCGGAAGAATCCGCTATTGAAGAGATTCGGTTGCGTCAAGCGGATCAAGCAGGCGCCCAGACATTGTTAGCGGGACGTATTGAAGAATTGACCCGCCGCAACGGCGAATTAGAAGCACAAGCGCAGTTGTTGGAACAACAAGCGGATGTGTTGCGCACCGAAGCCCAAGGTACGGTGGCGGCAGTGGAACAACTATCCGAGCAACGATTGCAAGGAGAGGCGCGACAGACCTTGCTACGTCAGCAAAGCCGTGAAAAGACGGACGAGCGGGAATGTGCCGGCCGCGAGGTAGCGCGTTTGGAAGAAAAATGCGCGGCGGCTCAAAAGGAAACCGACGATATCCTGCGCCGCTTGTATGAGGAATATGAACTTACCCGCTACGAAGCGGAGGAGTTGGCGAAACCCATCGATGATATCGGGGAAGCCACCCGCCGTTTGACGGAACTTAAAAACAAGATCCGCGCACTGGGCAGTGTCAACGTGGATGCTATCGAGGAATACAAAGAAGTCAGCGAACGGTATGAATTTCTCAGCAAACAAGTGCAGGATGTGGAGATCTCCCGCGAAGAACTCTTAAAATTGATTGGGGAATTGACCGTGCAGATGCGGGAGATGTTTATTGAACGGTTCCATCAGATCAATCAGCATTTCGGTACGGTATTTGGCGAATTGTTTGACGGCGGTAAAGCGGAACTATCCCTTACCGATCCTGAGGATATTCTCCATTCGGGCATCGAAATGAAAGTACAACCCCCCGGCAAAGTGATTCTCAATTTGGATGCCTTGTCCGGCGGCGAGAAATCGTTGGTTGCCATTGCCTTATTGTTTGCAATCCTTAAAGTCGCTCCGTCGCCATTCTGTGTCTTGGATGAGATTGAAGCGGCGCTGGATGACGTAAATGTAGATCGCTATGCGCAATATCTGCGTCGGATGTGTGATCGCACACAATTCATCGTGATCACTCATCGCCGCGGTACCATGGAAGAAGCAGATGTACTGTACGGCGTGACCATGCAGGAGAAAGGTGTATCCAAGTTGTTGGAACTGCGCGCCAGCGAAGTGGAAGCAAAACTGGGAATCAGCGGCAACGCTCAAGAAAGGTAGAAGAAGATGGGTTTGTTTGGCAAGATCGGTGAGGGACTGCGAAAAACGCGGGAATCCCTCATGGGCACAGTCAATTCCATGCTCCATTCCTTTACACGGATCGATGAAGATCTGTTTGAGGAGTTGGAAGAGGTTTTGATCACCGGTGATGTGGGGGTCAAGACCGCCCAATCCATTTGTATGCAACTGCGAAACAAAGTGAAAGAGCGAGAGATCACCGACCCTACCGCCATTCGCAGTTTATTGCGTGAAACGGTGGCAGAATTGTTGCGAGGAGGCCAAGCTTTGTCGCTGAACACGACACCGTCGGTGATATTGGTGATTGGTGTAAATGGCGTAGGGAAGACCACCACCATCGGTAAAATGGCAGCCCGCTTCCAAAAAGACGGCAAGAAGGTCATTTTGGGTGCCGCTGATACATTTCGTGCCGCCGCCATTGAACAACTGGATATCTGGGCACAGCGAGCGGGAACGGAAATCGTGAAACACAGTCAAGGTGCCGATCCTGCGGCGGTGGTGTTTGATACATTAGCGGCCGCCAAAGCCCGCGGTGCCGATATTGCCATTTGTGATACAGCGGGACGGCTTCACAACAAAAAACATTTAATGGACGAATTGAGTAAGATAGGTCGTGTAATCGATCGAGAATTGCCCGATACGGATCGTGAGATCCTGTTAGTGTTGGATGCTACAACGGGTCAGAATGCCGTCAATCAAGTACGGGAATTCCGCGAAGCGGCGGGTATCACCGGTATCGTGCTGACCAAATTGGACGGCACGGCGCGCGGCGGCGTCGTCTTGACCATTCGTGAAGAATTGGATGTGCCGGTGAAATTTATCGGTGTAGGCGAGGGGATCGACGATCTTCAACCCTTTGATCCCGATGAATTTGCCGATGGCCTTTTTGGAGAATAATCTATGAAATACATCATTGCCACGCATAATAAAAGCAAACTGCGGGAATTGTCCCGTATTTTAGAACCTTTGGGAATCGAAGCGGTTACCGATCACGATTTGGGAATTGAACTTCCCGAAGTGGACGAAACCGGTACCACCTTTGCCGAAAATGCGTTTTTAAAAGCCGAATCGGCCTGTAAAGTGACAGGCCTTCCCGCCATTGCGGACGATTCGGGGATTGTGGTGGACGCTTTGGACGGCGCACCGGGGGTGTATTCTGCCCGCTACGGCGGTCCCGAACTGGATGATCAGGGGCGCAATCGTTTATTGTTAAAAGAAATGGAGACCGTTCCATGGAATAAACGTACCGCCCATTACGCTTGTGCAGTCTGTTGTGTATTTCCCGACGGCGAGACCATTGCCGTGGAAGGAGAAATGCACGGTTATGTGGGAACGGAACAGCACGGAAGCGGTGGCTTCGGGTATGATCCGTTATTCTATATTAACCCGAACAAAACGGCCGCACAATTAACCGACGACGAAAAAGACGCTATCAGTCACCGCGGTAACGCGTTGCGGGCGCTGAAAGCGGAATTACTCAAGAGAATAGGATGAACCGTATGACAAGCAAACAACGGGCGTATTTGCGCTCACTGGCTAACCCGTTACAACCCATTGTGTATGTGGGAAAAGGCGGTTTGGTTGATACCATTGAAAAACAGGCGGATGATGCCCTCACAGCCCGTGAACTGATCAAGGGAAAAGTGTTAGAAAACGCGCCCGACTCCGCCCGCGAAGCCGCCGAGCAATTGGCGCAGGCGGTACAAGCGGAAGTGGTACAGGTGATCGGACGGGTGTTCGTGCTGTATCGCCGCAACGACAGAGAACCCAAGATTACTCTTCCTCGTGCGCGATGAAAATAGATTTGCAGAAAATTGGATTGTTCGGCGGCACCTTTGACCCCATCCATAACGGTCATATTGTTTTGGCACGCCGATTAGCGGAACAACTGGGTTTAGATACGGTACTCATGATGCCCACCTTTGTCCCGCCCCATAAGACAAAACCCGATCTGGCTCCCGCCAGTGATCGGTTGTTCATGTGCCGCTTGGCCTGTGAGCCTTATCCGGAATTAACCGTGTCGGAACAGGAGATCGATCGGCGGGGTGCCAGTTTTACGGTGATCACTTTGGAACAGTTAAAACGACAGTATCCGCAGGCGCAGTTGTATTTGTTTGTGGGCGCGGATATGTTTGTAACACTGGGTACCTGGTACCGTTTTGCGGACATTGCCAAATTGGCGATATTGTGCGCCGTTCCGCGGGATGATGTGGGAACGGATGTGCTGCAAGCGTATGCCGACAAACTGACCAAGCAGGGTGCCACTTGCGTGATTGCCGATGTGAAGACGCCACGCATCTCTTCCACCGAGATCCGTCGCCGTGCAGCGGAAGGGGAGTCTATCGATAAGTTGGTCCCCAAAGCAGTAGCTGCCTATATTCGGGAGAGGGATCTGTATGCGAAAAACAAAACGTATCGCCAGGTGGAAGAACAATATATCGACATCATCAACGGACGGTTGACCCCGAGCCGTTTCCGCCATTCGTTGGCGGTGGGTGAGCAAGCAGTGCATTTAGCGAAAAAATACGGCGCCGATCCCCAAAAAGCCAAAATTGCGGGGATTCTTCACGATGTGTTAAAAGATACCGACGGTGATTCCCAGTTGCAAATTTTGCGAGACTTTGATATACTGTTAGACGATGTGGAAAAGCAGGCGCCAAAGTTATGGCACGCCCGTGCCGGCGCGGTGTTTATTGAGCATATTCTCGGTATTCACGACAGCGATCTGCTCAACGCGGTGCGTTATCATACGACCGGTCGCGCAGGAATGTCATTGTTGGAAACCGTGTTATACTTGGCGGATTTTACTTCTGCTGACCGTGTATACCCCGATGTGGATCATTTACGAAAGTTGGCGGAAGAAGATCTGGACAAAGCGATGGAATATGCCGTTGCTTATACCATCGATGATCTAAAAGCCGAGGGCCGTCCCGTACATCCCGATACGGTGGCCTGTTATCAAGAGATTACGGAAAGGATGAGTCGTATCCATGGCAAAGGATAGAAGAAAAAAGACTGCTACCACCACCGTCAATCGTTCTGTCGCACCTCGTAAACGCAAAAAGGGACAAGGACGGCGTATCATTACCATTGCGGCAACGGTGTTTTTGCTGTTGCTCGCTATCTTGATCTTTGTGCTGGCGCGGGCGTTGCTTGCCGGTTCCGGTGATAAGGACAAGACCCAATCCGATGTCAATATGTACGACACCACGCCTACGGCGTTGCAGAATAAAGTAGCGTATTACGTGGTGGGCCTGTTGGGTGAAGACGAAGCCTCTCCCACGGAAATGCTCACGCTGGTATGCCACGATAAGAAAAAGAATACGCTTAACATTTTGGAGATTCCGCAAGACACCTATCTTGGTGACAGCGATCTGTGGTCGGTGAAAAAAGCGGGTCATGTGTGGGGAAAACCCGCGCCGCTGGATTGGTGTGACTTTGAAGGCAAGCGCATTTTTAAGGCCGAGATTGAGGATCACAAAAAAGCCGGTCATACGGTCAGTCAGCGCACCGGTTCAGCGTCGTATAACCTTATTTCGGTGTTTAACGAATTATTTGCCATGCCGGTGGACGAGTATTTCATGATTCCGCAACAAGGATTCGTCAAATTGGTAGATCTGGTGGGCGGTATCGACGTAGAATTAACCGCTTCGCTTAAAGTGGGGGATACCACCTATCAAAAGGGTATCAACACTTTAGACGGTGAAGCCGCTCTGCAATATGTTACCACCCGCGACAAGGGCGTGAAAGGTGATGTGGCAAGGATCACACGGCAACGGCAAGTGTTTTTTGCGTTGTTCAGTCGATTGTGTGCCCAAAACGAAGAGGAATTGAGCAGTGAATCCTTGGGGCCGGTTATGCGTGGTTCCACGCCCTTTCGTGTGAGGGGCGATCTTGCTACGGCGGATATGGTTGATCTGGTGTTAAAACTGGCGAAAGTTAAGCCCCAAAACATCACCACACAATTGGTAGCGGGCGAGATCACGGCATTTAATTCTGATTCCTATTATTCCATCCATCGGGCGTCTTTGGTTGAGCAGTTAAATCAGTATTTCAACCCTTACGGCGAGACCATCATTGAAGCCGACCTGCAGGTCACCGAACTGGCAACCGGCGGCGAAACCGATGTGGAACTTCAAACCATGTCCGAATTGGTGGTCGAGCAAAGCGGTTCTGCCGCAACGACTGATACCACCACAACAACTGGGGATGCAGGATAATATGGAAACGTTGGATTTGGTTAAACAAATCGTAGAATCGCTTGATAAACACAAAGCGGTGAATATCCGCGTGTTGCGTGTTACAAATATTACCACTCTTGCGGATTATTTTGTGATTGCCGCCGGTACCAGTTCCACGCATGTTCGCTCTTTAGTGGACTATACGGAATTCGAACTGGGGCAACAACAGATCCATCCGTTCCGCACAGAAGGATATCAAACGGCTTTATGGACACTTCTTGACTATGGACAAGTAGTGGTACATGTATTTCAAGAGGAAACACGTAATTTTTACGATCTGGAACGGCTGTGGAAAGACGGCGCAGAACTGGATTTGACAACTTTTTTAGACAACGGGGGTCATGAACATGAAAAAATATAACGCTGCCGCGATCGAAAAGAAATGGCAACACAAATGGGAAACGGAAAACACCTTTGCGACAGAAGAAGGATATGATAAACCGGCGTATTTTGCGTTAGTCGAATTCCCGTATCCTTCCGGTCAAGGATTGCATGTTGGGCATCCCCGCTCCTATACAGCACTGGACGTGGTGTCCCGTAAACGCCGTATGCAAGGATATAATGTTCTGTATCCTATGGGCTGGGATGCGTTCGGTCTTCCCACCGAGAACTTTGCCATCAAAAATCACATTCATCCTGAGATCGTGACCAAAAATAACGTGGCGCGTTTTAAATCTCAGTTACAATCGTTGGGATTGTCTTTCGATTGGACGCGGGAGATCAATACCACCGATCCCGACTACTATAAATGGACGCAGTGGATCTTCCTTCAATTGTTTAAAAACGGGTTGGCTTATAAAAAAGAAATGGCGGTCAACTGGTGCACATCCTGTAAATGTGTGTTGGCTAACGAAGAAGTTGTCGGCGGTGTGTGTGAACGGTGCGGCGGCGAAGTTGTTCGTAAAGTGAAAAGCCAATGGATGTTGAAGATTACCGCATATGCTCAACGTCTCATCGACGATCTGGCGTTGGTGGATTATCCCGAACGTGTTCGCGCGCAACAGATCAACTGGATCGGCCGTTCCACCGGCGCACAAGTGTCATTTAATACCACGGCGGGGGATTCCGTGGTGGTATATACCACCCGTCCCGATACCCTGTTCGGTGCTACCTATATGGTCATGTCGCCGGAACATCCCTTGTTGGAAACATGGATAGCGAATGGCACATTGAAAAATGTTGGTGATGTTCGTGCGTATCAAGAAACAGCTTCTCGTAAATCTGATTTTGAGAGAACAGAAGTTGCCAAGGATAAGACCGGTGTACGCCTTGACGGCGTGACCGCCATTAACCCTGTGAACGGTAAGGAGATCCCGCTGTTTATTTCCGACTATGTGCTGGTATCCTACGGTACCGGTGCGATCATGGCCATTCCTGCTCACGACACCCGCGACTGGGAATTTGCCAAAAAATTCGATCTACCCATCATTGAAGTGGTGCAGGGCGGCGATGTTGAAAAAGAAGCGTTCACCGACTGTGCGACGGGTATTATGGTCAATTCCGGTTTCTTAAACGGTCTGTCGGTAGAAGAGGCGAAAAAGGCCATTATCGAGTATTTGGAGAAAAAAAAGATCGGGGAAAGCAAAGTCAATTTCAAACTTCGTGATTGGGTTTTCTCTCGTCAACGGTATTGGGGTGAACCTATTCCGATTATCCATTGTCCTCATTGCGGACAGGTGGCTGTGCCTGAGGAGCAGTTGCCCATCCGTCTTCCTATGGTGGATAGTTATGAGCCTACGGACAACGGCGAATCGCCTCTTGCCGCAATCGACGAATGGGTGAACACTACTTGTCCGAAATGCGGTGCCGCCGCCAAGCGGGAAACCGATACCATGCCCCAGTGGGCGGGATCTTCTTGGTATTTCCTGCGGTATTGCGATCCTCATAACCACGAGGCATTGGCGTCCAAAGAAGCGTTGGATTACTGGATGCCTGTTAACTGGTATAACGGCGGTATGGAACATACGACTCTACACTTGTTATATAGCCGTTTCTGGCACAAATTCCTGTACGATATCGGCGTGGTACCCACGGCAGAGCCTTACGGAAAGCGCACCAGTCACGGTATGATCCTCGGTGAAAACGGGGAAAAAATGTCCAAATCCCGCGGCAACGTGGTCAATCCCGACGATATCATCAACGAATACGGCGCCGATACGTTGCGTTTGTATGAGATGTTCATCGGTGACTTTGAAAAAGCGGCACCGTGGTCCAGTTCCAGTATCCGCGGTGTTCAACGGTTCTTGGAGCGTGTGTGGGCTTTAGCAGAGCATTTGATCGACAGTGACGAGATCCGTTCATCCTTAGAGATCAATGTTAACCGTACCATCCGCAAGGTGGGTGAGGATATTGAAAATCTGAAATTTAACACGGCCATTGCCGCTATGATGGCGTTGCTCAACGATTTCAGTGCTGCCGACGGCATTACCCGCGGTGAGTACGCTGTGTTGTTGCAGTTGCTCAATCCTTTTGCACCACATATGACGGAGGAGATGTGGGAACAGTTGGGTTTTGAAGGAACATTGGCCTATCGTCCGTGGCCGATGTTTGATCCTGCTAAATGCGAAGAGAACACCGTAGAGATCGCGGTGCAGGTTAACGGTAAGATCCGCGCTCGTATTTCTGTCAGTGTTGACGCACCTGCCGCCGATGTGATCGCCGCGGCGAAAGCGCAAGAAAAGATCGTGCCCGAGTTAGAAGGTAAGCAGATCGTTAAAGAACTATATATCCCGCGTAAACTGGTCAATTTGGTGGTAAAACCCTTGTAATAAAATTACAAAAAGGACTTGACGGGATTCGTTTCCTGTTGTATAATGGCCAAGTTACCAGTAACAATTACCCCTGCTGATAAGCGGAGGGAGGGAATAAGAATGTCTGAAGTTAAAGTAAAAGAAAACGAATCTCTGGACAGCGCTCTTCGCAGATGGAAGAAATCCTGTGCTCGCTCCGGTGTTCTTGCCGAAGTTCGCAAAAGAGAGCACTACGAGAAGCCTTCCGTTCGTCGTAAGAAGAAGTCTGAAGCGGCTCGTAAAAGAAAGTTCAAATGAGTAAAAAGCGGGCAATACTATATTGCCCGCTTTTTATATGTATTTGGGAAAGGAGAGCGTGTATGTCGTTATTGTATCCCACCTTATATCGACAACGCATTACCGATATCACCTTGGATGACCTAAATCGTTTAGGTGTCTTCGGATTGCTTTTGGATGTGGATAATACCTTGACTACCCACGGCAGTCAAGAATTGTCTGACGATGTGCGTCAATGGTTGGACGACATGAAACAAGCGGGGATCCGTATGACGGTGGTATCCAATTCGTGGGAATGGCGCGTGGCGCCTTTTGCTGATCGTATCGCGTTGCGTCACACCTCTCTTTCGTGTAAACCGTTGCCCTTTGGTTTTTTACGAGGGGCGCATCGCATGGGCTTGAAACGCCGCGAATGCGTTGTTATCGGCGACCAAGTGTTCACCGATATTATCGGTGCTAATCTTTGCGGCATTCCTTGTATTCAGTTGCAACCGATACAATTGGAAATGGGAAAACCTTTTTTGAAACTCAAACGAAAATGGGAAACCATGATCTATGAACGGAGAGGAGGCAGAGGCGAGTGATTGCCAGATTCGGCCCCGCAGGAAACGGTAATGCGTTTTATGCCGCGGGCAAAAAATCCACGGTAGAAGCACCCGCTTGGCTTAACAGTATGGGCTTAACGGCGTATGAATACCAATGTGGCCGCGGTGTGCGCGTATCGGAAGAGACCGCCCGTTTGTTGAAAGAACAAGCGCAACAACATAACATACAAATTTCTCTGCACGCGCCGTACTTTATTTCTCTTGCTTCCGCTGAACCGGAAAAACGGGATAATTCCATTCGTTATATTCTGGAAAGTGCTCGTGCCGTGCATTGGATGGGTGGTACTCGTATTGTGGCACACCCCGGTGGTTTGGGCGGATTATCCCGTCCCGAAGCCACGGCGCTGGCAGGAAAAACATTATTGCGAGCGCAAGCGGCGTTGGATGCGGAAGGTCTTTCTGATATTCGGATTTGCCCCGAAACAATGGGGAAGATCAACCAACTGGGTGATCTGGACGAGGTGTTTACCTTTTGCCAACTGGACGATCGGTTTTTGCCCTGCATCGATTTCGGCCATCTCAATAGTCGTACTCAAGGTGGATTGAACACGGAAGAAGCTTTTGGCGCTTTGTTGGATCGGTTGCACAAGGAATTAGGGGCGGAACGTGCCGCCGGCTTCCATGCGCATTTTTCCAAAATCGAATATACCAAAGGCGGCGAAAAACGTCATCTAACCTTTACCGACGAGATCTACGGACCTGAACCGGCTCCGCTGATGACACTAATCCGTCAACGGAGGCTTACGCCCACCATCATTTGTGAATCCGATGGTACTCAAGCAGAAGACGCTTGCACGTTGTCAGCATTATACGGAGGTGCACAACCATGAAAACAAAACTGGAACTGTTGGCGGAAAAACTGCCCGATGACCGTGCGGCGGCACTGGTTTCGGCTCCCCATAATTTGTGCTATTTAACGGGATTCCCCTCAGGAGACAGTTGGATCTTTCTGACGCGTAATGATATATATTTTCTCACAGATTTTCGTTATATTGAAATGGCGAAAAACACCGTGAAAGGTGCGCAATGTGTGATGATCAATCGGTTATCGCAAACACTGATCGATCTTGTGAAAAAAAACGATCTCGAACGGATCTTTTTAGAAACGGGCGAAACGTCGCTAGCGCAAAAAGCCGCTTTGGAAGCCATTGTGACAAACGTAGTATTTGAAACGGAAAATAAACTGGATACTTGGCTTTCGGATATGCGCGCGGTGAAAGACGAACGAGAGATCGCGTTGATCGAGCAGGCGCAACAATTGACCGAAGCGGGATTTGAGCATATTTTACCCTTCATTCGGGAAGGTGTTACCGAACGGGAAACGGCACTGGAATTGGAATTCTATTTGCGGCGGCAAGGCGCTCAGCGGGTGGCTTTTGATTTTATCGTGGTTTCGGGTACCAACTCTTCTTTGCCTCATGGTATCCCAACAAATAAGCCGATTGAAAAGGGCGATTTCGTCACCATGGATTTCGGTGTGGTCATCGACGGTTATCATTCCGATATGACACGTACCGTAGCGGTGGGATTTGTTACCGATGAACAACGGGAAATCTACAATACAGTGCTAAAGGCCCAGCAAGCGTCGTTGGCTGTGTTGCGCCCCGGTTTGCCCTGCGTGAAAGGAGATGCGGCGGCACGTGATATCATTGCCACCTCCGGTTACGGCGATTGCTTCGGTCACGGTACAGGCCATGGTGTGGGCGTGCAGATTCATGAAGGTCCTAATCTATCACCTCGCGCGGGCGAACGGCTGTTACAGGTTGGTAACATCGTTACCGTAGAGCCCGGTATTTATCTGGAAGGTCGTTTCGGCGTACGTATCGAAGATATGGCGCTGATCACCGAAGATGGTTGCCGCGATCTGACTCATTGTCCCAAGGAACTCTTGATCCTGTAATCATACCGACTATGAAATGAGCATATACATGTACAAAATCTATGAAATAGGGAAGTGCATGTTGTGTTCGTATTATCTGTAAAAACCGGCAAAAAGCAGTTGTTGTCCGCATTGGTATGCTTGGCAGTAGTTGCCGTTTTGGCCACGGTCTCGCTGTTGATCCCCGTATCGGATGCTACTGCCGTTTCGGGTGTTCCTGTCATCAGTACGGTGGTTGACACGGGGAAAGAACGAGTCGCTTTTCTAAAAAATCTCGGGTATGAAGTGGAAGAAGAAGCTACCCAGATCCGCGAGATCCGTATTCCCGATGAACCGGACGCCGCTTTGTTGTCATACAATGAATTGCAAAAGCAAGCAGGCTTGGACTTGGAGCCCTATTTGGGAAAACGGGTAAAGTTGTATTCCTATCGCGTGGTAGGCGGCAGCGGTGCTTCCGCCGCTCATTTGTATGTATATCGCAATACGGTGATTGCGGGACACATTGATACCACTGACGGGGAGAAAGCATTGTTGTAAAGGATGTTATGTATGGTACAACGTCTGGATAAATTGATCGCCTCACAGGGGACGATGAGCCGCAGTGATACGGTGCGGTTGATCCGTCGCGGTGCAGTAACGGTTGACGGCGTTGTTTGTCGTGATCCCGCTACAAAAGTGGATGGTGACAGAAACCATATTTGTGTTTCAGGACAATCGCTTGCTTATCACCGATATGTGTATGTCATGCTCAATAAACCGGCGGGTATTTTATGTGTGTCGCGGGATCCGAAAGTGCCGACGGTGGTGGATCTGCTCCCTCCCGATCAACGGCGCAAAGGATTGTTCCCCGCGGGGCGATTGGACAAAGATACCGTCGGGTTGGTGATCCTTACGGATGACGGCGAGTATGCCCATCGAATGTTATCACCGAAAAAAGCGGTGGAAAAGTGTTATCACGTCCGTTTGGACGGACCGTTGACACAAGCGGATTCGGATGCTTTTCAGGCAGGGATTATCTTGACAGACGGCACCGTGTGCCGTCCCGCTTCTTTGCGTATTCTTGAAGACAGCGATACGCCTCTCGCGGAAGTGCGTATTACCGAGGGCCGGTATCACCAAATCAAGCGTATGTTCGGTACGCGGGAGCGCGGTGTTGTATGGCTGAAACGATTGTCCATCGGCAACTTGATGCTGGATCCGTCTTTAAGAGAAGGGGAAAGCCGTTTCCTCGCCGACGAAGAGAGCATGCTTCCTTTTTGTTGAATTTTCATCTCTTTTGGAACATTTTGTTCAACACAAACAAATAAATCAAAAAAGTTTGTGTATTATTGGGATGGCATAAAGAAAAATTTTTTGTTAAAATAGGGACAATATAGTAGAGTGTCCAAAATGTGGTTACCTACTACAAAAGATGGAGGTCTTCAAATGGCAAGTTTGTCTTTAAAAGGGATTTACAAAAAATATCCCGGTGGTGTTGTCGCGGTTTCCGATTTTAATTTGGAAATCAAAGACAAGGAATTCATCATTCTGGTTGGTCCTTCCGGTTGTGGTAAATCCACCACTCTGCGTATGATCGCCGGTTTGGAAGAAATTTCCGACGGTGAGTTATACATCGGCGACCGTTTGGTCAACGATGTTGCTCCTAAAGATCGTGACATCGCCATGGTGTTCCAGAACTATGCTCTGTATCCCCACATGACCGTGTTTGAAAACATGGCTTTCGGTTTGAAATTGCGTAAAACTCCTCGTGACGAGATCAAACGCCGCGTAGAAGAGGCGGCTCGCATTTTGGATATTGCTCACCTGCTCGACAGAAAACCAAAGGCTTTGTCCGGTGGTCAGCGCCAGCGTGTTGCGCTCGGTCGTGCCATCGTTCGTGAACCTAAGGTCTTCTTGCTGGACGAACCGCTGTCCAACTTGGATGCGAAATTGCGTGCTCAAATGAGAACGGAGATCTCCAAGTTGCACCAAAAATTAGGTACCACGTTCATTTATGTTACCCATGACCAGACCGAAGCTATGACCATGGGTGATCGCATCGTGGTTATGAAAGATGGTTTGATCCAGCAGGTTGATACCCCCAATAAGTTGTATAGCCAACCCGGTAATATGTTCGTTGCTGGCTTTATCGGTAGTCCTCAAATGAACTTTGTAGATTCTGTTTTGAAGAAGAAAGACGGTAAATTCTTCGTGGAATTCGGTTCCGAAGATACCAAGACGAGAAAGGGTAAGAAATACCTTATTCCGTTGCCCGATTCCAAAAACGAAAAAGGCGTTTTGGATGCATTTGTCGGCAAAGAAGGCGAAAAAGAAGTTATCATGGGTATCCGTCCTGAGGATATTCATGACGAGCCTCGTTTTATGGAAACCTTCAACGATTGCGGTATTCGCGCCAACATCGAAGTTACCGAGTTGATGGGTGCCGAAACGTTTCTGTACTTCAATGTGGAAGGATTCAATTTGGTTGCTCGTGTTGATCCTACCTCTACCGCTCGTCCCGGTGATGAAGTGGATATGGTTATGGATAACACCAAGATCCATCTGTTCGATAAAGAAACCGAGAAGACTATCTGCAACTAATCAGTATCCCAAAGGCCTGCACAATATTTGTGCGGGCCTTTTTTTGTCACAAACTCTCTGCTGTGGAATATGCTGTTAATACATAAGCCAAAAAGGGGAGAGCAGTATGAGAAGACGAAATTGCTGTACCGGAGGATATTGTGCGGCCTTTGGTGCGGGGATGTTGGTAGCGATCACTTTCCCCACCCGCTTCATTTTAATGATTGCGGCGATTGTATTGGTTCTTGCCGGCCTTTCGTTGGTTCGGTGCGGATAAACTTACAACATAGGGAGGATCTTTGTATGCAGATTGTTGTGGTAAAGAGTCCGAGATTCTTGAGTGCCTTGTTACGGAGTATGTTTAAGATCAAAAAGGATCAAATCGTTGAATGATAAAAAAGGCATCCGCTCCAAGCGGATGCCTTTTTGTTTATGGTATATTTTAAAGTTCATTTGAATATAGTGTCAATGAAAATGCCGTAAAAGGGAGAGAATAACATGGAACTTCAAACCACCATGAAACAGATCAACACGATAGATACCGTGTTTGATGATTTTGATGAGCGGCCTGTGGATTGCGATTTTGTATTACCGGAATATTTGCCGGATATAGCCGCCGTGTTAAAATGTATCATGAAACCAGTGGTGCAAACTCATCAGGTCAGCGGAGACCGTATAATGGCGGATGGAACGGTTTGGCTGCAAATTTTGTATTTGGATGAAGACCGTAAATGTGTGCGCAGTTTTGAAAATACGCAACCCTTCACCTCCGTTTTTACCGTAAAGGAGATAAGCAGCAATTGCCATATTCAACTTGCTACAAAGGTCAACTATGTCAATTGCCGCGCTACCAGTCCGCGACGGGTGGATGTTCATGGCGCTTTCAGCGTAAAATTAACGGTAACGGGCGAACGTGAGCGGACAATTGTTGAATCAACGGACTGTGAATCGATCTGTACGCAAAACCAAACCGTAGGCTATTCAAAGCCGGTAGCCTTTGCACAAAAGGCGTTTTCGATCAATGAAGTATTAGAACTTGTCGGTGGTAATCAAGCGGAAATGCTCATCCGTACTGAAGCAGTTCCTTGTATTACCGATTGCAAGATCATGATGGGGAAGGTCGTTGTTAAAGGCGAGATCTTACTGAAAACGGTTTATGCCACGGATACGGTTGCGGGTGTTTTGGGATGTTCTGAAAACACCATTCTTTTTAGCCAGATCATAGATGCGGAAGGTCTTGACGAAGAAGGTCTTTGCTCTTGTAAGGCTTCCTTGTTGTTTTGCGAAGTTCATCCCACTCAAAATCCGGGCGGAGAAAACAAACTGTTGTCGCTAAGTGCCAAAATACTTATCACTGTGCAGGCATACCGTACGGAATTTTGCAATTTGATCAGTGACGCCTATCATACTCGATTTCCGTTGAAAACAGAAAAGACACGGGTGGCACTTTCTCGTATCACGAAGATCACGCAAGATACCATCAAAACACCCGTCACCGTAGAATTACCCGATGCCGATATTCATGATGTGATCGATCTATGGTGTGAGATAACAAGCGCTGACGGACGTTGCGAAAAGGAAAATAGCTTTACAGATAACAAACTGTTGGTTTGCATGCTGACACGAGATGAGAACGGTGTGCTCTCGTATTACGAGCGTCCTGTCGACTTCACCTTGACTCACACTGAAACCGCTGAATGTATGTTGCCGACGGTAACGGTATTGAAAACGGAATATAGGATCTCGGGGAAAACGGTGGATCTGCAACTAACGGTGGGCGTTGACCGTCTTTACACGGAAAGTGACGATTGCACGGCAATCTGTGCCATGAGTGCCGACGATACCGCGCCATACACCCAAGAAGAGGGCATGGATCGTTGTTGTATGAAGATCTATTTTGCATCAGCGGGAGAAACGATTTGGGATATTGCCAAAGCCGAGCACATTTCGGTGGACGATATTTATGCGGAAAACAACTTGACAGAGAATATATTAACAGAAGATACCATGTTGCTTCTTACCTTATAAGTCTATTGAAAAAAGGACCGCTGAAAGCGGTCCTTTTTAGCGTAAAAAATGTTTTTTGTAACAAAAATCCAAAGAAATTTCTTGTGTTTAGGACTTTCTTTTTCCAAAAAGGTATGGTATACTCAATTATCATAGGCGTATTGTGAGGTTTTAGGAATGCAACCTGCCGTAGAACAGGATATGATCATTGGGCGAAACGCCGTTATGGAAGCGTTGCGCTCAGGCCGCGCGTTGGATAGCGTGTGGATTGCAACAGGTGACAGATCAGGCAGCATCGGCCCGATCTTAGCCAAATGTCGCGCTATGAGTATTCCCGTTAAAGAAACCGATTCTCGCAAACTCACCGCCAAATGCGGCCCCAATCACCAAGGTGTTATGGCGGTGGCCGCTTGCAAAGAATACGCTACGATCGACGATATTTTTGCCAAAGCCGAACAAGCGGGGGAGCCGCCGTTTATTATTGTTTGTGACGAGTTGGAGGATGCCCACAATTTGGGAGCCATTCTTCGAACGGCAGAAGCCGCAGGTTGTCACGGTGTGATCATTCCCAAGCGTCACGCGGTAGGACTTACCTCAACGGTTTATAAGACCTCTGCTGGTGCGGTAGAATATGTATCCGTTGCTCGCGTAGCTAATCTAACTGAAACCCTTAAGCAATTGAAGAAGCGAGGACTATGGGTATATGGATTGGACATGGATGGGGAAAATTGGTGTCAAACCGATCTTACCGGCGCCGTTGCTTTGGTGGTGGGGTCGGAAGGCAGAGGAATCAGCCGTTTGGTTCGCGAACAATGCGATTATATAGTTTCGTTGCCGATGCGAGGACAGATTAATTCTTTAAATGCTTCGGTGGCTTGCGGCATTATTTCGTATGAAGTTGCCCGACAACGGTTGGGTATTGCCGAAGGGAGGACGTTATGAAAGAGAAAAAAAACGATCTCGAAGTGGTGGCGGAAACAGAGAAAGACAGCCGTGAGATTACAACAGAATTTCCCACGGTGAAAGAAGACGAAACGAGACCGGCAAAAAAACGGAGCGGTCTGTTTCGCCATGAACGCAAAAAGCAAGCGTCCAAACCATTGAAAACAATCGATTCCGAGGCGGATATGCGCGTAGCGGAAGAGACGGACCCGACTTCCTTGCCTGTAGTCGAAGTGGATATCGGGGATACGCAAGAAATCAATACCGATTCTCCCACACGTCCCATTCCCAATCTCAACGATACCCGTGTGTTAGAAGACGGAGAAGAGGAAGACGCAATTCTTGCGGATAAAGGGTCTCAAATGCTGTTGGAAGGTTTTGAGGAGGAAACACCCTCAAAATCGGAACAGGGGGACGAAGAACGGTTACGTCGTGTCCGTCGTGAAAAAATTGAGGATTTCTCTCAAAAACGGGAACAACATATGCAACAAGTTGCGGAGAGCGAAGGGGAACCGACCGAACGCGGTGAGGTGATCTATCCCGAAACACCGCTGGAAAACGAAAGTGTAGAGGAAACAGAAACGGGAAGTGAACCCATCGAGGATAACATTGATGTAGTGGCGACTTTAACAGCCGCTTCTCATAGTGCCGGTGCACGATTATTCTTCTCAGTGGTGTTGGAGATCATTTTATGCCTTATGACGGTGTTTGCCGCTATTACACCCTCTGTTGCGATGAACCCGACCGTTTACTTGACCATACAAGTGGCGTTGTTTGCGGCATTGTGCGCTTTGAACATGCCGTTGCTCGGTGAAGGACTTTCCGCGCTCTTTATCGGCAAAGCCACGATTGCATCCGGTGTTGCCGCATCGTCGATTGCAACCTTGGTGCACACAGCATTGCAGTATTTGCATGCCGCCGGTGTGACCGACGGCAGTGTGCCGCTTTTTACAGGTGTGGCAGGTTTCGGCATACTGTTGCTGGCCGTAGCCAAACGAGTAGAAAAAGATCGTCAACTCAAAATTGCGGCGTTTGTGATAGGGGACGATAGTGAGCGATTGGTGTATAAGCGGATCACAGATCCTACCTTGGCGGAGGAAATTGGACGTCCTGCTTGCGCTATCGGCGAACCCCGTGTTGCCTACTATCGTCGCACTGCTAAGTTGGATAATTATCTCACCGTTTCCGATGATAGCCGTGTTTGTGCGAAACCGATGAAATGGTACATGCCTATTGTTATCGGTGTTTCGTTGTTGATAGCACTTATTTATTTTGCCCTTAATGGGATCAGTTCTTGGATGACAACCGCCACGGTGTTTTGCGCAATGCTGACGGTAGCGGCGCCTGCTGTGTTGTTCTTTTCCCTGCAAATGGCGATATCGGGTGCTTCCCACACTGCCGAGGAGGAAGGAACGCTTTTTGCCGGCTATTCGTCGGCGGAAGAATTGGGGAATGTTCACGCGTTAGCATTGGATGCGATGGATATTTTTCCTGAACAGAGCGTATTGCTGCACGGAATTAAAACGTTTTCCGGCACGCGTATTGACGATGCGATCTTGGATGCCGCCTCTGTTTCGGTGCGGGCCGGTGGTCCGTTATCTCATGTATTCCGTCGCATGATCCAAAATAAAGTGGATATGTTGCGTGAGGTGGATACGCTCGTTTATGAACAAGATATGGGGTTGTCCGGTTGGGTAAGCGGGCGCCGAGTGCTTATCGGTAACCGTAAATTGTTGGATAATCACGGTATTGATATTCCTTCTCGCGACTATGAACAGCGGTATGCCATCAATGGACGTCAATTAGTGTATTTGTCTATTGCCGGTGAGTTGTCGGCGATGTTTGTGGTCAGTTATATTGCTGACCCGACAGTGAAAACTATGTTAACGCGCCTGACCAAAGAGCGGATCACCTTGTTGATACGCACGTGTGACCAAAATATCACAGAACGCTTGGTGGCAGATGTATTCGAACTAAATGGTTACTATGTAGAACTGTTAAACGCGCCGGCCGGCCGTTCATTCGAAGGATTGGTTGACGGGGTCAGTGAATCGGAAACCGTTAGCGTAGTTGCCCAAAACAGTACCAACGGTATGATCTTGGCACTGGCGTTGTGCAGCCGTTTGCGGATTGCTACTCGCTTCTTCGCAATATTACAGGGCGTAGTAGGTTTTATCGGGATTCTCTTAGTAGGGTATACCGCCCTGTTTGGCGGCATTGTATTCCCGCCGCTATATATTTTGGAATTCTTGTTGATCGCCTCTGTGATTTTTGGTTTTTTGGCGATTTTCTTCGGCAAAAAATAACGGTTGTTAAAAATTACCAAAAATAACCTTTCGTTTTTTCTGCGAGGGGTTATTTTTTATTTTTATTATAGTTGAAATTTTCAAATGAATGGGTTATAATTATCAAAAGCAATACTTACATGGTGAAAATTTTTGTGTAATATTGCTTGATTTTGTCAGTTTTCGGCCGTTTTTACTTGCAACGGTTGAAAAGAAAGGGGAGACCTTCATTGAAACAATATAACGCCAAACACATTCGTAATGTCGCACTGGTGGGCCATGCCGGTACCGGTAAGACCTCGCTGGCAGAGGCGGCTGCTTTTTTATCCGGTGCTACCGACCGTTTGGGAAAAGTGCTGGATGGCAATACCATTTCCGATTTCGATCCGGAGGAGATCAAGCGGCAATCGTCTGTTTCGATGTCACTGCTTCCCGTGGAATGGAAAGATACCAAGATCAATTTACTGGATACGCCTGGTTTGTTTGACTTTGCCGGCGGGTTAAGCGAAGGTATTCGCGCGGCAGGCAGCAGTGTTATTGTGATCTCCGGTAAAAGCGGTGTCACCGTCGGCGCTCAAAAAGCTTTTGCGGCTGCCCGTCAAAAAGGAATTGCCCAGATCATCTTTGTCAATAAGATGGATAGCGAACATGCGGATTTTTACCGTATTTTTGAAGAACTGAAATCTACGTTCGGTCCGATGGTTTGTCCGCTGGTGGTTCCTTGTGTTGAAAATCATAAAGTGGTTTGCTACGTTAACATTTTGGAATATAAAGCCTATACATACGAAAACGGCAAAGCGGTGGAATGTCCCATTCCCGATATGGGTCATCGTTTGGACGGCTTGCGCACCGCCATTAACGAAGCCGTGGCGGAAACCAGCGAAGAATTGATGGAGAAATATTTCTCTGGTATGGAATTTACTCCCGACGAATTGATCTTGGGTCTGGCTACCGGCGTTCGCCGCGGTGAGATCGCGCCGGTATATTGCGGTTCGGCGCAAATGTTAGAAGGTGTCGATCAATTGTTGAACGGCCTGATGTGGTTGGCACCGTGGGCGGAAACCGTAGCGGGTGAAACGGGCGTTGATCCCGACGGAGAAGAAGTAAAACTGACTGTGAACGAACAAGCCCAAACGGTTGCCATTGTTTTCAAATCCGTCGTGGACCCCTTTGTGGGGAAATTGCTGTACTTCAAAGTTATCAGCGGTAAAGTTACTCCCGACTCGACATTGATGAATATGCGTACCGGTGCCACCGAAAAGATCGGTAAATTGTTCATGGTGCGCGGTAAAAAACAAGAAGAAGTTCCTTGCGTTGTGGCAGGGGATATCGGTGCGGTGGCAAAATTGGCAAATACCAACACCGGTGATACGCTGTGCTCACCCGTTCGTCCCATTATCTTGCCCGGTGTCAATTTTGAAAAGCCCTCCTTGTCTATGGCGGTTTATGCCAAGAAAAAAGGGGAAGAGGAAAAAATCGCCGCTGGTCTTACCCGTTTGAAAGAAGAAGATCCCACTATCACGTTCGGTATCCATCCCGAAACCCGCGAACAAGTGTTGTCGGGTTTAGGCGAACAACATTTGGATGTGATCGTATCAAAATTGAAGAGTAAATTCGGCGTGGAAGTTTCCTTGCAAACACCGCGTGTGCCGTATCGTGAGACCATTCGCCGCAAAGTGAAAGTACAGGGTCGCCACAAGAAACAATCCGGTGGTCACGGCCAATTCGGTGATGTGTGGATCGAGTTTGAACCGGCCGATACCGATGATCTGATCTTCGAAGAGAAAGTTTTCGGCGGTTCTGTTCCGAAAAACTATTTTCCTGCCGTGGAAAAAGGATTGCGTGACAGCGCTCAATGCGGAGTGTTGGCCGGCTATCCCTTGGTTGGTGTCAAGGCCACGTTGGTGGACGGTTCTTACCACCCTGTAGATTCTTCCGAAATGGCCTTTAAAACGGCGGCCTCGTTGGCCTATAAAGCAGGTATTGCCGATGCCAATCCTGTGCTATTGGAGCCCATTGGCACGGTCAACGCTTTTGTACCGGCGGATTGCACCGGTGATATTATGGGCGATATCAACAAGCGTCGTGGTCGCGTATTGGGAATGAATCCCGATGAACATTCCGACCTGACCTGTGTGTGTGCGGAAGTGCCGATGGCGGAAATGGGTGATTATTCTACCATGCTGCGGTCTGCCACACAAGGCCGCGGACGGTTTGATATGGAATTTACCCGTTATGAGGAAGTGCCGTCTTCCATTGCTCAAAAAGTCATTCAGGAAAGCGCCGCCAAGGCTGAATAAATCGCTGTTTCGCCGACAGATGGTGAAAAATACCATCTGTCGGCGATTTTATTTCAATTTCCTCTTGAAAATCTCACGGGAATAGGGTAAAATATAGCAAGCAAAGTATAATTGGAGGATTATAAAATGGTTTCTGCAGGTGATTTTCGTAACGGTGTAACTTTTGAAATGGACGGCAATGTCTATCAGATCGTGGAATTCCAACACGTCAAACCCGGTAAAGGTGCCGCTTTTGTTCGCGCTAAGATTCGCAATGTAATCGCCGGTACCGTGGTGGAACGTACCTTTAACCCCAACGA
The DNA here is from genome assembly GCA_045541495.1 of Acutalibacteraceae bacterium. Lineage (GTDB taxonomy): Bacteria > Bacillota > Clostridia > Oscillospirales > Acutalibacteraceae > RGIG3009. The sequence goes on along the minus strand of JAZQJE010000040.1, from coordinate 20,565 downwards.
TAAATACCCGACGGCATTTGTTGAAAGAAAAGAAATGGAATATTCCTACAACGACGGTGATCTGTACTATTTCATGGATCAGGAATCCTATGAGTTGTTGCCCATCAACAGCGATGTTTTGTCCGATAATTTTAAATTTGTGAAAGAGAACATGATCTGCCGCGTTATGTCCTACAAAGGCAATGTGTTCGGCGTAGAGCCCCCGAACTTTGTGGAACTGCAAGTTACGCAAACCGATCCCGGCTTCAAAGGCGATACGGCTACCAACGCCACCAAACCCGCCACGCTGGAGACCGGTGCCGAGATTCGTGTTCCGTTGTTTATCGACGAAGGCGAAATGATCCGTGTGGATACCCGTACCGGTGAATACATGGAGCGTGCGTAATTAACACGCGATCTACGATTGAATTACAGGAGGTTATTACCATGACCATTACAGAAAAAGTTGCGTATTTAAAAGGTCTCATTGAAGGCATGGAGATTGATGCTGCTTCCAAAGAAGGCAAGATTCTCACCGCTATTATGGATGTTTTGTCCGATGTGGCGCTCAGCGTGGAAGATCTGGAATTGACGGTCGAAGAAATGGGTGAACAAGTCGATACCATTGATGAAGATTTGGATACGTTGGAAACCGAATACTACGGTGATGACGAATACGACGATTATGATGATTGTTGCGATTGCGATTGTGATTGTGATGACGACGAATACTATGACATCACCTGCCCCAACTGTGAAGAAGAATTCTGTGTTGATGAAGACACCCTACTGGACGGCGGCGTGGAATGCCCTAACTGCGGCGAGCATTTGGAATTTGACATCGAAGAGTGTGACGATGATTGCTGTGACTGCGGTTGCGATTGCGACGAAGAATAAGACACAAGATCGGATGGGGTTTCCCGTCCGATCTTTTTTCTTGAAAAACCATATTTTAAAATTGACAAATGACACAGTTCGTGCTATACTATATGAAATTAATCTTTAAGCACGATACTGTGAGATCGGCAAGATTGAGAAATACGGGGACAAGGTGCGGTTTGCTAAAACGGCATCGGTCTTTTTGTGTGCGATCTTGCCTTTTGGTGGAGATCTTTTTTTATGCTTACAACGAAAGGAAATCGTTATGGCAGTCTTAACGAAAGCACAACAAATCGGTCTTTCTTCGGCAATGCAGGCGTCATTGTCGGCTTCTTTACCGACCGAACTTTTTTCCGCCATTGACAATTCTGATTATACTGTTTTTCCCGGCTTTTGCGATGTGCATGTGCACTTTCGTGAGCCGGGTTTTTCGTATAAAGAAACCATCCATTCGGGTTGTTTGGCGGCCGCACATGGCGGTTATACGGCGGTATGTACCATGCCGAACGTAAATCCTGTACCCGATTCGGCGGCGCATCTCAAAGCCCAGTGGGATTGTATCCAAAACGGTGCCGATATCCATGTATATCCCTATGGCGCGATCACCGTTGGCCAACAAGGCGAAGAATTATCCGAAATGGATGTGATGGCGAATTCTTGTATCGCCTTTTCAGACGACGGACGGGGCGTTCAATGCGATGAATTGATGCGCGCGGCAATGCGCAAGGCCAAATCCCTCGGTAAAATGATCGTGGCTCATTGCGAAGTGAACAGTCTGCTGCATGGTGGCTATATTCACGATGGCATTTATGCCAAAGAACACGGTCATAAAGGAATCTGCAGTGCCAGTGAATATGAACAGATTCGCCGCGATCTGCAACTGGTGAAGGAGATCGGTTGCGCCTATCACGTTTGCCACGTTTCCGCTAAAGAGAGTGTGGAATTGATTCGTCAAGCCAAAGCGGAGGGGTTGGATGTTACCTGTGAAACAGCGCCGCACTATTTGGTTATGGATGAGAACGATCTTCAAGAAGATGGCCGCTTTAAGATGAACCCGCCCTTGCGCGGTAAGGAAGATAGGGAGGCGTTGCTTGCCGGTGTGTTGGACGGTACGATCGATGTGATCGCCACCGACCATGCGCCCCATTCGGCTGAGGAAAAAAGCAAAGGCCTTGCGGGCAGTGCATTCGGTATTGTGGGATTGGAAACAGCCTTTTCTGTCTTATACACCTATTTGGTAAAAACGGATATCCTTACCTTAGAAAAGTTGATGGAACTATTAGTCACAAACCCGCGAAAACGGTTTCGCATTCCCCTTGGTTTGGATTTTTCTGTTTGGGATCTCAATCGTACCTTTATGGTGGATCCCAGCAACTTCCTTTCCCAAGGAAAAGCGACACCTTTTACCGGTCATCAATTATACGGTACCTGCCTGTTAACAGTGTGTGACGGCACGATCGTTTATCGTAATCTTTAATTTTTCGGGAGGCAATCATCATGGCAAAACGAACAGATATCAAAAAGATCCTCATCATCGGTTCCGGTCCCATTGTGATCGGACAAGCTGCCGAATTTGACTATGCCGGTACACAGGCATGTTTGGCCTTAAAAGAAGAAGGTTATGAGGTTATTCTTTGCAACTCTAACCCCGCCACCATTATGACCGATACAACCGTTGCCGATAAGGTGTATATGGAACCGTTGACACTGGAATATGTGGCGAAAATTTTGCGGTATGAGCGTCCCGACGCCATTGTTCCCGGTATCGGTGGCCAGACCGGTTTGAACTTGGCTATGCAATTAGAGCGTAAAGGTATCCTCAAAGAATGCGGTGTGGAATTGTTGGGTACCAGCAGTAGCAGTATTGAGCGGGCGGAAGACCGTGAACTGTTTAAAGAATTGTGCCAATCCATCGGTGAACCCACGATTCCCTCGGAAATTACTTATTCTTTGGAAGAAGCCAAAGAAGCAGCCGCTCGCATCGGCTATCCTGTGGTATTGCGTCCCGCCTTTACGTTAGGTGGCACAGGCGGCGGTTTTGCCTATAACGAGGACGAATTGATGGAAATCGGCTTAAACGCGTTTAAACTTTCTCCCGTACATCAGGTTTTGATTGAAAAGAGCGTTAAAGGTTACAAAGAAATTGAATTTGAAGTTATGCGGGATTCCAGCGATCATGCCATCACCATTTGCGGTATGGAAAACATGGACCCCGTGGGTGTGCATACCGGTGACTCCATTGTAGTAGCCCCCATTTTGTCTCTTAACGAGCACGATTTAAAAATGCTTAACGACAGTGCTATTAAGATCATTCGGGAACTGAAGATTGAAGGCGGTTGTAACGTGCAATTTGCCCTCAACCCCAATTCCAGTGAATACTATCTCATCGAAGTGAATCCCCGCGTATCCCGTTCTTCCGCCTTGGCATCCAAAGCCAGCGGATATCCCATTGCCCGCGTAACGGCGAAGATCGCCGTGGGTATGGCGTTGGAAGATATCCCCGTAGCGGGCGGTACAGCGGCTATTGAACCCCGACTGGATTATATCGTTGCCAAATTTCCGCGGTTCCCCTTTGATAAATTCACATCTGCCCCCAACACCTTGGGTACGCAGATGAAGGCCACGGGTGAAGTGATGGGCATTGGTTCGACGTTGGACGAATGTTTCCTCAAATCGGTGCGTTCTTTGGAAACGGGTGTTTGTCACTTCTACATGGCAAAGTTCGACGGGATGACCAAAGCGGAATTGCTTGACTATATCAAAGAATTTAAAGATGACAACGTGTATGCCATTACTCAGTTGATCCGCTTGGGGATGACGGTGAATGAACTGCACGAAGCGACTCAGATCACGGAACTGTTCTTGGAGTGTTTGGAACGCATTGTTGAAATGGAAAAGATCTTGCGCGACAAACCCGGTAATGAAAGAGCATTGGGTGCAGCAAAACAACTGGGCTTCTCCGATAAAATGATTGCTCGTTTGTGGAATACCGATGAATTGTCGGTGTATCAGCAACGGAAAACCGCGGGAATCACCCCCGTCTTCCGTATGGTCGATACCTTGCACACCGGCGCGTACATTCCGTACCTGTATTCGTCTTATATTGGTGAAAACGACTCCCGTTTGACTGATAAGAAAAAGATCGTGGTTTTGGGCGCCGGTCCCATCCGTATCGGACAAGGTGTGGAATTTGACTATTCCACTGTTCATGCGGTCCAAACCATCAAAAAATCGGGGTATGAAGCCATTATCATCAACAACAATCCCGAAACCGTATCTACCGATTATACGACGGCGGATAAACTGTATTTTGAGCCCCTCACACCCGAAGATGTAATGGCCATCATCGATTTTGAGCAACCCGAAGGTGTGATCGCTTCGCTGGGTGGTCAAACGGCCATCAATTTGGCGCAACCGCTTACCGACCGCGGCGTGAAGATCATCGGCACCGATTGTGCTGCTATTGATCGCGCAGAAGACCGTAATGCCTTTGAAAATTTGCTTAACGATCTGGATATTCCGCGGGCTAAAGGTCGCGCTGTTACAAAGATTGAAGACGGTATCAAAGCGGCGAACGAGATCGGGTATCCCGTGTTGGTGCGCCCCAGTTTTGTGCTCGGTGGTCGCGCTATGCAGATCGTTGCCAAAGACGAACATTTGCGGGAATACTTGAAAACGGCGGTGGAGATCGACGAGGACAAGCCCGTGCTTGTGGATAAATATATCCAAGGCAAAGAAGTGGAAGTGGATGCCATTTGCGACGGACACAATGTCTTTGTCCCCGGTATTATGGAACTGGTGGAACGCACCGGCGTTCACTCGGGTGACTCCATCAGCGTGTATCCCACATTCTCCATTTCGGACAAAGTGAAGGGCACGATCTTGCAATATGCGAAGAAACTGGGCCTCGGCATCGGTATTATCGGGCTGTTCAACATTCAGTTTATTGTGGATGAAGATGACAATGTCTTTATTATCGAAGTTAATCCTCGTTCTTCCCGTACCGTACCGTTCTTGTCTAAAGCCACAGGATACAGTTTGGCGGATATCGCTACTGAAGTGATCTTAGGCAAATCACTGAAAGAACTGGGTATCTTTGATATTTATCCCGAAGAGAAAATACGTTTCTATGTGAAAGTACCGGTGTTCTCTTTCAACAAGATCAAAGGCTTGGACGCCTATCTTTCGCCCGAAATGAAATCCACCGGTGAAGCGATCGGTTACGACGAAAAATTATCCCGTGCTATGCAAAAAGCCTTGATTGCTTCGGGGATGAGTTTGCAAAACTACGGTACGGTGATCGTCACGTTAGCGGATGAAGATAAAGAAGAAGCGTTGCCGTTAGTGCGCCGTTTTTACGATATGGGCTTTAATATTGAAGCGACCATCGGCACGGCGAACTATCTCAAGGAAAACGGCATTCGTACCCGCGTTCGTGGCAAGATCAGCGAGGGTAGCGAAGAAATTCTCGAATCCATTCGCGCCGGCTATGTGAGTTATGTGATCAACACTCGTGCGATTCTGTCAGGTGTCCACTATGAAGACGGTGTGGCGATCCGCCGTTGCGCGGTGGAAAATGGTGTTACCTTATTCTCGTCTTTGGATACCGTGCGGATCGTGTTGGATGTGCTGGAAGAGATCACCAATAAGGTATCCACCATTGATGCCGATTAAGAGGTGCTTATGAAACAAAGTCTGTTTGAGATCGTGACCAATATACCGTTGACCGATACGGTATATAAAATGGTGTTGCAAGGGGATACATCTGCTATCATCGCACCCGGTCAATTCATCAATATCAAATTAGAAGGAAAGTATCTTCGCCGTCCCATCTCGGTATGTGATTGCGACGCATCCGCCGTTACCATACTTTACAAGGTGGTAGGGAAGGGGACTGAGCAGTTATCCCACATGACGGCTGGTACACTGGATATCCTTACGGGACTGGGTAATGGATACGATACCTCTCTTTCGGGTGACTGTCCCGTATTGCTCGGTGGCGGTGTGGGCGTTCCACCTTTGTATATGTTGGCCAAACACTTGATTGCCCAAGGGAAGAATGTCTCGGTCATTCTCGGCTTCAATACCAAAGCCGAAGTGTTTTACGAACATGAGTTTCAGGAGTTAGGTGCCGATGTGACGGTGACCACGGTCGACGGCTCATATGGTGTGAAAGGGTTTGCCACCCATGCCTTGAGCGAAAAAACATATTCCTATTTTTACACTTGCGGTCCCGAACCGATGCTCAAAGCGGTATACAATACCGCTGTTACCAGCGGGCAATTCAGTTTTGAAGAACGCATGGGTTGCGGGTTTGGCGCGTGTATGGGTTGCTCCTGCAAAACCATTACCGGCTACAAACGCATTTGCAAAGACGGTCCTGTATTGCAAAAGGAGGAGATCCTATGGGACGCTTGAGTGTAGATCTGTGCGGTATTGCGTTGGATAATCCTGTTATTCCCGCCAGCGGCACCTTTGGCTATGGTTATGAGTTTGCCGAATTGTATGATATCAATGTGTTAGGTACGTTTTCTTTCAAAGGTACTACCAAAGATCCCCGTTTCGGCAATCCCACACCTCGTATTGCGGAGTGTACGGCGGGAATGATCAATGCCGTTGGATTGCAAAATCCCGGTGTGGATAAAGTAATCGCCGAAGAACTGCCGAAACTGGCGCACTGTTTTCAAAAAAAGGTTATGGCTAATGTCAGCGGTTTTTCTGTTTCTGACTACGCCCATACTTGCGAAAAGCTTAACGATTGCGATCAGGTGGGATGGCTGGAAGTGAATGTCAGTTGTCCCAACGTACATGGTGGAGGAATGAGTTTCGGCACGTCGCCCGAAGCTGCCGCCGAAGTAACGAAAGCGGTGAAACAAGTCACCACCAAACCGGTTATTGTGAAATTATCGCCCAACGTAACCGATATTGTATCCATCGCCAAAGCTTGTGAACAAGCGGGTGCGGATGGTATCAGTTTGATTAACACCATGTTGGGAATGCGTATTGATCTGCACACGCGAAAACCTGTGATTGCCAATAAAATGGGCGGCTTTTCGGGAAGCGCGATCTTCCCGGTAGCAGTGCGCATGGTTTATCAAGTGGCGCAAGAGGTGAAAATTCCCGTTATTGGCATGGGCGGTGTCAGTAGTGCAGAGGATGTGATCGAAATGATGTTGGCAGGTGCTACCGCCGTGGAGGTGGGTGCAGCCAATTTGATTGATCCTTATGTTTGCCGCGATATAATTGAGACATTACCTCAAGTGATGGATAAATACGGGATTAACGATTTAAACAGTATCATCGGAGGAGTGAAATAATATGGGTAAAGATGTTATTGTGGCATGTGACTTTGCCGGAGCAGAACAGGTTTTTGCGTTTTTGGACAAATTTACCGGTCGCAAACCGTTCGTTAAGATCGGCATGGAATTGTTCTATGCGGAGGGCCCTCAAATTGTGCGGGAGATCAAAAAAAGAGGCCATAAAGTGTTTTTGGATCTGAAACTGCATGATATTCCCAATACAGTGAAAAAATCCATGGCTGTTCTGTCCAATCTGGATGTGGATCTGTGCAATCTTCATGCGGGCGGTACCGTGCGCATGATGGAAGCGGCACTGGACGGGTTAACACGTCCCGACGGCACACGGCCGTTGCTGATTGCCGTAACACAACTAACTTCCACTGACCAGGAAAGCATGGAACAGGATCTGTTGATCCATGAACCCATCGATAAAGTGGTTATGCACTATGCGGCCAACGCCAAAAAAGCCGGTTTGGACGGCGTGGTGTGTTCTCCGTTGGAAGCGGGTAAAGTGCATGATATCTGCGGAAACGAGTTTTTGACCGTTACCCCCGGTGTTCGTTTTGCCGATGGAGATATCGGTGATCAAAAACGCGTCATGACCCCCGCCGAAGCGAAAAAGATCGGTTCGGATTATATTGTGGTGGGTCGTCCTATTACGGGGGCCGAAGATCCTGTTGCCGCTTATGACCGTTGTGTTGCTGAATTTGTGGATTAAAGGAGAGAAAAACTATGGAAAAGTTAATTGCAAAAGATCTTCTCAAAATCAAAGCGGTGTTTTTTCGCCCCAACGAGCCCTTTACCTGGGCGAGTGGCATCAAAAGCCCCGTATATTGTGATAATCGGTTGACCTTGACGGCGCCCGAAGTACGTTTAGATGTGGAAAACGGATTGGCGGAAACTATCAAGAAATACTATCCGGATGTTGAAGTTTTGATGGGAACTTCCACTGCCGGCATTGCTCACGCGGCCATCACCGGTCATATTTTAGGACTCCCCATGGGCTATGTCCGCTCCGGCGCTAAAGATCACGGCCGACAAAACCAGATCGAAGGCCGTTTGGAAAAAGGACAAAAAGTCGTGGTGGTGGAGGATTTGATTTCCACCGGCGGTAGTGTGTTGGAAGTAGTCAATGTACTGCGAGAAGCGGGAGCGGACGTACTCGGCATTGTCAGCATCTTTACCTATGGCATGAAAAAAGGGATTGAACGGTTGTCCGCTGCCAATGTCAAAAACGTGTCGTTGACAAATTTTGATGTGATTGCCGAGGTCGCTGCTGAAGAAGGGTACATTCGTCCCGAAGATGTAAAAAAACTGATCGCTTTCCGCAACAATCCCTCCGATGAAAGTTGGATCAGCGCGGAGGGAAACTAATGCGTAGTTTGATCGATATCGTTGATTTCTCAACGCGGGAGATCCAACAATTGATCGATACCGCTTGTGATATCATCAACCATCCTGCTCGGTATGCAGAATCCTGTAAAGGAAAAAAGCTTGCCACGCTTTTCTTTGAGCCATCTACTCGCACTCGTTTGAGTTTTGAAGCGGCGATGTTGGAACTGGGTGGTAGTGTGATCGGGTTTTCCGCCGCCGCCAGTTCATCGGCCTCCAAAGGCGAGAGCATTGCCGATACGGCACGGGTGATCGGCTGTTATGCGGACATTATCGCCATGCGTCACTTTAAAGAAGGGGCGCCGTATGTGGCGGCACAACACGCGGGGATCCCCGTTATTAATGCGGGGGACGGTGGACATTGTCATCCCACACAAACGTTGGCGGATCTGCTGACGATTTATCGGGAAAAAGGTGGCTTTGACAACCTCACCGTTGGATTTTGCGGCGATCTGAAATACGGGCGTACCGTTCATTCATTGATCGCGGCCCTTTCCCGTTATCAAAATATTGAGATCGTATTGATCTCTCCTGAAGAACTAAAGATCCCTAGTTATGTGAAGCGGGAAATCCTTGAAAAACAAGGGATGTCCTATACAGAAACCGTTTCGTTGGAAGAAGCCATGCCACAGTTGGATGTCCTGTACATGACCCGTATCCAACGCGAACGATTTGATGATCTGGAAACCTATGAACGATTAAAAGACAGTTACATTTTAACTCCTGCCAAATTAAAGACTGCCAAGTCAGATATGTGTATTCTTCATCCGCTCCCTCGTGTTAATGAGATCAGTGTAGCGGTGGATACCGATCCCCGAGCTTGTTATTTTAAACAGGTGTTGAATGGCAAATATATGCGCATGGCATTGATTTTGAAACTATTAAACCAGTCTGCCGATGAGGTGTGCGACGCACCGGATGAGGGCTGTTTGGAAGTCAATACATTCCGCTGCTGTAATCCTCATTGTATTACGTCCACGGAACAAGAACTGGATCATATTTTCAAACTCATGAACGCGGAAAAAGGTATCTATCGCTGCTTGTATTGTGAAGCGCGAGCCCATGCCGAAAAATGAGAAAAATCGACGAATGCGCCTTGACAGGATTTTGCCTTTATGGTATACTAAAACATGTTGAAAAGATAGCGTTTTTTGCGACTGACGGAACAACATGTGGAGCACCACAGAGGAACAAAAAACGCGGTTAGCCGACCGTCTGGGCGCATTTAACTTTATCCCATAAGTTAAGTGCACCCTTTTTCTTTTGTAAGGAGGATGACGATATGAAAAAAGTCGGTATCATTATGGGGAGTGACAGCGATCTGCCCGTGATCCGCAAAACCACCGATATGTTGCGTTCGTTGGAAATTCCTTTTGAAGTGCACGTGTATTCCGCGCATCGAACGCCAGAAGAAGCCGCTGCTTTTTCTCGTTCGGCCAGAGAGAATGGATTTGGCGTCATGATCGCCGCCGCAGGTATGGCGGCTCACTTGGCGGGCGCAGTTGCGGCCAATACCACCTTGCCGGTGATCGGTATTCCTTGCAAATCCGCGAATTTAGATGGGTTGGACGCCCTTCTTGCTACGGTCCAGATGCCTACAGGGATTCCGGTAGCCACGGTTGCCGTAGACGGTGGCGGTAATGCGGCTTTGCTTGCCGCTCAGATCTTGGCGGTGGAGGACACGGCCTTAGCCGATAGATTAAATCAAAAACGCGCCACTGATGCGGCTACAGTATTGGAAAAAGATCGGCGGATCTCCGCTGAATTTTGTTAATTTTATTTGGGAGGACAAGGATTATGGAAAACAAACTGGTGTACACAGGCAAAACGAAAAATGTTTACGCGCTGAATAACGGCAATTATCTGTTGAAATTTAAAGATGATTGTACCGGTAAAGACGGCGTGTTTGATCCCGGTGAAAATACCGTGGGATTGACGATTGACGGCGTGGGTGACGTAAACCTGCGTATGTCCATTTACTTCTTTGAAAAAGTGAATGCCGCCGGTATCAAAACTCACTATATCAGTGCCGATTTGGCTAATACCACCATGGAAGTTCTTCCTGCAAAAGCCTTTGGTAAAGGTCTTGAGGTAATCTGCCGTCACAAGGCAGTTGGTAGTTTCTACCGTCGCTACAGCGATTATATTGAAGAAGGTGCTGACCTGCCCGCATACGTGGAAACTACCTTCAAGAATGATGAGAAGGGCGATCCGCTGGTTACTAAAGATGGTTTGGTGGATTTGGGCGTTATGTCTGCCCAACAATACGATGATATTAAAGAGATGACCCAAAAGATCACCCAGATCGTGGCAGACGACCTGAAGGAAAAAGGGTTGGTCTTGTATGATATCAAGTTTGAATTTGGTTACGATGCCGACGGACAAGTCATGCTGATTGATGAGATCGCGTCCGGCAATATGCGTGTATACAAAGACGGTCAATACATTGATCCGATGACATTATCCGAATTGTTTTTTGCTTAATTTGTTAGAGAAAAGGAGATACCATGGGCGGTTTTTTCGGTGCGGTCTGTGACCATGATGCCATATCCGATGTATTTTTCGGAACGGATTACCACTCTCACTTAGGAACTCGGCGCGGAGGAATGGCGGCTTGCGACGCGAAAATCGGATTGCAACGGGAGATCCATAATATTGAGAATTCCCCTTTCCGTACGAAGTTTGAGGACGTCTTTGAGGAGATGCAAGGCAACGCGGCCATTGGCTGCATCAGCGATGCGGATCCGCAACCGCTGTTGGTGCGCTCGGGTTTGGGAACCTATGCCATCTGTACCATCGGCGTTGTGAATAACTCGGATAAACTGATCAAAGAATACCTGTCTTTCGGCGGCGGCCATTTTAATGCCATGACCAGCGGCGCCATCAACAGTACGGAACTCATCGCCGCTCTTATCGGTCAAAAATCCTCTTTCGAAGAAGGAATCCGTTTCGCGCAAGAATCCATCGAAGGGACGGCTTCCATTTTGATCTTGTGCGACAATGGCGAGATTATTGCCGCACGCGATCTGTTGGGGCGGTTGCCTGTACTGATCGGTAAAAATGAACACGGCTATTGTGTTTCTTTTGAATCCTTTGCTTATAAAAAACTGGACTATACCGATGCAAAAGAACTGGGGCCCGGTGAGATTGTTCGACTAACTGCCACCACCATGGAGCAATTGGCTCCGCCGCGTGACAAAATGCGTATTTGCGCGTTTTTATGGTCCTATTACGGCTATTCCACCTCCAACTACGAGGGAATCAATGTGGAAATTATGCGGTATCGAAACGGCGAGATCATGGCAGAAAACGATGCCGCCAACGGGGATTTAAAGGATATCGATTATGTGAGTGGTGTACCGGATTCGGGTACCCCTCACGCTATCGGATATGCTAATAAGAGCGGTATACCTTTCTCCCGTCCCTTTATCAAATATACCCCGACATGGCCCCGCAGTTTCATGTCTTCAAAACAAACCGAACGCAGTCGTGTGGCCAAAATGAAACAGATTCCCGTCCACGAGTTGATCGAGGGCAAGAATTTGTTGTTTGTGGATGATTCCATTGTTCGTGGCACGCAATTGAAAGGGACGGTGGATTTTCTGTATGATAACGGCGCTAAGTCTGTACATATGCGTTCGGCTTGTCCGCCTATCATGTACGGATGCAAATACCTCAATTTCTCCCGCGCAACAGGAGATATGGATCTGATTGCCCGTCAGGTCATTGTGGAACTGGAAGGGGAAGAGGGGCTCAACTACATCAAAGAATACAGCGACTCTTCCACCGAACGGGGAAAAAATTTGCGCAAAGCCATCTGCGATAAACTCCACTTTGCTTCGCTGGAATTTCAATCGTTGGAAGGGGTTATCAAAGCCATTGGCTTAGAGCCTTGTAAACTGTGTACCTATTGCTGGAATGGAGAGGAATAAGTATGAATACACAATCTCGCTCTGAAAGTTACGCCGCCGCTGGCGTGGATATCACCGCCGGATACCGCGCGGTAGAATTGATGAAACAGCACATTGCCAAAACTATGACAAGCGGTGTTTGTTCCGATGTAGGCGGTTTCGGCGGTTTATTTGAACTGGATGTTACCGGTATGACCCGTCCTGTATTGGTCAGTGGTACCGACGGTGTGGGCACAAAACTAAAAATCGCCTTTTTAATGGATAAGCATGATACGGTGGGGATCGATTGTGTGGCGATGTGTGTGAACGACATCATTTGCGCCGGTGCCAAACCACTCTTTTTCCTCGACTATATCGCCTGCGGTAAAAATATCCCTGAGCGTATTGCGGATATTGTGAAAGGTGTTTGTGAAGGTTGTGTGCAATCGGGCGCGGCGCTGATCGGCGGCGAAACGGCAGAAATGCCCGGTTTTTATCCCATAGACGAATACGACTTAGCAGGTTACTGCACCGGTGTGGTTGATAAGAGCAAGATTATCGATAACTCGACCATGTGTGAGAGCGATGTTGTCATCGCCTTGCCGTCTTCGGGTGTTCACTCCAACGGTTTTTCGTTGGTACGCAAGGTGTTTGATGTGGAAAACGCCGATTTACAATCTCCCTTAGCGGAATTGGGCGGCAAATCCATCGGCGAAACACTGTTGACGCCTACCCGCATTTATGTCAAACCGGTGCTGGCCTTGTTAGAACAAGTGAAAGTAAAAGGAATTTCCCATATCACCGGTGGCGGTTTTTATGAAAATATTCCGCGCAGTATTCCCGAAGGTCTCGGTGCGAAGATCAATAAGAACGCGGTCAAAATTCTGCCTATTTTTAATTTGATCGCGAAAACCGGCAATATCAGCGAGCGGGATATGTTCAACACCTTCAATATGGGCGTTGGTATGAGCATTGTTGTTGCCAAAGAAGAGGTGGAAAAATCCTTGTCCATTCTCAAGGAAAATGGAGAAGACGCTTATGTGATCGGCGAGATCGTTCGTTCCGATGAGCGGGTGATCTTATGAGTATTGCCAACATTGCCGTTTTGGTTTCTGGCGGCGGCACCAACTTGCAAGCGTTGATTGACGCACAAGATCGCGGCGAAATCTCCAGTGGCAAGATCACGTTGGTGATCGCCAACAAAGCGGATGCCTATGCGCTGGAACGCGCTCGGCACGCGAATATCGCCACAGCGGTCGTGCTGAAAAAAGATTGTGGCTCTCATGAAGCTTTTGAGCAGGCTATTGTGAGGTTGCTGGAAAAAAACCATATCGATCTGATTGTTTTAGCAGGATTTATGTCGATCCTCAGCGAGAATTTTACACGGCGATATCCTCGCCGTATCGTGAATGTCCATCCCTCGTTGATTCCGTCTTTTTGCGGCAAAGGATTTTACGGTTTGCATGTTCACGAAGCGGCATTGGCATACGGTGTAAAAGTTACGGGTGCCACGGTTCATTTTGTCAATGAGATTCCCGACGGTGGAGAGATCATCCTGCAAAAAGCCGTGAACATCCGTGAAAGCGATACCCCCGAAACCTTGCAAAAACGTGTAATGCGGTTGGCGGAATGGAAGATCCTTCCTGCCGCCGTAGAAAAAGTCTGTCAACAAATGATAGCGGAAAGAGAGTGAAGTAAAAATGGCTCTTTATGATTTGAAGACCCTGTTATCCGAAAACACCTACCCTGGTCGCGGTATCGTCATCGGTAAATCCGCCGACGGCAAAAATGCCATGATCGCTTATTTTATCATGGGGCGCAGCGTGAACAGCCGTAACCGTATATTTGAAAGTTTTGAGGGCGGCATGCGTACCAAAGCGTTTGACGAATCCAAGTTATCCGATCCCAGTCTGATTATTTACAATCCGTATTTGAATACCAAAGACGGGAATGTGGATATCATCACCAACGGCGACCAAACCAACACTATCTACGATTTTATCAATGATGGTGATCTGCACGGCTTTGAAGAGGCATTGCGGACTCGTGAATTTGAACCCGATGCGCCCAACTTCACTCCCCGCATTTCGGGTATCTGCTATTATTGCTTCCCTCGTAATGTCTTCACCTATAAACTTTCTATTTTGAAGTCTTCTAACGGCCGTCCCGAAGCCTGTAATCGGTATTTTTACGAGTATGTGCCCGAGGACGGTATCGGCCATTTCATCCACACCTACAAGTGCGATGGCGATCCTATCCCGTCGTTCTACGGTGAGCCGGAAGAAGTGGCATTGCCCAACACGGCCGAAGAACTGGCGGAGTTGGTGTGGAACAACTTGAACGAAGACAATAAAGTATCGCTGTTTGTGCGCTGTGTTCCGTTGGACGGCAGTGCTCCCACGGAATTGATCATCAATAAAAACAAATAAGGAGTAGCAACCATGAAAGAGTTTGAACTGAAATACGGCTGTAATCCCAATCAAAAACCCGCCAAAATCTTTATGCACGACGGCACCGATTTGCCTATCCAGATCTTAAGCGGTCGTCCCGGTTTTATCAATTTTTTGGATGCTTTCAACTCTTGGCAGTTGGTCAAAGAACTGAAAGAGGCGTTGGGCCTGCCGGCTGTTACTTCTTTTAAACACGTTAGTCCCACCTCCGCGGCGGTGGGTATTCCGCTGTCCGACAAATTAAAGAAAGCCTGTTTTGTGGACGATATTCCCGAACTGGATGCATCTCCGTTGGCTTGTGCCTATGCGCGCGCCAGAGGTACCGACCGTATGTGTTCCTTTGGTGACTGGGTGGCATTATCCGATGTGTGCGATGTCACCACTGCCAAACTTATCAAACGGGAAGTATCGGACGGCGTGATCGCTCCCGGTTATGAGCCCGAAGCGTTAGAGATCTTAAAAGCCAAGCGCAAAGGTTCCTATAATGTGGTGCAGATCGATCCCAACTATATCCCTGCCGCTGTGGAACATAAGCAGGTATACGGCATTACTTTTGAGCAAGGCCGCAACAACTTTGAGATCAATCGTGAATTGCTGAGCAATTTGGTTTCCGCCAATAAAGACTTGCCCGAATCGGCTGTTCGCGATCTGATTATTGCGCTTATCACCCTTAAATATACCCAATCCAACTCCGTGTGCTATGCCGTAGACGGTCAAGCCATCGGTGTGGGAGCGGGTCAACAATCCCGTATTCATTGCACCCGTTTGGCCGGCTCCAAAGCGGACACCTGGTTCCTGCGTCAGTGTGACAAGGTGTTAAACCTGCCTTTCAAAGAAGGATTGGGAAGACCCGAGCGTGACAATGTAATCGACGGATATATCAATCAAAACGAAGAAGATGTGTGTGCCGATGGTAATTGGCAGAAATATTTCACCTACCAACCCGAACCGTTGACCGCTACGGAGATCCGTACTTACTTGGATACTATCGATGGTGTGGCATTGGGTTCTGATGCATTCTTTCCCTTTGGCGATAATGTGGAGCGCGCTAAGCGCAGCGGCGTAAAATACATCGCCGAACCGGGCGGTTCGATTCGCGATGATCAGGTGATCGAAACCTGCGATAAATACGGTATGGTCATGGCCTTTACAGGAATGCGCTTGTTCCACCATTGATGGAGGATCCCTCATGAAACTGTTAGTTGTCGGTGGCGGCGGCCGTGAACACGCTATCATCAAGAAACTGAAAAAAAATCCCACCGTAGAAACGATATTCGCTTTACCCGGTAACGGCGGGATCGCCGCCGATGCCACCTGTGTGGATGTTGGAGCCAAGGATATCGACAGCATTGTTCGTTTCGCGGTGGAAAATGCCATCGATTATGCCGTCGTGGCACCCGATGATCCGTTGGTGCTGGGGGCGGTCGATGCTTTGGAAGCCAAGGGAATTCCTTGCTTTGGCCCGAAAGCCAATGCGGCAATCATCGAGGGGAGTAAGGTCTTTTCCAAAGATTTAATGAAAAAGTACGGGATCCCAACTGCTGCTTATGAAGTGTTTACCGACATGGAAGCGGCATTGGAATATCTCAAAACCGCGCCCATCCCCACGGTGATCAAAGCGGACGGATTGGCGCTTGGTAAAGGCGTAATTATCGCGCAAACCCGCAAAGAAGCGGAAGATGCCGTTCGTTCCATGATGGTCGATAAAGTCTTTGGTGCCAGCGGTGACAGCATTGTTATCGAAGAGTTTTTAACCGGCCCGGAAGTATCCGTTTTGTCCTTTACTGATGGCAAGACCGTTGTTCCCATGATCTCGTCTATGGATCATAAACGAGCGGGGGATAACGATACGGGCCTAAATACCGGCGGTATGGGAACGGTAGCCCCCAATCCGTATTACACCGATGCGGTAGCGGCGGAATGTATGGAAACCATTTTCCTGCCTACCGTTCGTGCTATGAACGCCGAAGGGCGGACTTTCAAGGGATGCTTGTATTTTGGTTTGATGCTTACCCCGAACGGTCCTAAAGTGATCGAATATAATTGCCGTTTCGGCGATCCTGAAACACAAGTAGTGTTACCGCTTTTGGAAAGCGATCTGCTCACTGTTATGCAAGCCGTCACGAACGGTACGTTAGCCGATACGGAAGTGAGATTTGCAAGCAATCACGCCTGTTGTGTAATTATGGCTTCCAACGGATATCCCACGGCTTATGAAAAAGGTTTTGAGATCACCATTCCCGCAGAACTGTCCGACCGTGTGTATGTGGCAGGAGCCGCTCAAAAAGACGGCAAATTGCTCACAAGCGGCGGACGGGTGCTGGGTGTTACGGCGGTTGAACCAACGCTTGCAGAGGCTGTTTCCAAAGCATATGGATATGTTGAACACATTGCCTTTAAAAACGCCTACTATCGGCACGATATCGGCGCTAAAGCGTTGAAAGCAGAGGAGGAGTAACGGATGGTATATCGCGTATTTGTTGAAAAGAAACCCGACCTTGCCAATGAGGCGAAGTCCCTGTTGAACGATGCCCGTACTCTGCTTGGCATTACCGCTCTTGAGCAGGTGCGCATCATCAATCGCTACGATGCGGAAAATATCACAGAAGAATTATTTGCCTATGCCAAAGGGACGGTATTCTCCGAACCGCAACTTGATACGGTTGCGGATACCGTGGAATTGAACGGTTCCACCGTCTTTGCGGTGGAATATTTGCCCGGTCAGTTTGACCAACGGGCGGATTCCGCGGCACAATGTATCCAAATTATTTCCCAAGGTGACCGTCCCACGGTGCGTACCGCTAAAATCTATGCTCTTTATGGGAAATTAACAGAAGCAGAAGTGGCCGAGATCAAAAAGTATGTGATCAACCCCGTGGAAGCACGGGAAGCCACGCTGGATAAACCCGAAACTTTAAAGATGAAATACGATATTCCTACCGAGGTGCAGACCTTGACAGGCTTTATTGAACTGGACCGCACCGGTTTGGAAATGTTTGTAAAGCAATACGGTTTGGCGATGGATGCCGACGATATTGCGTTTTGTCAAGAGTATTTCCGCAGTGAAAAACGAGATCCCACCATTACTGAGATTCGTATGATCGATACCTATTGGTCGGATCATTGCCGTCACACTACTTTCCTCACCAACATCGATACGGTGTCTTTTGAGGATGCTTTGTTGCAATCGGCCTATGATGAATATTTGGCTGTTCGGGCAGAATTGGGACGGACGAAACCTATCTGTTTAATGGATCTGGCGACCGTGGCCGTGAAATATTTGAAGAAGCACGGAAAACTGGACAAACTGGATGAATCGGAAGAGATCCACGCCTGTACGGTGAAGATCACGGTGGACGTTGACGGCGAAAAAGAGCCGTGGCTATTGCTGTTTAAAAACGAAACACACAATCATCCCACCGAGATCGAACCTTTTGGCGGTGCAGCCACCTGTATCGGCGGTGCCATTCGTGATCCCTTGTCGGGTCGTTCCTATGTATACGGCGCTATGCGTGTGACGGGTGCGGCCGATCCGCTCAAACCCGTTAGCGAAACCATTAAAGGCAAACTGCCTCAGCGCAAGATCGTCACTACCGCTGCTGCGGGATATTCCTCCTACGGTAACCAAATCGGTCTTGCCACAGGTATTGTGGATGAATTGTATCACCCCGGCTATGCGGCAAAACGCATGGAAATCGGCGCGGTGATTGCCGCCGCTCCTGCGGAAAATGTTCGCCGAGAACGCCCCGCCCCCGGTGATGTTGTTATCTTACTGGGCGGCAGTACCGGCCGCGATGGCTGCGGCGGCGCAACGGGCTCTTCCAAATCCCACACGGTGGAATCTTTGGAGTCCTGCGGTGCTGAAGTGCAAAAAGGTAATGCGCCCGAAGAACGAAAACTGCAACGCTTATTCCGTAACGGCGAAGCCTGCCGTATGATCAAGCGGTGCAACGATTTCGGTGCGGGCGGCGTTTCGGTGGCCATCGGCGAATTGGCGGATGGTTTGGAGATCGACCTGAATGCCGTTCCCAAGAAATACGAGGGATTGGACGGCACGGAACTGGCCATCAGCGAATCCCAAGAGCGTATGGCCGTTGTCGTAGAGGCAAAGGATGTGGATGCTTTCCTCGCTCTGGCCAAAAAGGAAAATCTTAATGCCTGTCCCGTGGCCGTTGTAAAGGAAGAGCCCCGTCTGGTGATGCATTGGAACGGCAACAAGATCGTGGATCTCTCCCGTGAATTCCTCAATTCCAACGGCGCCGAAAAGCATATCTCCATCACCCCCGCCGCCCCCGCACTCAAAGACAAAGAGATCAGCGGCGGCTTTGCCGAGAATATCAAGGCAATGGCAGGGGATCTCAATATCTGCTCCAAGAGAGGTCTGTCCGAGCGGTTTGACTCCACCATCGGCGCCGGCTCCGTGCTGATGCCCTTCGGCGGCAAATATCAGCTCACTCCCATTCAGGCTATGGTGCACAAGATCTCTATGGAGAAAAAGCATACCGACGACGTATCCTTTATGTCCTGGGGCTATAACCCCTTTATTACCGAGCAGAGCCCCTATCACGGCGCATATCTGGCCGTGGTGGAATCGGTGGCCAAGCTCATTGCCACCGGCGCCTCCTTTGAGGACGTATATCTCACCTTCCAGGAATACTTTGTGCATCCCGGCAAGGATGGCAAGCGTTGGGGCAAACCTCTGGCCGCCCTTTTGGGTGCCTTTGCCGCACAGAAAAATCTGGGCATCGGCTCCATCGGCGGTAAGGACTCTATGTCCGGCTCCTTTGAGGATCTTGATGTACCTCCAACCCTGGTTTCCTTTGCTGTAACCACCGGCAAGACTGCCGATGTTGTATCTCCTGAGTTCAAGGCTGCCGGTCATACAGTATGCCTGCTGGAGACAGCTTTCGATAAGAACGGTCTTCCTGATACAGCTTCCCTGCTGAAGAACTTCAACACAGTTACTGAGCTGCTGCACAGCGGCAAGGCAATAGCTGCCTATACACCTGGTATGGGCGGCGTTGCAGAGGCTGTCATGAAGATGGGCTTCGGTAACGGCTACGGTCTGGCCATTGATGAAAATGTCACTATGGACGAGATCTTCGGCTATAAGTACGCAGCATTCGTACTCGAGATGACCGAAGGCACTGTTGGTAAGGTCCTTGGTACAACAACAGCTGACGGCACCTTCTCCTATAAGGGTGAGGTATTAGAGCAGAACGCTGTGCTCAATGCTTATGAAAACAAGCTTGAGAGTGTATTCTCCTGCAACATCGCAACTCCTGATATGGCAATGGAGACCTTCTCCTTTGAGGCGGGCGCCCGTAAAGCACCGGCTATCAAGGTTGCTAAGCCAAAGGTATTGATCCCTGCATTCCCGGGTACAAACTGCGAATATGACTCCGCTAAGGCTGTTCGTGACGCAGGTGCAGATCCTGAGATCATTGTTATCAACAACCTGACAGCTGATGGCATTTCCAGAAGTATCGAGAAATTTGCTGATGAACTGAAGACCGCTCAGATGATCTTCATTCCTGGCGGCTTCTCAGGTGGTGACGAGCCGGACGGCTCCGGTAAGTTCATTACCGCATTCTTCCGCAATGCTGCCATCAAGGAAGGTGTCACCGATCTTCTTGATAACCGCGATGGTCTCATGTGCGGTATCTGCAACGGCTT
>JAZQJE010000039.1:0-20426 GCA_045541495.1 Acutalibacteraceae bacterium | reverse complement strand
GCGAAGGGTCAGCGGTTCAAGTCCGTTAACGTCCACCAAAAAATCCCAAGTCGTAAGACTTGGGATTTTTTATCTTGCCACTAACCAATGGAGTTTTTCATGCTTCTTTGATGTGCACAGTGTGATCGAGGACACTTATTATCTTCACAACTTAAACATTCATGTTCATCCTAGTCTTCCAAACAACATAGAAAATAATCGCATTCATCACAACAACACTCAATATTGTTATGTAATCCATTTCCCAAACAGTCATCCCCTCTGTTTCCCGGTGTCAATATCGTTCCTGTAACATCAACAATCATCATTTTTCTCCTTTCAACAAATAGACTATTACACTATATAATGTAATAGTCTATTTGTAAAGAGACAAAATAAGATATTATCTCATCAAAACATAAGTGATGGGAGGATTTCTTATGATTAAACTCAATGCTTTGGCATTGCTGGAACAACGAGGAAAAACGAAGTATTGGTTGTATAAACAACTGGGTATGAGTTATCAAAATTTCAATCGCATGATCAATAACGAAACCAAATCCATTCAATATGAAAATATTGAGGTGATGTGTCAATTGTTAAATTGCACACCAAACGATCTGCTGATCATGACCGAAGAATAACTATCCCGCCGCTTATACAAAATGCACCTTGTTTTCCTGTCAAAAAACTGTTGACAGAACGGGTGGGCGGTGATATAATACTAAACGCTATGCGAGGATGCTGGAATCGGCAGACAGGCACGTTTGAGGTGCGTGTGTCAAATGACGTGTGGGTTCAAGTCCCATTCCTCGCACCAAAAACAGGAAGTTTGCCGTTTGGCGGGCTTCCTGTTTTATTTTTCACCCTTTGTTTATACGCTGTTCATATTTATAGTTTATACTTGGTACGATGAAATTGACAGGAAAGGATCCTATCTATGTTAGAATTGCGGGCCATTAAGAAAGATTACCCCGCCGGCAACGGTACCGTTCACGCCCTGAAAGGTATTGATCTGCATTTCAGAGAGAGTGAATTTGTGTCCATTCTCGGCCCTTCCGGCTGCGGAAAAACCACCATGCTGAACATCATCGGCGGTTTGGATCAATATACCGCGGGGGATCTGATCATCAACGGGCGATCCACCAAGGAATTTAAAGATCGTGATTGGGATACCTATCGCAACCATTCCATCGGATTTGTGTTTCAAAGTTATAATCTTATCCCCCACCAAAGCGTTTTACAAAACGTAGAATTGGCGCTGACACTGACAGGCGTATCCAAAAAGGAACGCCGTCGCCGCGCCACGGCCGCGTTGGAACAGGTGGGGTTGGGTGATCAGTTGACCAAACGACCGAATGAAATGTCCGGCGGGCAGATGCAACGAGTGGCCATTGCCCGCGCCTTGGTGAACGATCCCGATATCATCTTGGCGGACGAACCCACCGGCGCACTGGACACCGAAACCAGTGTGCAGGTGATGGAGATCCTCAAAGAAGTATCCAAAAACCGCTTGGTCATTATGGTGACCCATAACCCCGATCTGGCGGAAACCTATTCTACCCGCATTATCCGCATGCTGGACGGTGTCATCACCGATGATTCTGCCCCGCTAACGGCGGATGAAGCCCAAACGGAACGGGAAAAAGGCCTTGCCGAGACCGCTGCCACGGGAAAAACCAAAAAGCCGTCCATGTCCTTTGCCACGTCTTTCGGTTTGTCATTGAAAAACCTATTTACTAAAAAAGGCCGCACCACCTTGACCGCCTTTGCGGGCAGTATCGGCATTATCGGTATCGCCCTCATTTTATCGGTATCCCAAGGGATGACCCGTTATATCGACATCGTGCAAGAAGATACCCTATCCTCCTATCCCCTCACATTGGAAGCGCAACATATGGATGTGGGCACCCTGTTACAGACATTCATCGGTGCCGCCACTTCCGCCGAACAGCATGAGAACGACGCGGTATACCAGAAAGCCGTGGTATATGATCTCATCAATTCGCTGAACGATCTGGAAGCCAGTGAAAACGATCTCCATTCTTTTAAAGACTATCTGGAAAAGCAATTGGCGGATACCGAAACAAACGCGGCGTTGAACGAAGCGGTCAACGGTGTTTCTTACACGTATGATCTGGATTTGCTGATCTACACAAAAAATGTAGACGGTGCCATTATCCGTTCGGACAGCACGGAATTGTTGCAAGGGTTGATTGCCGAATATATGGGCATGAACATGGCCAACATAACCGAAGCCGCCGAAAGCAATCCCATGTCCTCCATGTTTATGTCCTCGGGCACTATGGGCAGCAGTTTGTGGCAGGAATTGCTGGCCGACAAAGACGGTTCGCTCATCAATCCGTTACTGGAAAAACAATACGACTTGATCTATGGGCAGTGGCCCAACGCATACAACGAGATCGTATTGGTGGTAGACGAAAACAACGAGTTGGATGATATGGCATTGTACGCGCTGGGATTAAAATCCGAAGCCGAGATCGACGCCATTATGAACGCGGCACTGAACAAGACCGACGTGAACTATTCGTCCCACAAATGGTCCTATCAAGAAATTTGCGACATGGAATTCCGCACCATTCTCAATGCGGATTGTTATTCCTATGACGAAAAAACCGGCTTGTACACCGATTTGCGTGAAACCGATACGGGACTGAAATACCTGTATGACAACGGGATTCCGCTGAAAGTAACGGGTATTCTCCGTCCCAACGAGGATGCTGCCTCCACAATGCTCACCGGCTCTATCGGGTACACCAAAGCCCTTACCGAATACATCATTCAAAACACCGCCGATTCCGAGGCCATCAAAGCCCAACTGGCCGATCCCGATACCGATATCTTTACGGGTTTACCCTTCAAATCGGCAACAGGTGATTTGAGCGACAAGGAAAAAGAAACCGAGTTTCGCGCTTATATCGACGGGTTGACCGAACAGGAAAAAGCCGCCGCTTATGTAGCTATTATGAGTATTCCCACCGAAGAACAATTAAACGCCGCCGTGGAACAGGCGATGGCGGGACTTACCCGTGAAGACATGGAAAGTTCCTTGCTACAAGCGCTAACCCAACAAATGAGTGTCAGCGAAAAGGATGTGGAAACCTATCTGTCGTCTATGAGTGACGAGGATATGACCGCCATGTTCACCGAAATGGTGGAAGAACGAGTCAAACTGCAATTTGCCGCAGGTGTGCAAGAACAAATGACGGCATTGGGAACGCAGCAGTTGGCGGGGGCACTGACCATGGCACTGCCTCACTACACCACCGAACAATGTGCTCTGTACTACGAGGAACTACTCACCTTCTCCGACAGCACCTATGAAGACAATTTGGTGGAACTGGGATATTTGGATCTGGACACCCCCTCTGCCATCAACTTGTATGCATCCACCTTTGAGGGAAAAGACATGATTGAAGAGACCATCACTGCTTACAACGAGACGGTGGAGGAATTGTCGCAGATCTCCTATACGGACTATGTGGGACTGATGATGTCGTCGGTGACCACCATCATCAACGCCATCACCTACGTCTTGGTGGCTTTCGTAGCCATCTCGTTGGTGGTATCGTCCATCATGATCGGGGTCATTACCCTGATTTCCGTGCAGGAACGCACCAAAGAAATCGGTATTTTGCGCGCCATCGGCGCTTCCAAACGGGATGTATCCAGTATGTTTAACGCCGAAACCGTGATCATCGGGTTTACGTCGGGTTTGCTGGGTGTGGTAATCACCTATCTGCTGTGTATTCCCATTAATTATATCCTGTATGTACTGACAGGCATTGCCAATTTG
Organism: Acutalibacteraceae bacterium; assembly: GCA_045541495.1. Classification (GTDB taxonomy): domain Bacteria; phylum Bacillota; class Clostridia; order Oscillospirales; family Acutalibacteraceae; genus RGIG3009. Next base: position 16,630 of record JAZQJE010000039.1, on the reverse strand, counting down.
GAAGCCTATCTCCCCGTGAACGCCGCAGTATTGTTGATAGCTATCAGTGTGGGGCTGACCTTGATCTCGGGTATTATCCCCTCCCGCAGTGCCGCAAAAAAAGATCCCGTTGTGGCGTTACGGACGGAATAACATGACAACAAAAAATGCGCAGTCGTCAGAAACTGACGATTGCGCATTTTTTTGTTATTCGGTAATATCCGTCACCGTGGCGATCCCGTCGTTGACGGTGAAATGCACGTCAATGCCGCTAAACCGCATACTATAGACGCGGTCGGAGTCTTCTTGATAGGAAGGGCGAGGATCTTCTGCCAAGCAGGCGATGAGCGCTTCCCGTTTGCTTGCGGGAATCTTCGTTAATAACGAGTCGGGAAAGTGCACTTCTAACTGCCGTACCACCGCCGAATCGGCGAAGCCGCCCGTGGCTTCGGGATGACAATCGGCATAAGGTAAATAGGGTTTAATGTCGTAGATGGGCGTGCCATTCAATAAATCGGCGCCCCCCACCACCAAGACTGTCCCCTCGGTCTCGCTGTGTTCCACTCCTAAAAAGGTGACACAGGACAGGCCGACGGGATTGGGTCTAAACGGCGAGCGCGTGGCAAAGACCCCCATGCGCTGATTGCCGCCCAGCCGCGGCGGGCGGACCGTGGGCGACCACTCTTCTCGATGGGCTTTCGAAAAATCGAAAATTAGCCACAGATGGGAAAACCCATCGATCCCCCGCAAGGCATCGGGGTTGCGATAGGCCGGCTCGAACACGATACGTCCCACAAGGGCGGGCACACGCCCGCTTTGCCGCGGAATCCCGAATTTTTCATCAAAATCCGTATGAATATGGGCAATGGGTTTCATACGCTACTCCTCTTACAGTTGATCCGCTATATGGAGAATGAGTGTTTCCGTTTTATCCCAACCGAGACATGGGTCGGTGATGGATCTGCCGAAAACATGCTCGCCGGTACTTTGAGCACCGTCTTCAATGTAACTTTCGATCATGAGTCCCTTGACCAAACGGCGGATATCGTCGTTTTGACGGCGGCTGGTGATCACTTCTTTGGCAATGCGGATCTGCTCTAAATATTTTTTACCAGAATTGGCGTGATTGGTGTCCACAATGGCCGAGGGATTGACGAGACCCGAACCCGCATATAATTCGTGTAACTTCAGCAAATCTTCATAGTGATAATTGGACACACATTTGCCTGCAAAATCCAAATATCCCCGCAAAATTGCATGGGCGTAAGGGTTGCCCAAACTTTGTACTTCCCATCCGCGGTAGATAAAGGTATGACTACTTTGGGCGGCTTTTAAGGCGTTCATCATAATGGTTATATCGCCGCCGGTGGGATTTTTCATACCCACGGGGATATCCAAACCGCTGGCGGTCAACCGATGTTGCTGATTTTCCACCGAGCGGGCCCCTACCGCCACATAAGCCAACAAGTCGGACAAATACCGATGATTTTCGGGATACAGCATTTCATCCGCGCAGGTAAACCCATAGTCTTTCAAGGCGCTCATGTGCAGATCGCGGATCGCCACGATCCCTTTGAGCATATCCGGGGCATTATCGGGATCAGGTTGATGGAGCATTCCTTTATACCCCTCCCCCGTGGTGCGCGGCTTGTTGGTGTAAATACGGGGGATAATGACAATCTTATCCACTACTTGCTCCTGCACCCGACGCAGACGAGAAATATAGTCGAGAACGGGATCTCGATGATCGGCAGAACAAGGGCCGATGATCAACAAAAATTTATCCGATTCGCCGCGGAAGATCGCTTTGATCTCTTCGTCCCGCTCGGCTTTGATCCGCGCCATTTTTTCGGATACAGGGAACTCTTCTTTTATCTTTTGAGGAATAGGTAATTTGCGATAAAAATGCATATTCATGGGTTGATCACGCTTTCTTGTTAAATTGACGACGGCGGTCGGTGGACAAGCGCATCATTTCGCGCATGGGTTCCCGTTCTCCGTTGCGGATGTATTCATACAATCGATCAAAGGTGGCGCGATAAGCGTCCATTTCTTTCAGTAACGCATCCCGATTGAGCAAAAACAATTCACTCCACATTTCGTCGTTGATGTTGGCGATACGGGTGAGATCCCGAAAAGAGTCGCCGGTATATTGGACTAAATCAGGGTTGTCGTTGGCGCACATCAGCGAAACGGCAATACAGTGGGTCAACTGAGACAAAAAGGCGATCATGGCATCGTGCTTTTCGGGAGTCAGCACCGAGATGTTGGCAAAGCCAAGCGTTTCACCCAAGGCTTTGCACAGCTCGATGGCACTTTCGGTATTGCGATCGGTGGGAACCACAAGGTAGTTCGCCCCTTCAAAGATAGTGTCACTGCTGTTACGCACCCCCGATACTTCCCGCCCCGCCATGGGGTGAGCGGCAATAAATTCCACGCCGTCGGGCAATTGTTGTTGAATATCGTATACCACACAACTTTTGACACCCGTCACGTCGGTGATGATTGTTCCCGCTTGCAGCAGATGACCGTGTTTCCGTATCCATTCTTGAAACACATGAGGATACAAGGCGAACACCACCATGTCCGCTTGGGTAATCAGGTCTGCGTCCACATCAGTGGTACCGCGGTCGATCAGTCCATGTTCCAAAGCATAAGCAATGGAATCCTCTTCACGGGTGATGGCCGATACCGTATATCCCTGTTTTTTCAGCGCCATGGCATAACTGCCGCCCAGAAGACCTAAACCGACAATCAAAATGTGTGTACGCTGATCAAGTTTCATGTTGAACAAGTCCTATCTGTAGGGATTGAAGAATTTCAAAGAAATCAGGATAACTTTTGCTTACCGCTTGGGCACCCTCAATGGTTCCGCCCGTCACCGTGCACAACAGGGACAGCGCCATGACGATGCGATGATCGTTGTGACCGCACAACGGGGCGGACGGCGTATGCAACATCCCCTTGTGCACCGTCACCGTGTTTTCTTCCACCGTGACGAGGATCCCGAATTTTTTCAGTTCTGCCGCCATGGCCGCGCCGCGGTCGCTTTCTTTGATACGCAACCGCGCCGTGCCTGTAAAGCAAGCACCGCCCAAAGCGGCGGCCATCGCAAAGGCAACGGGTGCCAGATCGGGGCAGTCGGACAGGTCGTAGTCCTGTTTTCCCGCCGCCAGTCCCGCAAAAATATCACGATATACACGGTCACCTTGAAGAGTGGCGGGGTTGAGTCCCGTCACCTGTACCTGACCGCCCAACAAGTTAAAGGCTTCTAAAAAAGCGGCATTGGAGCAGTCACCCTCCACCGTATACGAACGGTTTTTATAACGTTGTCCCCCGGGGATGGTAAACACCGAGCCGTTTCGATGGACGGTGATACCGAAATCCGCAAGGGCACTGAGGGTGAGATCAATATAAGAGGCACTTTCAAAACGGCCCACAACCGTTAACGTACTGTCGCCGTCGAGTAATGGTAAAGCCAGCAGCAGGCCCGTAATAAATTGACTGGAAATGTCGCCGGGAACAGTGTATTCCCCACTGCGCAAACGGCCGCACACCGTTACCCGATTCCGTTCTTTGATAAATGTGATACCCTGTTTGCGGGCGATCTCCTCATATACCGTCAACGGACGTTCAAACAACCGTTCACTGCCCGTGAGGGTCACAGGTTTTCCCGCCGTCATACACAGAGGAATAAAAAATCGCAAGGTACTGCCACTTTCGTTACAAAACAGGCGGGCATGGTCGGGAATGGTCAACAAGGTCAAGCCACCCAGTCGAACGGTATCCCCTTTTCGTTCTATGGACGCACCCAACGCCTGCAAACAGGACAGGGTGGCTTCCACGTCTTTGGAAAAGACCAACCGCGATATGGTGCTGTTTCCCGATAACGCGCCGCACAGCAACGCGCGATGAGCCATGCTTTTGGAAGGGGGTGCCGTAACGGTGCCCCGTCCTTTGGACGGCTGAATGGTGACTGTCATACCGCCGCCTCCGCAATTAAGCGGTCGATGGCTTCGGTGTATCCCGCAAAGCCGTGACCCGCAATGGTGGCAAGACAATAGGCGCGCACATAGCTCACCTGACGAAAATCTTCCCGCTTGGATACATCGGAAATATGCACTTCCACGGCGGGGACACCCACCGATTTCAGTGCATCCAGTAACGCCACACTGGTATGGGTATAGGCCGCGGGGTTGATGACAATACCGTCCATCTTGCCATAGGCGGCTTGGATGGCATCCACCAGATCTCCCTCGTGATTAGATTGATAACAATCCACCGTGACACCCCGCTTTGCGGCGTGTTCACGGATGAGCGCACAGAGATCATCATAGGTATCGTAACCGTAGATGGACGGCTCCCGAATACCCAGCATATTCAAGTTGGGGCCGTTAAGCACCAGTATGTTCATGAAAACGCATCCTCCTCGATGGCCGCCGCCGCTTGTTCGGGGGTGGCGGTTTGGGTAATGTGGCAGTCACAACAACCGCAGTAGATGGTATATCGTTCACGGTAGCGCCGTTCCAGCGATTCTCGATCGGACGACAAGGGACGATCCGCGGTGGCAACCAATTGTTCCAAAGGACGGTCCAAGAAATACAAACGGCCGTTTTCTTTGAGAAGAGCCACATTTTCCTGCCGCAACACCGCGCCGCCGCCTGTGGAGATGACGGCACCTTGCTTGGCGGCAACGTCCCGAATTACCGCGGATTCGATATCGCGAAATGTCGGTTCTCCCTCTTTGAAAATATCGGGGATGGTGCGGCCTTCCCGCTTGACGATCTCCTCATCGGTATCGATAAAGGTTTTGCCCAACCGTTTGGCCAGCAACTGCCCCACCGTGGTTTTACCGCAAGCGGGCATACCCACCAATACCAGATTTTGTTTGGCAGCGTGCAGATTGTGAAACACGCGATCGATGGTGTCGTTTGATACCGATTCACCGATGAATTTTTCTGCCGCAAAGGCGGCTTGGGCCACCAACATATACAGACCGCCCACGGCGGGGATACCCCGTTCAAGAGCATCGCACACCAGTTTGGAACGAAGGGGGTTATATACCGCGTCTGCCACGCCTTCCAAACGGGGAAACATTCGGATGTCGATGGCACTTTCCCCAATGTGCGGAAACATCCCGCAAGGGGTGGTGTTGATGATGACCTGCGTATCCGTGCAAGCAACCGCTTGGGTATAATCGATGGTGGTGGCAGTGGCCATGCGGGAAACGATCTTCACCGTAGCGCAGTTTAGAGCGCGTACCACGGCGTTTGCCGTTTTAGCCGTGCCGCCGCTGCCCAAGATGAGCACGTGTTTCCCCGTAACGGTGATACCCGCCCGTTTCAGCAAGGCAATCATGCCGAGATAATCGGTGTTATCCCCGTATAAACGGCCGTTCCGATTGACGATGGTGTTCACCGCGCCGATGGCACGGGCGATATCGCTGATCTCGTCCAAATAGGGAATAACCGCCTGTTTGTACGGAATGGTCACGTTGATGGCGCAAAAATCTTTCGCGCGCATAAAAGCGTCCAGTTCCCCTTGGGAAATTTCTTTGAGTTCATACTCGTAGTCGAACAGTTGGTTGTGAATTTCTTTGGAAAAACTATGTCCCAACCGTTCGGCGATCACACCGTATTTCATATTGTACTTCCCAACCAATCGGTGCCGAAACGGCCCGTTAACAGATCTGCCACTACCAAGGCGGTCATACAATCCACAACCACCCGCGCTCGATGCACGATACAGGGATCGTGACGACCCGTGGCAATCAAAGTGGCGTCCTCACCTTTTTCCATGTTCACCGTTTGTTGTTCGCGACTGATGGTGGGGGTGGGACGGACAACAGTACGAAATACGATGGGCATACCATTGGTGATACCGCCGTTGATACCGCCGCTGTGATTGGTGGCGGTGATTACTTGTCCGCCTGTCATACGAAAAGCATCGTTAGCATCCGCACCTGTCATATCCGCAAGGGCAAATCCCGCACCGAATTCCACGCCTTTCACGGCGGGAACAGCAAAAAGCGCATGAGAAAGCATACTTTCCACCGTGTCGAACCACGGTTCGCCCACGCCCGCGGGCAAACCGATAACAGCGGTTTCGAGTATGCCGCCCACACTGTTACCCTGTGCGCGGGCGACACGGATGGTATTCATCATGGCTTCCCCCACGCTTTCATCCAACACGGCAAACGCCTGTGAAGACAGGTAGGACAGATCAGCAGACAGATCGCCGAATTCTCGATCGGCAATACCGCCACAGCGTTTAATATGGGTGGCAATGCCAATACCTTTTTTTTCCAAGGCGGGAATCACAATAGCCCCCGCCGCTACCAGCGCGGCGGTGATACGGCCGCTGAAATGGCCGCCGCCGCGATAATCTTCATAGCCGTGATATTTGCAATAGGCGGTGTAATCCACATGGGACGGCCGCGCCAAAAAACGGGTGGCGGCATAGTCTTTAGAACGGGTATCGGTATTGGGAATGAGAATACACAGGGGCGTACCCGTTGTTTTTCCTTCAAACACGCCGCTCTCAATCACAAACGCATCGGGTTCCCGACGGGTGGTGGCAATATCCCCCGCAGGACGGCGGCGGGATAGCAGTGTGCGGATATAATCCTCGTCCACGGGAATACCGGGGGCAAGACCGTCGATCACCGCACCGATAGCGGGACCGTGGCTTTCGCCGAACAGGGTCACCAAAATATGATTACCGATGGTGTTTTTCACGTGCTCATCACCTGCCTTAACTGTTGTTCAAACTCTTCAAGGGGTAGTGTTTTCAGGTCGAATGTGCCCACGGCGGAAACGGTTACCACGGTAATGGTGTCCCCCGCCGTTTTTTTATCGTGGCGGCACGCCGCCAGTAATCCGTCGACCCCTTCGTTGTGTAAAACGGGAAGTTGCAGTTTTTGAAGAACGGGGATCAGCCGAGCCCGCACGTCGTGCGAACACATGGGAATCATGCCAATGGCCACGCACTCTCCGTGATAATAGGTTTCCATATCGTTGACACTTTCGATGGCGTGCCCCAACGTATGACCGAAGTTGAGGATCTTTCGCAACCCGCCCTCATGTTCGTCCGCTTCCACCACCTGCCGTTTGATGCGCAGTGACCGTTCAATGATGATATCCATCACCGTGTCGTCGTGTATGTCGGCGGTTTCAAACAAGGAAAACAGTTCCGCGTCGCTGGTCAGGGACATTTTCACCGATTCCGCCAATCCGTTTGCCACTTGACGGTAGGGTAAAGTCTTGAGCGTTTCGGGATCGATGATGACCCTTTTGGGCGGGTAAAACGCGCCCACCAGATTTTTAAATCCCATAAAATCAATCGCGGTCTTTCCGCCGATGGAGGAATCCACTTGGGATAACAAGGTGGTGGGGATGTTATAGAAATCAATGCCCCGCATATAGGTCGAGGCAGCAAACCCCGCCAGATCCCCCACCACGCCGCCGCCTACGGCGACGACACAGTCGGTACGGGTGAATTCGTGATCTACCAACGCTTTCAATACGGTCTGCCAAGTATCCATCTGTTTTGAGCGTTCGCCTTGGGGGATGGTAACGATCGCCCCGTCGCGGGCGGCATCGGCCACTGTTTGGGCGTAAACAGGCGGTACGCCGTCGTCGGTGACTACCAGTACGCGGCGATCAAGGGGAAGTAGTTCGCCTACCTGTTGCAACGCCCCCCGCTGTAACACGATATCGTAGGTACCTTGTGAAGTTTTGACCGATAACGTCATGGTCTATCACTCCCGTTAGATGTAAATTTCTTTTTCAAAATTGCCGAGGATCTTCACTTGACTGCAACATTTTTTCAGTTCACGAAGCATGGTTTTCCCCTGCTCGCTGTGGATATTGCCCTCGCCCTCGGCATAAAAATAATAATCCCAAATCAATTCTTTGGTGGGGCGGCTTTTCAGTGCCCGCAAATTAAAACCGTGTTCCCCGATGACCGACACCGCTCGTCCCAGTGAGCCCGCGGCATTTTTCACGGTGAAGAGCATGACAAACTGTTTGTCCGTTGCCGAGGGTGCCCGTTCGGCGCGGGAGAAAACAGCAAAACGGGTGGTGTTACTGCCGCTTTCGTTGATATGACCTTCCAGTTTTACAAGGCCGAATTTTTCTGCCGCTTCCGCACTGCCGATGGCCGCCAGATCCCGACGGCCCAGTTCCGCCACGCGGCGCGCCGCCACGGCGGTGTTTACCGCTTCGATAGGTTCAAACCCGTGTTTGCGGATATAAGCTGCGCATTGACCGAGAGCCTGGGGATGACTGGTGACTTGTTTAATGTCACTGAGAGAAGCGCCGGGAACGGCGAGTAGATTTTGAACGACCTCGATCTCGTAGACTCCCGTTACAAACAGCGAACCGAAAAAGGCCAAATCCAATACTTGTCCCACATCACCGTTGTGGCTGTTTTCCACGGGAAGCACAGCACAATCGCATTCCCCCGCCACCACCGCATCATAGGCGGCTTTAAAGTCGGGGTAGGCTACCGCACTGCCGTCGGGAAAAATACGCTCAGCGGCGATGTTGGCGAAGGCACCTTCCACCCCACTGTACGCCACCCGCATACCGTCCAACAAACGGTGTTGCAAATTTTTGGACAAGCCGATAGTGTATTGTAGGAAATTCACATAATAGGATCGATAATCCTCATTGGCTACCAACTTGGTATTCCGTTTGAGAATCTCCGCTTCTCTGCCAAAGTCATCCACCGGCAAACCGTGTTCCTTTTTATAGGCGGCTACCAAACGGGCGGCATCCATCCGCCGTTCAAATAATCGCGCCATCTCCACATCGGTTTCGTTGATGATCTGTCTGGCTCTTTCGAGATCGGTCATAATCGTTCTCCCCCTACTACAATAAAAAAACCGCATCCTCTTTTGCCCATTCAGGCATAAGCGGCTGCGGACTGTCCGTTGTCGATACGCCGAAAGCAGATTGCTTATCGGCCATACGCAGAAAACGGGCAGCCCTCCGTAAAATAATAAAATTGATATGCCGAAAAGGCCATCCCGTTTCACCTCACAAATTATAGTACCTATAATTTATAGCAATTCTGAATAATTGTCAAGAAAAACTTATAAATTTGCATCTCAATCCATAAAAATTACTCTTGTTGTTCCAAAGATAACCTTTATCATCGAAAAAAGAAAACACCACACCGTGGTGTTTTCTGCACGCCCTTTCGAATCCCTCCGAACGGAAAAAGAGAGCACCACCTAACGGTGACTCTCTCTTCTTCTTTAGAAATGAAGTCTGCTTTACTATTACCATAAATAGTTTCATTTATGTTAGCACCAACACTTGTAGCAGAGCGAAGCAATTGTTTTGCAATAGTTGTATCTTTTCTCGTTTTAGAAAACACTTCATAAAACAAGACAATCTTTGTTGCAAAATCAAGAGATTTATCAAGTAATGGACTATTCATTATGTTCACCTCTAAATAAATTATGTCATAATTCTTATTTTTAATCAACGCTTTGCGAAGCAAAGCACCTTTTCTTTTCTCTCTTATCTTTTATCTGTCCACTGATCTTGACAAGTTTCGGTAATAGTGAAAAAGTAAAAATCCCCGTACTATCGTACGAGGATTTTTGGCCCGCCCGGAGGGATTCGAACCCCCGGCCTTTGGAATCGGAATCCACTGCGATATCCAGCTTCGCCACGGGCGGATATGCTACCCTCTGTTTCAAGGGCAGTACTTATTCTACACTGTTTTTCATCACTTTGCAAGTCCCAAAATTATTTTTCTCCGCAAATTAAAAATACATTTTGAAAAGTGTTGAATTTCCCTTTTAAAAGTGTTACAATGTACTGAGCCAATCTTTTAGGGGGTATTATGCATGAAAACCATTTTGTTTCAAGGGGATTCCATTACCGATTGCGGCAGAGATCGCTCGCTATCTTTGGATTGCCCCTATTTGACCTCTTCCCATATGGGTAACGGATACGCTTTATTGGCGGCGGCTCAACTGGGGTATGACTATCCGGGTGAATATAAGTTTATTAACCGCGGTGTCAGCGGCGACCGTATTGTCGATGTGTATGCCCGCATGAAAACGGATATTCTCAACCTCAAACCCGATTACATGAGTCTGTTGATCGGTGTCAACGATGTATGGCACGAATTCGATCTGCACAACGGCGTCGATGCCGATAAATTCGGTAACCTTTACGACATGCTGATTGGAGAGGTGAAAGCGGCCTTGCCCGATATCAAAATCGTGATCTTCGAGCCGTATGTGATGCGGGGAATCGGTACGGATAATACGGATACAATTCCCGATAAGTGGAATACTTTCCGTACCGAAGTGAGAAAACGGGCGGAAAAGGCAAAAGCCGTCGCCGAAAAATACGGTCTGCCCTTTGTCACATTGCAGGACAAACTTGATGCTGCCGCCGAAAAGGCAGACGCTATGTACTGGGTTTCCGACGGTGTTCACCCCACGCCCTTCGGCCATGAACTTATCAAACGGGAGTGGCTGAAAGCCTTTGAATCCTTTGGGCTATAACCGGCAAGCACCAACCAAATTGGTTGGTGCTTGTTTTTGTTGGTGCCTTTAGGCGTGGAAATAAACCCCCGGTTCTACTGGGGGAAGATAAAAAGCTTTAGCATGAGAAAAACCTCCGTGCTACAATGGTAAATGGTTTGGCGACCGCATTACCAAAAAGTATCAAGGAGGTTTTTAACAAATGAAGAAAACGAACAATGAAGTTAAGCACACAGCCCATTCAAGATACAGATGCCAATATCATGTAGTTTTTGTGCCCAAATACCGACGAAAAGAAATATATGGACAGTTGCGGGGGTTACGCCTGTAAAAGCCCCTTCTAGGGGCTGTGCAAACCACCAGTTTACTGGTGGTTATGATTTATTTCAAAAACACTTCAATGACGGGAACGAGGGTATGAGGTTTGACAGTGGGTAGCAAGAACGTGTTCGCCATACTGTCCCCCACCAGTTTGGCGGTCTCTTTAAACACCACCTCACTGGCATCGTGCAGGAACTGGGCATATTCGATCTTACCCGCCAAACACGGCATCTGTAAGGTCTGATAGGGATATTCCAACAGATGGATATACAACCGCTTGCCGTCTTCGCTTTGGGTCAAACGACAACCGTTGGGAGTTTCAAATTCGGGCTGGGCCATCGTGCACCCGTAGATGGAACGGCCGTTGTATTTCATCCATTCGCCGTAGGCTTCCAGTGCCGCATCAGCGCGGTAATCGAAACAGCCGCGGGCGGTGGGGCCCACATTCATCAACAGATTGCCGCCCAACGATACCGTTTTAATGAGCATGGCCACCAGTTGTTCGGGAGATTTCCACGTGTATTCATCGCGGTAGTATCCCCACGACCCCGAAAAAGTTTGACAAGCTTCCCAGGTAACCAATTCGCCCGTTTCATGGTGTTTGACCCACTCTTCCATTTGGAATTGTTCGGGAGTCCACAGATCCTGTTCCATGTCGGCACGGTTATCAATGATGATCTCGGGTTGTAAGCGGCGGGCAAGAGCAATGAGTTTTTCCGACTCCCAGTCCTCTTTACCTTTGCCTTTCATCCACGGTTGTGAACCCGGATAAGACTCATCGTGTTTGTAGGAAAAATCAAACCACAAAATATCAATCTTACCGTAGTTCGTCAGCAACTCTTCCACTTGATCGCGCATGTACTCGGCATAGATGGTCATATCCCGCTCGGCGCTGATGGCCTCGGCATCGGGACGAATGCGCAAAGGATGATACCGATCGATGGTAAACTGGGGATGATGCCAATCCAAAAGTGAGTAGTAAAACCCCACTTTTAAACCCTCGGCACGGAACGCTTCCACATACTCTTTCACCAGATCGCGGCCAAAAGCGGTGTTGGTAATCTTATAGTCCGTAAACTTGGAATCAAACAAACAGAAACCCTCGTGATGTTTGGTGGTGAGCACGGCGTATTTCATGCCCGCCGCTTTCGCCTTGTGCGCCCATTCTTTGGCATCAAACAGGTCGGGGTTAAAGTGATCAAAATATTTTTGATAGTCTTCCGGTTGTATGGTTTCACGACACTGCAACCATTCGTGGCGAGCAGGCGCCGCGTATAACCCGAAATGGATAAACATACCGAACCGATCGTGAACAAACCACTCCGTATTCCCGGGTGACGGTCTTCGTTGATAACCGGACATAAAAATTCCTCCTCTGCAATCCTACACCTGTATTATATAAGATTTGGGCAACATTGGCAATCTTCTTCAAAAAATTTTGTTTACAAATCGTTAAACTCTTTACCACATACCCTTAACTGTGGTAAACTATGGTAGTAAACAGGAGGGATGTATCCATGGCACCACCGTTCGCACCACCACCCCCCGGCATGAGAGGACCTCGCGGCCCTCACCATTTTTTAACCGAAGAAGAAAAACAAAACCGTCCCAAAGTCACCAAAGAACTGTTGCTGCGCATTTTATCGTACATGAAGCCGTATAAATGGCATTTCCTGTTGGTATTTGCGGCATTGGCGGTGTCGGTGGTATTGGCGCTGTTCCCCTCAGTCATTACGGGCCGTATCGTGGACTCGCTGGTGACTGAGGATCCCCGCTTATCCACCCTGATTCAACTGGTAAGTTTAGCATTTCTCGTGTTGGCAGTTTCCCAGATCATCACCGTTTTGGAACGGTACATCAACTCGTGGATCTCGCAAAAGATCATTTACGATCTGCGCAACCAGATGTACGATCATCTGCAACACATGTCCCATTCGTTTTTTACCAATGAAAAACAAGGCGATATCATTACCCGCATGAACAGCGATATCAACGGGGTCAGTTCCGTGATATCGGGTACACTTGTCTCGCTGGTCAGCAACATATTAACGGTAAGTTTTTCGGTGTTTTACTTATTTTATACCGATTGGCGCTTGGCGATCGTGGGATTGCTGGTCTTGCCGCTGATGGTGTTTCCCGCCCGTTCGGTGGGTAGGCGGCGGTGGGGCTTGGCAAGCGAAGCTCAACAAAAACACGACGAATTAAACCAACACGTCAATGAAACGTTATCGGTTAGCGGTTCCATGCTGGTCAAACTATTCACCAAAGAACCTGTGGAATTCGATCGGTTTAAAACCATCAACAACGACGTTACCAAGATCACCATCAGAGAACAACGGGCGGGCACGTGGTTTCACATGATGATGGGGATGCTGATGCAACTTGCACCCTTGCTCATCTATTTTGCGGGCGGCCTGTTGATCATCACAGCATGGGACACCGCCCTCACCGTCGGTGATATCACCGTAGTGGTGGCGTTGGTCAATCGCTTATATCATCCTGTACAATCACTGTTAAATCTGCAGGTGGATTTCACTCGTTCGTTGGCATTGTTCACCCGCGTATTTGAATATCTGGACCGTCCCGTGGAGATCGAAGATCCCGCCAATCCCCAAACACCCGATATGACCGACTGTACGGTAGACTTCTGCAACGTACAGTTCGCCTACGACCCGTCCAAGCAGGTGTTGCGGGGCGTGAATTTCACCGTTCCCGCCGGCAAAACATACGCTATCGTGGGAGCATCGGGTGCGGGCAAATCCACCATCATCGGCTTGATCCCTCGCCTGTACGACGTAACCGACGGTTGTGTGAAAGTGGCGGGTACAGATGTACGGGATTTCCGTCTTTCCCATCTGCGTACCCATATCGGTATCGTCACACAGGATACCTATCTGTTTAACGGTACGATCCTCAAAAATCTACAATACGCCAAACCCGATGCGACTATGGAGGAGATCGAACACGCCTGTAAAGTGGCCAACATCTACGAGTTTATTCAAGGATTACCCAACCAATGGGAGACCGTGGTAGGTAACCGAGGCCTAAAACTGTCCGGCGGCGAAAAGCAACGGGTATCCATTGCCCGCGTGATCTTGAAAGATCCCCGGATCCTCATTTTGGATGAAGCTACCTCGTCGCTGGATTCCCTGTCGGAAACCCTCATCCAATCCGCTTTAGATCGGGTCATGCAAGGGCGCACCTGCCTTGTCATCGCCCACCGCTTATCCACCGTCATGGCGGCAGATAGTATTTTACTGTTGGAAAACGGTGTCATCGCCCAAACAGGCACCCACGATAAGTTGTTGGAGATCAGCAACGGATACCGCGCGTTGTATGAGACCCAGTTCCGCCGTGTCATCGATTACGAAAACGAAAAAGCAAATCGCTCCGTAACCTAACAGAAAACGCACTGTGCGAGCACAGTGCGTTTCTTGTTACCGTTTTTTACAGATAAAAAAGATACCCGTCACCGCGGCCGCCGCCAACAGGGCGATCCCTTCCGTCACAGGGAAAGCGGGATGTTCTTCCACGGAATCTTGATCGGGAACGGTATCCGCCGGTTGTCGGTTTTGTTCCCACGCCGCCTGCTCGTCATAGGTGAGCAAATGTTCAAAAAAATCGTTCTTTTCTTCGTCCAGCCCTACCATGGAACGGTACAGTCCGTATTCGCAAGGCGAATAGGTGGCAATAGACGCGGCGGTGGTATTGCTGCCATCGTTACCGTTGAGCCAACGGCGAAACCAGGTGTATTGTTGCGAATCGTGGCATTGAAAACCCTCTTGGGACACTTGGAACGCGGTCTTGCCGTCGAATCGTGTCAACGGCACATCCCAATTCATGGTGAGGGCATTTTCTTCATATAGATGAAGATACAGTTTCGGGGTATTCCAAGTGCCGTACTGCTCGGCAGACGCGGCAAAACAAGTGGCCTGCGCTGCTTCTTCCACCGCACGGGTCAATAAAACCGCATTCGCAATATGCTGACCATGACCGTATTCACCTTTCAAGTCGTGTCCCACGATGACGAGAGGATCAAAACGACGAATCAGTTCCACTTGAACCCTTAACAGATCGTCTTCCGTATATCCTGCTTCTTTAAAATTGCGCAGAGCACCATCGTAACTTTCGGAATAGGCATCGGGAAATGCGCTGATAACGGGATAATGACGTATTCCCACCGTCCATAACCCGTCCAGCAATTCTTGCTGACGGACGGGCTGTGCCCTATGATTGGTAAAATACGCCACCTGTACCCGCAATCCTTTTTCACCCGCGTAATAAGGCATCACACCGGCAAAAAACAACTGCTCATCGTCGGCATGGGTGGATAAAAGCAACAGATCCGCCTTATCGTGAGGGGCATTCCAGTCGTGAACATCGTCAGGTAACGGTCCTTCACCGAATGCGCGAATCTCACTGATCACCGCCGATTCTTCAAAGGTGATCGTCAGTTGAGGAGCATTCAGCTGGGCAACATCGGCGTAATACTGCAAGAAGTCTTCTTCAAACCGCAGGGTGTTTTCGCCGTTGGTAACGGTAAAAGCGGCGGTATCTTGCCAAAACAGCAGATATAACCCCTGTATGGGACGGTCAGCAATGACGGTGAGCGTATTTTTCACTTGTTCGTAAGTGGCAAAAGAGCCGTCTGTCAGCCGACGATGGCCGCCGTCGACCGCAACCGCCAACTCCCCTGTTTGCGCCGCCGCGGGCAACACCGCCCCTTGAATCAACAGGAGAATAAGTACCGCTAACACGCTCCATAACCGTTTCATGTTCTCACCCCATCTTTGTGTTTCATCATACCACAACCTCACCGAAAAATACAAGACGTTTTCGTCTTTGGATTGACTATCGAAAAAAAAGTAGTATAATAAGGGCAACAGTGAGGGGGCACGTCCATGTTTATTACCATCAACGGACAATTGGGAAGCGGCAAAAGCGCCGTTTGCCATATTTTACAGGAGCAACACGGGTTTTCGGTGTTCAATACCGGCCGTATTTTGCGGGAACGGGCCAACGAATTGGGCATCAGCGTGTTGCAACTCAACGAGAAAGCCAAAGAGGATTTTTCGCTGGACCATTATATCGACAGCAGGACGGTAGAATTTGCCGCGGAAAACGACGGGGCAAACGTGATCTTCGATTCCCGCATGGCGTGGCATTTTGTGCCGAAAGCCTTTCGCGTTCATTTGTTGGTGCGTCCGTCTATTGCCGCCAAACGGGTCTTTTTTAACCGTGTGGGCCAAGCGGAAGAAACCTACACCAGCAAAGAAGAGGCCATGGAAGAACTCATCGCCCGTCGGCGCTCCGAAGCGGAACGGTATGAGATGATCTATCACGTTTCTATGTTGGATTATGCCAATTACGATCTGATCTTGGACACCTCCACCCTCACTCCCGAAGAGGTTGCCGCCATCATCATGGAACACTGCGAAAAGTTCTATGCCGATCAAGGCGAAAAAACCGTTGTGGTCTCCCCGAAAAATATTTTCCCCACATCCCTCTGTGTCGATCCCGAACAGGTAGAAGCCTGCGTAGAAACACTCAAAAACGGAGACGCTCCCGACCTCATTCGTTTGGCAAAATTCGACGACAGTTTGCTCATCGTGGACGGCCATGCATGGGTGGTGGCGTGTAACCGCCTTGGCATCGGTCAGATAACCGCTTGCGGTATCATCGAAACATATGACGGTCTGCCGCTTCCCATGGATACGGTAACCGAATGGGAACAAAAAAATAACTTTTGCTTTGAATTTTACCCCACTTTATATTACCGATAAACAAACGGCTCGGATGATCATCCGAGCCGTTTGTTAT
>JAZQJE010000038.1:0-8397 GCA_045541495.1 Acutalibacteraceae bacterium | reverse complement strand
TCTACTATACAGAGAGTCTGCTTTTTTTACGGTAGATTGTGTCTACCCCTGTTCAATGGTATGATGAGGCAAATTGTTGTGCGAGGTGTGTTATGCCATTCCCTCAAAAATCCCATCCCCGTTGGTTGCGACTGGATAACGCGGCCAAGATCTATCCCGCCGCCCGTAATGAAAAGTGGAGCAATGTCTTTCGAATGTCTGCCACCTTGCGGGACGAGATCGACACCGCCGTTCTTCGGCGGGCGTGGGAAGTCACCATAAAACGGGTACCTTTTTTAGCGGCGCGCTTGCGCAAAGGTGTGTTTTGGTATTATCTGGAACCCGTCACTGAGGTACCCATCATCAGTGAAGAACGCTCTTGTCCGCTGGCACCCATGTCTAAAAAAGAGACCCGCCGTTGTGCCTTTCGGGTGATTGCTTACCGCCGCCGTATTGCCATAGAACTGTTTCATTCTCTCACCGACGGCAGCGGTGCCACGATCTTTTTAAAGACGTTGACCGCTGAATACCTTGAACAGCGGTACGGTGTATCCATTCCTGCCGAAGCGGGGGTGCTGGATCGTCGACAATCGCCCGTTCCCGTCGAATGGGAAGACAGTTTTCTGAAACATGCGGGCACCTTGGCCGCCACCCGCAAAGATCGCACCGCCTATCGCCTTCACGGAACTCCCGAACGAAGCAGCTTTCTCCGCCTTACTTGCTTTCAACTGCCCGCGAGTGCGGTGGTGGAAAAAGCCCATCAATACGGTGTCAGTGTCACGGCATTTTTATGTGCGGCTATAATGCAGGCGGCAGCGCGGATTCAACAAGACGATACCCCCGAACTTCACCGCCGTAAACCCATAAAAGTGTTGTTACCCGTCAATTTACGTCCGCTGTTCGGCAGTACCACACTGCGAAACTTTGCCCTATATTGTAAACCCGAGATTCTGCCCGCCTTGGGTGACTATACCTTTGAAGAAATCTGTGCCGTGGTAAAAGCCAAATTGGATAGTGAAGTCACTGCCAAACAAATGAGCATGCAGATTGCCGTCAACGTGCGGGACGAACGACCACTGGCTATACGGGTCATGCCGTTGTTTATCAAAAACATGGTCATGAAAGCGGTGTACCACAGTGTAGGAGAGAAAAAAGCCTGTTTATGCCTGTCCAATTTGGGAGCAGTGACCTTGCCCGCCTCCATGACCCCCTATGTGGAACGGATGGACTTCGTGTTGGGCGTACAAGCCACTACGCCCTACAACTGCGGTGTGTTATCCTTTGGTGACACCCTGTATCTCAACATGATTCGCAACATTCGCGAACCCATTCTGGAACAGCAATTTCACTGTGTGTTACAGGAATTGGGGTTGACCCCCACGGTGGAAAGCAACGAAAAGGAGTGACCGTTATGTATTGTGCCCATTGCGGCGTGCGCTTGGCCGACAGTGAACGCCACTGTCCCCTGTGCGGAACGAAAGCCTATCATCCCGACCTGCCGTCCCCTACGGGTGAACGCCTGTATCCCCCTCATCGCGATCCCGCACCCCCGTCCCATTCCTTGGGATTTGCCATCGTGGCGACGGCGGTGTTTGTACTGGCACTGGTAACGGTATTGGCCTGTGATTTGCGTTTTTACGGGTCAGTGACCTGGTCGGGATATACCGCGGGTGCCATCCTGCTTGCGTATGTGGTGTTCATTTTGCCCACCTGGTTTCGCGCCCCTCATCCGTCGATATTTGTGCCCTGTTCGTTTGGGGCGGCGGCGTGCTACCTGTTGTATATCGACCTTGCCACCCACGGCCACTGGTTTTTGAGTTTCGCCTTTCCCGTGGTGGGTGGTCTGGGCCTTCTCACCACCGCTTTTGCTACCTTATTGCGCTATTTAAAAAAAGGTAAATTGTATGTGTTCGGCGGCACCGTAGCGGCGCTGGGCGCGTTTATGCCGTTAGTAGAATGGTTGCAACATCTTACTTTCGCTGGTTCTGTCGCCATGGGTTGGTCGTTCTACCCCTTAACGGCCTTGTTGTTGGGCGGCGGTGCCTTGCTTTTTTTGGCGATCTGCCGCCCCGCCCGGGAATACATGGCGCGCAAATTTTTCATTTGAACGGGTGTTTGACAGTCAATCCCCTTATACTATACCGATAAGAACAAGATGTCAGTATAAAAGTAAAAAAAGTAGTATAAAAATGGAAAGAAAATGGGTAGGAGGAGCGATGATCGGCCTGTTATTGCTCAATGTAACGGCCTGCACCTTGTTCAGCCACTGTCTTCGGATGTGTATACCATCCCAACGGGACGCATATGCTTCGCCCGTCCCCTGACAAATGCGGATTTCTTTTTTAAAAAAAGTGGCTGAAAAAACAAAAAATGGGGTAGACTTTTCCCCCTTGATATGATATGGTGAACGTGAAATACGACGGTTTTGACAGGTAGGGTGATGACAATGGAAACGCAACTTTCTTTAACCGATTCCCGCATCGCGTATACGGGTCGCGCCATGGTGACCGACAAAGAGGCCACCTTTGGTTGGTCGGGCTCCGGCTTTGAGATCGCGGTGCGCGGCAGTTCCGTCACGGCAGACCTGCGGGGTCCCGACGGAACACCCGACGAAGCCGTTTGGATTGCCGTGTATGTCAACGGACAACGTACCAATAAGATCATGCTGACCGCCGCCCCCGAAAAAGCTATCACGTTAGCGGATGACCTGCCTGCGGATACCGTCACCGCCGTTCGAGTGGTCAAACTTACCGAGGCTTCTCACGGCACAGCTGTGCTACACGGTCTTACCGTCACCGGTATGGTGGAACCTCCTCGTTTACCCGCCCGCCGTATGGTTTGCATCGGCGACTCCATCACCTGCGGCTTCGGCGTACTAGGCAAAGAAACCGATCCGTTCAGCACCCAAACCGAAGATATTACCTTAACCTGCGGTTGGTTGTTGGCGGATGCCTTTGATGCGCAGCGGCAGATCGTGTCTATTAGCGGGTACGGGTTGATCATGTCCAACACCCGCAATACCGATCATGTATTGCCCCGCTTTTATCCCTACGCCGATTTTGCGCAAACGACCCCGTGGGACTATGAGCGGTATCAACCCGATCTGGTGATTGTGAATATCGGTACCAACGATGAATTCATGAACGCCGACCCCGCCGATATTCAGGCAGGCGTGCACGCGTTTCTCACCGGGCTTCGCACCGCCCATCCCACCGCGACCTTGCTGTGGGTATACGGTTTTATGAAAAATGGGTATATCCCGGTCATACGGGAAGAAGTAGAGCGGTTTGCCCAAACGGATAATAAGGTTCACTTTCTACCTGCCGCCATCGCCACAGGCGATGCGGAACTGGGCTCCGCCGCCCATCCCAGCGCCGCCGCAAACGCCCGTTTGGCGAAAGCCCTGCAACCGCAGATCGCCGCCATCATGAACTGGTAATACAAGGAGGAAGTACCATGGAAAAAGCACGGTTAGTAATGCACAACGGCAGTCCCGCCATCGAAGTGGACGGCGAGATCTTCCCCCCCATGACTGTCACCTTACTTCGTCACGACGAAGAATATTATCAAAGCTTGCGTAAAGCAGGCGTACGCATTTTCTTTCTCACCTGCGGCACCGAATGGTGCGTCAAAGACGCACTGGAAGAATTACAGGAAAACGCCAAAAAACTGTTAAACGCTGTTCCCGATGCCTTGTGCTTTTTGCGCATTACCATCGATCCGCCCATTTCGTGGATGGAGGAGCACCCCGAAGAACTTATGCAATATGAGGACGGGTCCTACGAACCCATTCCGTATTACACCCAATATATTCTGGGCAAAACCGTCCCCGGCCAACCCTTCCTCGGCTCTCAACATTGGCGGGACGAAGGCGGCAAACATTTAACCGACTTCCTTGACAAATTGGATCAAACCCCTCTGCGGGATCACATCATCGGCTACTTTTTAGCGGCAGGCTCCACATCCGAATGGCATTGTCGCGGCGAACTTAATCATTACAGCAAAAACAAAGGCGCGGGCTTTAGCCCGTCCGAACGCAAAGCGTTCAGCGGTTATCTGCGCGCCAAATACAAAACCGAAGAAGCCCTTCGCGCAGCTTGGCGCGATCCTTCTGCTACCTTTGAGGAGCCTCATATCCCCCCTATGGACGAGCGATTTTTCATTCAAATCGATCGGTTAGCCATGGATTCCTATGAGGAATTGGCCCACAAAAAAGGTTCGGACAACCCCGGCGGCGAAAAGAATGTGGGTTCCTTCCTCAATGTAGATAAATATATGTGCGTGTTCGATTTCTTCCGTTCCTTCCATCAGGTAACGGCGGATTCGGTGGTGTACTTTGCCGAGTTGTTAAAAAATCGGGACGACAGCAAAATGGTGGGTGCGTTTTATAGCGGCTTTGCCTGCACCCATTTCTTCAACAACGGCAGTGCGGGCGGAACGCTGAAAATTCTGGATAGTTGTGTAGATTATCTGGCAACCCCCGGTATGTACGACGAACGGCAACCCGGTGGTGTCACCGCCATGCGTTCCATGCAAGACTCGTTCCGTCTGCGCGGTAAAGTGTTCATTGCCGAAGACGATACCCGCACTCATTGTGACAACGCTCAAGAACGCTCTCGCATGCGTTTGTTTACGCTAGAAGACACCGAAAGTGTCATGAAACGGGATTTCGGCCGTGATATCTGCGAGGATATTTACGGGTGGTGGTTTGACCATTCTCCTGACGGCAAACGGTATCAAGACAACGGTATTTACAAGTTAATTGCCCGTCAACAAGAAGTAGCCAAATTCGCCTACACGTTGGATCGCCGTAAACACAATCAAGTAGCGCTGATTTTTGACGAAGAATCCATTTCACTGGTCACCCAGCAAACCAGCAAAGAACTGTGCGATATGTTCCGCACCAGTGAAGTGCACCGTATCGGTTTGCCGGTGGACTATTACTTCCACAACGATTTGGCGCGGGACGATATGCCCGAATATAAAGTGTACCTTTTCGTCAACTGCTTCTATCTGAACGATGAGGAGCGCCGTGCCATAGAAACAAAGATCCGTAAAAAGGGCAACATGGCGATTTGGATCTACGCTTCCGGCTTTATCAATCCCGACGCCGACGCTCGCATGACCGCCGATAATATCACGGCACTGACGGGGATTCGCACGGTCATGGACCCCACGTGCGATTTCACCAATTTCCGTGTGCGCACCGACCATCCGTCCGTGGCGGGCATCGACCCCTATCGCATTTACGGCAACTTCGACCGTCCCATCCGTTCCAATGTGTGGTTGCGGGATACCAATAACGTCACGTATGCCTATCCGCTGTTCTACACCGACGACCCCGATGCCACGGTACTGGGCCGTTTTTGCAACACCGATCTGCCTGCGCTGACCATCAAGGAAATTGACGGGTTCTATTCCGTGTTCTGTGGCGCCAAGATCCTGCGCGCCGACCTCATCCAAGCCTTGGCGCGGTATGCGGGTTGTCATATCTGGGCAGACGATACCGACGACGTGCTGTACGCGAACCAAAACTTCGTGGTCATGCACGCCGCGTCTTCGGGGGAGAAGACCCTGCACCTGCCCCGCCCCTGCGACGTGTTTGAAGTGTACGAGAAAAAATGGTACGGCAAACAAGTCACCGACCTCAAAATCCCCATGCATTTCGGCGAAACCAAAATGTTCTCCCTCGCCGGGGAATGTTAACAAGAGCCGCCTCGACAGAGGCGGTTTTCTTTTGTAGTAATGAACCACCAGCTGTGCTGGTGGTTATGATTGTCGTCGTCCCCTTGACGAGTAGCCAAAAAATGGTATATAATAAAGCGATATCGACGAAAAAGAAGGGATACGATGCCTCAACCCAGTAACAGTGCGCAAATGCGCGTCGGCAATATGCGTACGTTGCTCACCACTATCCGCGATCACGGTCCCATCGCCAAGCGGGAACTGCAACAACTCACCGGCCCCAGTTGGGGCAGTGTGTCTTCTTTGACCACCTTGTTGTTGCACAGTCGGTATGTGGTGGCGGCGGGCAAACAGGCAACGGCATCCGGCCGCCGTCCCGACGAACTGGATATCAACTCCGGCGATAACTATATCATCGGATTGGACATCAACTTAACCGGCCTGTGCGGTGTGGTCACCGATATGAAAGGTCGTATCGTGTAGGAATGGTTGCGCCTGTTCTCCACCTTGGATTACCATTGCGTAATGGATGCCATTTTCGCTCTGTTGGATAATATTGTGGAACAATATGGCTCCCAATCCATCATTGGTATCGGTATGGCGGTGCAAGGCACCGTCAACGCCCGCGACGGTGTGAGTACGGTGTTCCCCGGTGTCAGCGGATGGGGTAAAGTCCCGTTGCAATCGATCATCACCGAGCGGTACGGCTATCCCACCAAATTATGGCACGATCCCGACTGTATCATGGTCGCCGAACGCGCGTTCGGTGCTCCCGCCATGGCAGACGCGCCAGCCGCCCTGCTCATCCGTATGGACCAAAGCATCGGCATGAGCATCCTCAGCAACGGTCGATTCCACTTGGAAGCAGGCGGTAAAGCGGGCGAATTGGTCCATATGACCATCGCCCCCAACGGCGAACCCTGTTCTTATTATCAAAGCCGCGGTTGCTTGGGTAACTATGTGGGCGGCATGGGGATCGTCACGCGTTTTATCGACGCCGTCAATCACAACCGCCCCACGCGGTTGGCGGTGGAAAACGTTCAGACCTTAACCTACCGTGATGTCGTTATGGCAGCGCACAAGGGTGATCCCCTCAGTTTGGAGTTGTTCCGCGACATGGGTGAAAAAATGGGACAGGCGTTGAGCATCCTCTACACCTTGTTTGACCCCGAACTCATTGTTATGTACGGTGATCTGTGCTAACATCGGGAGTTGTTTTTGCTGCCGCACGACTGCTTTGTGACGAAATTATCGCCTCTATGGAATTCAAAGAAAAAGACCCAACGACAGCGCAACTATAACATAAGGAGAGAAAATCTATGAAAAAACTGTTAGCCGTCATGACCATCTTCCTGTTGCTGGTGACACTGTTCACCGCCTGCGGGAAAGAAGTAGCCCCCGAAGCGGTGGAGGTAGGTGCCTCGGTTTCGGTGGTCATCCCCGAAAAAGTGTTTGAAAAAGGCACCGAAGTCAAAGCCGAAGCCGTAACCGAGGGGGAAGTTTACCAACGGGTAGAAGCCGCCATTGAAGAAGTAGCGGAGCAATTTTGCGTGTTTGAGATCAACGCCGTCAAAGACGAAGCGGAAGTGCAACCCAACGGAACCCTCACCGTGAATTTTCCTATCCCCGAAAATTACAGCACCAATGTCACCGTGTATTATGTAGATGATCAAGGAACCGCCGAAGCGTTGCCCACCGTTGTGGATGCCGCCACCCGTACAGCGGTGGTGGAACTGTCCCATTTCAGTACCTATGCGTTAGCGGACAAAGGGGACAAAACCAGCACGACCGATATCACCGAAGAGACTGCCACGACCACCGAGGCAACAACGGTAACCACTACGGAAGTTACAGCGACCACTGCCGCAACTACCGTTGCGACCACCGTCGCCACCACGACTACCACTGCAGCGACCACGACGACTGCTGCAACCACTAAAGCCACCACGATCACCGTTGCCACGACAACCACCACTACGGCTGCCCCCACAACAACGACCACCACCGTGCCCACCACCTCGTTTAAAGATGTGGAATATCCCCTGGACCTGGCCGATGCGGATTGGGAATATGCCACCATAGCGGACAACGGCGAATTGCAAGTGTGGTACCTCTACTTCAAAGATGAGGGGTACGAGTTTGTAGGCGGTATGCCGGCGCTCGATCAAATGACGCAAGATGAGTTGGATCAAGAATTACAACGGGACCCCTATAGTTTTATCAAATATGAGGATGTGTATTATTGCCTGGGCTACGGTGACGGCGATGGATTTGCCTCTATCAAAGAAGAAAGCAACGTCATCACCATCACGGATTTCAAAAGCGGTGTCATGGTGATTCACCGTATCGACAATATGCTGTTGGAGGTCATCTCCAACAACACCGTCATGGAAGTTCCGGTAGGCGCTCAATTCCACGTATACGGTATGTAACCAAAAAGCGGAGAGAACGCCAAGCGTTGATAAGGCAGTTTTTCTTTAAAAAGCAAACTTTTTTGCGCAATCATGCGTCAAAACCCACTGATATGCGTCGGCATTATCGGTGGGTTTTTCCTTTTGGTATAGTGACCCCCTCCCTTATCGAAAGGGAGGGGGACAGATTATAATATGAAGTGCAACACTAAATAAAAAATAGACAATATACAACCCAAAGTGTAAAATGTAAATAACCACAAATACAACAACACGGAGGGAAGTATATTGTCATACACACATTTTACACTAGCTGAAAGAA
>JAZQJE010000037.1:0-28990 GCA_045541495.1 Acutalibacteraceae bacterium | reverse complement strand
CTGCCTTATTTGTCTTCCTAAGACCGCTTGGCCTTCCGACTTTGATAGCTCTTTAATTCCGTATTTCCACTTCTTCGGTTATACAGTTAATCAGCCTTAGAGCATCGGCTGATAAAGTTTGACCTAACTTCGAAGGGTCCTCTGCTAGTGATTTACAGCCTGTCGCAGAACTCAGACTACAGGAATCGGCACCAAACCTTTGATGCAACTAACTTACCATTTAAAATACAATCATTTTGAACCACCTTCCTTTATGCGTTTATTTTGAACCCGTCACTTAGCGGAGAACAAAACATAAAAGAAGGCAAAAAGATAACAAAAAAGCACCTAACCCTCAAGGTTAAGTGCTAACTTGCATTCCTTTTGCCTTTGCCCTATACGCAGGATCCAAGCATAACAAACAAGCGCAATTAACCCTTTGGGAACATTGCATTTTTCGTTATCTTTTAAAAACACTCCTGCTTTATTTTAAATGTAGCATAGTCAGTTTAACACGCGGATTTTCTATCGTCAATAGATTTGCCCGATGTGTTGTTTGACAAACAACGCCCCGGAACTTTTACTTGGTAATATCTAAAAAACCCCATATTGTGCAGTCAAAATATGCTGCAATTTCAAACAAGGCTATAACTGATGGATCAATCCTTCGGTTGACAATATCGTAGATATATCCCGGTGATTTACCAAGCTTAATGCTTAATCCTCGGTAGGACATCTTACGCTCATCCAAGATTTTGTCCAATTTTTGTTGGAACGCATACCAATAATTTTCATACTCTGTTCTGTCTAACATAGAAAAAACCTCTTTTACACAAAAAGTTAAGAGCCGCGATCCCGCGACTCTTTGGCATAAATGTAAAAAAGGTATTATTTGCATTTCAAGAAAACATTAATTTTCCCCTTATAACGATAGAATGATAGCTAAAAGCCCATATATTATTGCTTTTTTCGACGCTTTGCTGTATAATATTAAATTGAGATATTATAAAATTAAGGAAAGGAGTCGGAGGGATGAAATCAAACTTTGAATTTTTAAGCGAATATTGGCACGATTTAGCTGAAATCGGTGCCGTTGCAGAAAATTACCTGTATTCCGATCCCAACTCCTGCGTAATTAAACTCGGTATGTTCGGTGAGCAACTGGTATTGGACATTTTTTCGTTTGAAAGCCTCGACCAGCCCATTGCCGATAACACCCACGCCAACCGTATTATTATCCTTCAGCAGCAGGGCCTGTTAACGCAACAAATCAGCGATATTCTGTATGCCTTGCGCAAAGCCAGAAACAACGCCGTTCATAACAACGCTTCCTCGGTGGACGATGCCAAGACCTTGCTCGAAATGGCATTTAACCTTGCAGCTTGGTTTATGGAGGTTTACGGCGAGTGGGATTTCAAGGCCCCGGCCTTTGTTATGCCCGAAGAAAAGGCAATCCCCGATTATGAAGCCATTATCAAAGAACAGGAAGCGCGCATTGCCGCTTTGACGGCTCAGGTCAATACCCCCGTTAAGACCGCCGCCTCTGAAAAGAGTAAAAAGGAACGTGTCGAGAAAGCGGAAACCGTTTCGGAGAGCATGGATCTTTCCGAGGCACAGACCCGCTATCTCATTGACGAACAGCTCCGCCGCTTTGGTTGGGAAACTGATACAAACGAATACCGCTACTCCAAAGGCACCCGTCCCCAAAAGGGCAGAAACCTTGCCATTGCCGAGTGGCCCACCGATACCGCAGACGGACACACCGGCTATGCCGATTATGCCCTGTTTGTCGGTCTTAAACTCGTGGCAATCGTAGAAGCCAAGAAAGCCGCAACCGATATCCCCGGTGTGCTGGATTTTCAGTGCAAGGCATACGCAAAGCATATTAAATCTGCCCATAAGGAATACGTTATCAATCATTGGGGCTCGTATAAGGTTCCCTTTATCTTCGCCACCAACGGCAGAAAATATCTGAAACAGATTGAAACAAAATCCGGCATCTGGTTCCAGGATCTTCGTATCCGTTCCAACGCTCCCAAAGCCCTGCAGGGCTGGATCAGTCCCCAGGGCATTATGGAAATGCTGGACAAAGACATTGAAGCGGCTAACGATACCCTGCGCAGCACTCCCTACGACCTGTTGCGTGATCCCGATGGTCTTAATCTGCGTAAATATCAGATCCGTGCTATCGAGGCCGCCGAAAACGCCATTATGAAAGGTCAGCAGTCCGTGCTGCTTTCGATGGCTACCGGCACCGGCAAAACCCGTACCATTCTCGGCCTTATCTACCGCCTTATCAAAGCCAAACGCTTTAAGCGTGTTCTGTTCCTTGTTGACCGTATTTCTCTCGGTGAACAGGCGGAAGATGTATGCCGTGAGGTAAAGATCGAGGACCTAATGACCCTTGATAATATATTCACCGTCAAAGGCCTTACCGAAAAGGAAATTGACCGTGAAACCAAGATACATATTTCAACGGTGCAGAGCCTTGTCGCCCGCGTATTCTCCCCCGAAAGCGATGACCTGCTCTCCGTTACCGCCTATGATTTAATTGTAGTTGACGAAGCACACCGTGGCTATATCCTCGACCGTGATATGAGCGACAGCGAAATGCTCTATCGCAATCAGGCGGAATATATCAGCCGCTACCGTGCCGTCATTGACTATTTCGATGCCGTCAAGGTGGCTCTTACCGCCACGCCCGCATTGCATACGACTGAAATTTTCGGCAAGCCCGTATTCAATTACAGCTACCGAGAAGCCGTTGTGGACGGGTATCTCATCGACCACGATGCACCCCATAATATCCGCACCAAGCTGCGTGTAGAGGGTATTAAATACGATAAAGGCGAACAGCTTGCTATTTATGACCCCGTAACCGGCGACGTGGTAAACAGTGATGAACTGGAAGACGAAATGAAGTTTGAAATTGGCACCTTCAACCGTCAGGTCATCACCGAAAACTTTAACCGCACCGTTCTGAATGAAATCGCTTGGGACTTAAATCCCGACGGCTTGGGTAAAACCCTCATTTACGCCGTCAACGATAACCACGCCAATATGATCGTGGCCATCCTTAAGGAGATTTATGCCGCAGGCGGCGTGGATACCGACGTGGTAATGAAAATTACAGGCAAATTAGCAGACGGCAATAAAAAACAGATCTCCGAGGCAATCAAGCGTTTCAAGAACGAAGCCTACCCAAAGATCGTCGTTACCGTTGACTTGCTGGCAACGGGCATTGACGTTCCCGAAATTACCAACCTTGTCTTTATGCGCCGCATTAAGTCCCGTATCCTCTTTGAGCAGATGCTGGGCCGCGCGACCAGACCTTGCCCTGCAATCTTCAAATCCCACTTTGAGATTTATGACCCTGTGGGCGTGTATGAATCCTTGCAGGACGTCAGCACAATGAAACCCATTATTGTCAATCCCAACGTTTCCTTTGAAAATCTGTTGGATGGATTGCAGGCGGCTGAAAGCGAGGAGCAGTTAGCTTATCAGATCAGCCAGATCGTTGCCAAGCTCCACCGCCGTCAGCGTAATATGCCCGATAGCATTATTGAGCAGTTTAAGTATTTTGCAGGCGGTAAAGAACCGAAGGAGTACGCACAGTTTATCACCGGTAGTAAGATTCCCGATGCCAAGAAAGCTCTGCTTTCCTGCAAGGATGCCTTTACCATGCTGGATCGTGACCATACGCCCCGCGTGAAACGCCCGGTGGTTATCGACCATCATCCCGATGAGCTGGTTGAGCGCACCCGTGGCTATGGCGACAGCCAACGCCCCGAGGACTATCTGGAAGCCTTTAAGCAGTTTATCACCCAAAATATGAATAAGATCGCGGCGCTGAATATCGTCTGCACCAAGCCCGCCGAGCTGACAAGAGAAAGTCTCAAAGGTCTCAAATTAGAGCTTGACCGCCACGACTTTAACGAGCAACAGCTAAACACCGCTTGGAACGCTATGACCAATCAGGACATTGTTGCCGATATCATTGCTTTTATTCGTCAGCAGGCATTGGGCTCTGCCCTGATCAGCCACGATACCCGTGTCAAGAACGCCTTTGCCAAGCTGAAACTAAACCACAGCTTTAATAATACCCAGCTCGAATGGCTCAGACGCATTGAACGGGTGCTTTTGGAAGAAACCGTGCTGGATGACCAAATATTTGAAATGGGTGCCTTCAAAAATGCCGGCGGCTTTTTGATTATTGACCGTCGCTTCGGCGGAAAGCTGCGGGACATTATTACCGAGCTGAACACTTATCTATACGAAGATGGAGCTAAAACCGCATGAACAATCAAGAAATTGTTGCAAAGCTATGGAATCTCTGCAACGTGCTGCGTGACGATGGCATTACCTATCAGCAGTACGTGACCGAGCTTACCTATATCCTGTTTCTGAAAATGTGCAAGGAGACCGGCACCGAGGGTGCCATCCCCGAGGATTACCGCTGGGACAAGCTCGTTTCCAAGCAGGGCATTGAACTGAAAACGTTTTATAAAAAACTCTTGGAACACCTCGGCACCAAATGCCACGGTCGTGTTCGGGAGATCTATCAGGGCGCACAGACCAACATTGCCGAACCCAAAAACCTCGAAAAGATCATCGTTACCATCGACCAATTTGATTGGTATTCCGCCAAGGAAGAGGGCTTAGGCAATCTTTACGAAGGTCTTTTGGAAAAGAACGCTACTGAGAAGAAATCCGGCGCGGGACAGTATTTTACGCCCCGTGTGCTGATCGACGTGATGACAAGGCTCATAGCCCCTCAGCCCGGCGAGCGTTGCAATGACCCCGCCTGCGGCACCTTCGGCTTTATGATCGCCGCCGACCAATACGTAAAAGATCATACCGATAATCTCTTTGACCTTTCCATTGACGAGCAGGAGTTTCAGCGTACCGCCGCCTTTACCGGCTGTGAACTGGTACACGATACCCACCGCCTTGCGCTGATGAATGCCATGCTCCACGATATTTCGGGTCAGATTTACTTGGGCGACACTCTTTCCAATGAGGGTAAACAGTTAAACGGCTATGACGTGGTGCTCACCAATCCGCCCTTTGGAACCAAAAAAGGCGGCGAACGTGCCACCCGTGATGACTTCACCTATCCCACCAGCAATAAGCAGTTGAACTTCCTGCAACATATTTACCGCAGCTTGAAAGCGGATGGAAAAGCCCGTGCCGCTGTGGTTCTGCCGGATAACGTGCTGTTTGCCGACGGTGACGGCACTAAAATTCGTCACGACCTGATGGAAAAATGCAATCTGCATACCGTGCTCCGTCTGCCCACCGGTATTTTCTATGCCCAGGGTGTGAAAACCAACGTATTATTCTTCACCCGTGGCGAGCAGGATAGAGGTAATACCCAAGAGGTATGGTTTTACGATCTGCGCACCAATATGCCGTCCTTTGGTAAAACAACCCCCTTAACGGTGGAGCATTTTGCCGACTTTGAAAAGGCATATACCGCCACAGACCGCCGTTCCGTACAGGATGAACGGTGGAGCGTGTTCACCCGTGAAGAGATTGAAGACAAAGGAGATACCCTCGATCTCGGTCTTATCCGTGATGATTCCGTGCTGGACTATACCGACCTGCCCGATCCTATTGAGAGCTGTGATGACGTAATTGCACTTCTCGAAGAATCTCTGGGACTGATGCAGGGTGTTTCCGCCAAGCTCCGTAAACTGAAAGCGGAGGGTGAATAATGGCAAAGGTTGTTAAAACCCCAGACAAATATCCTATTCCCTCTAACTGGTTATGGGTTAAATTAGGAGATCTCTCGGAAACCAAAAGCGGATATCCTTTTGACTCCAAACGATTCACCGTTAAAAACGAATCAGCAAAACCCCTTATCCGTATTCGTGATGTTGTCCGTGGATACACAGAAACATATACCGACGAGGAATGTCCCGATAGTTATATTATAAAAAACGGGGATATTCTGATTGGTATGGATGGTGATTTTAATGTCAGCAAATGGCAAAGCGAAGATGCGTTGTTAAATCAGCGTGTATGTACCATTAAAAGCTCTTCTAAGCTATTGCTTGACGATTTCCTTTTTTATTTTCTTCCTCAACCGTTAAAACAAGTTAACGATGCAACGCCGAGTGTCACGGTCAAGCATCTTTCAACAAGTACAATTTCAAAAATCTTAATACCAGTCCCGCCGCTTGCAGAGCAGAAGCGAATCGTTGATACAATTACCGAGCTTTTTGCTGATTTGGATAAGGCAGTAGAGAATGCACAGCAGATTGTTGATGAGTATGAACAGCGCAGAGCCGCAATTTTAGCCGCTGCCTTTGCAGGTAATTTGACGGAACAGTGGAGAGAAACAAATCATATCGACATAGGCAGTTGGCAAGAATTGTCCCTATCAGATTTAGGAATACTCGAAAGAGGTCGTTCCAAACATCGTCCCCGAAATGATGAACGTCTCTTTGGGGGAGATTATCCTTTCATACAAACCGGCGATGTTGCGGGAGCAAATGTATATGTTACGCACCATACACAAACATTAAGCGAGTTTGGAATGGCTCAGAGCCGACTTTTTCCGGCAGGCACACTGTGCATAACTATCGCCGCCAACATTGGTGACGTTGCCATCCTCTCGTATGACTGTTGCTTCCCCGATAGCGTGGTTGGCTTTACTCCCAATGAAAAAACCTCGTCAAAGTATGTGTACTATATGATGAGCGTTCTACAGAAAGAGCTGGAAGCAAATGCTCCTGCAACCGCACAGAAGAATATCAATCTAAAGGTGCTGAACGATGTTCGGATTTCTACTCCTTCGAGAGAGGAACAAGACGAAATCGTCCGTATTCTCGATGAACTGCTTGCTGATGAACAGCGGATCAAAGAAGCGGCGGAAGAAACCCTTGCCAAGATCGACCTTATGAAAAAATCCATCTTTGCCGATGCCTTCCGTGGAAAGCTGGGAACAAACGATCCAAGTGACCAGCCCGCAACCGAGCTCTTAAAACAAATATTGGCATAACAAAAAGCAACCGTATCACCCGATACGGTTGCTTTGCTTTTTAGTAGGATGAAGCTGACTCGTCAGCCAGATTGATGACCTTTTTATTTTGCTCCATAGCATATTTCACGGTTTGCCAGGCGCCGCCTTCCTTGCGCTCAATATAACAGATAACAAGGTCGGCTCTATCCACCATTTCACGGTTACGGATCTGTATGGCGGCCTTTGGGTGCGCTTTGGATGCGGCGTAGGATATTTCTACGTCGGTATAGTAATCGTGGTAGTATTCTTCATTGTTGAGATATTCCGCCGTTGCATACGGCAGCACTAATACAAGGGCGCTGTTATCATCCCTAAGCTTCTTTCGTACACGAAGCACCGATGAAGAAACGCACTGGTCAAATTCGCCGTTACGCCCCACCAAAAAATCTACGTACTCTTTTTCGTTAATAAGTTTTCTGATCTGCTCTTCAAGTAGCTCTTCAACCTTAAACGGATTGTCTATATACCTGTGACCGAAAAAGGCAACCGTAAAAATATCCAACATGTTATATCGAACTCCAATTATTTATGTTTTATTAATATAATTTTTGATGCTAAAGCAATAATATTAATACAAAAACATATTTTATTTGATTATAACATATTGTACACCATTAAACAACAGAATTAAACATATATTCTTGGAATAGAACGCCCTCTCAATAGACTAAAATATAACTAGAGAGGCGTGAATATGATGGATGGAACTTTTATTAGAAATAGAATTACGGAATTGCGACTCAAAAAGGGTGTTTCAGAATACCAAATGAGTTATGACCTTGGTCATAGTAGGAGTTATATCTATAACATATCCTCCGGTAAGTCTCTGCCGCCTATGGCTGAGTTCCTTGAGATATGTAATTACTTTGGGATCACTCCTAGCCAGTTCTTTGATGACTCGATTGAAAACCCAGCATTACTTCAAAGCGCAATTGACGAACTTAGAAAACTTAACGATGATGATATGATGCTGATTATCGGTCATATCCGCCGTTTAACAAAAGAATAAAAATAATGAGAGGGGCTGTAAAAACAGCCCCTCTCATTGTTTGTAACATTATCTTTATATATGTTTCCTTCACCTAACGGATGTCGGTGCAATAATAATTGATTTTCAAATCACAAGATGGTATAATATTCCTGTAATTTACAAAAAGGAAGTTATTATGACAAAAAATAAAGCGTTGCAGTTATTTTATGAGAATAATAATATTGATCCTACCACCATTCATCCTTGTGATCGCATAGCGGAACTACCGCAAAAGCTGGATGATTGGCTTTTGAATATTGCGGATGAAGATCATGCAATTTTTCTTGATGCTTTTAGCAGATACATATACTTAACCCAAGAAGAATGTCAGGATCGGTTTGTGCAGTCCATGGCGATGCTTAAAGCAGAATTGCAAAAGCACGCTATTGAAGTTGATGATGTGCTGTATGTCACGGTTGAATCATCAAGCGGAACAAAATCCGGCAGTGATAACGTTCGAGCCGATATGCAGCGATACAATTTAGAGGATATCGGTAAAGATCAGATTTTAGCTGCGCAATCAAAATTCATAGAAGAACGGTTAGAAGGAGTCCAAGCAATCGTTTTTGTTGATGATATACTGGGAACTGGTTGTACCCTATGGAATGAAATGTATTCGTTTTGCGAAAAATTTAAAATCAATGGCACAGGTAAAATCAAGTTATATTATATGTGCATTGCTCCTACCGAAAAAGGAATCGATCATTTCAATAAAAACTTTATCAAATACGGTTATGCCGTTACATCGATTTATAAAAATGAATGGATATGCGCAAAAGCATTTAAGGGAGATTCAACAGAATATGGCATTGTAAATAAATATGAAACGGAGATAGATAATTACTTTGCCGGTTCAGATCACTCTTATCGTATGGGTTTTAAGCAAGGGTGCCTTTTGATTTCCTTTTATTACAACACCCCGAATAACACCATCAGTTCTTTTTGGAGACCTACCCCTTTTAACGCCCCACCATTTAAACGAGACGGTAAAGAATGTAAAAGACCAAGCGTTTCAGATTTGGCAACCAAGAAAAAACTGTCTGGTGCAAATTCATATACGTTTGTTGCTAAGAGGAATGAATAATGGATTACGAGGAAAAAACGTTGGATTGCTTGATATTAGGAATATTAAGACAAGATTCCAACTGCGATTTAACATATATATCCGAGAAACTTAAATTACCTAAAACTGAGATAATGAAGCATATTCGCTATCTTTGCGATAACGGTTACTTAGCTCTTCATAACAATCAGTTTTCTATAACTTCCCGTGGAGATAGTATAGCAATTCATCCTGACTCTGTTTCGCATTCCGATTATTTGTACCCAGACACTATAAGCGTTGATTGGAAAAATTACTCATATATACCAACGCCGAAAAGCTTTTCGGCTAAGAAAAAATAGTTCAAAAAAACGGGAGATCGTTAGCTAAGAGGTGTATTCGCCTCGTGTTAAGAACGGCACTAACAGATGTTGCAGAGCGCTTACGCGTTCTCTTCGTTCTCTTTGTAACCGCTCTGCAACATCGAATGTTTGAATTTAGTTTCATTTTACGTAGCGGTCTCCCGTTTTTAGAAGGTTTATTATGGATTACGTTTATATAACCAACTTAATGCACGGCTTGTATCAAAAAGGATATGACGATAAGTTCGTTATACGTTGCTGTAAATATGCAAAGAAACTAATGGGCAAAAATCTTCCGGTGTTTTTTGACGAAGAGCATATTTACCAAGTTTTACGTACACGAGGCATTTCGTTAGAGGCCAGCTATCATACATTTGATTTAATTCACGACAATAAGGTCAGAACAATTCTTGCACCAAGCAAAAAATTAAAAGCACGTCAACGCTGGATCCTTGATAATATTTTGAATAATATCAAAGTTTCCAAATATGCACATGGCTTTGAATTGAATCGTTCTATTAAAACCCATGCCGAACTGCATGCGAATCACGATTTTGTTATCTGTATGGACATAAAGGATTTCTTTCCATCCATATCCGAAGAAAAGGTGTTTACTTTATTTAAACAGATTGGGTACACCACTCGTGCATCACAGGAGCTTACCAAACTTTGTTGTTTTAAGGGAGCTCTGCCGCAAGGAGCTCCTACCAGTCCCAAAATTGCGAATATAATATGCAAAAGAATGGATAGAGAGATACAAAGATTTGCGAAAGAGAATGGCATTACCTATTCCAGATATGCCGATGATCTTACGTTTTCTTCTAACAGCGAGATGCCACAATTGATACCCGAAATAACTGCAATAGTCAATAAATACGATTTCAGTATCAATACTGAAAAGACACAGTCATTTGTTTGTGGAGAACCAAAATTTATTACTGGTTTAGTTGTTCAAAACGGAACCGTTCGTGTCCCGAAACGTTACAAGCGTGAACTAAAAAAAGAGATTCATTATTGTCAAAAATTCGGGGTTTTAATTCATTTGGAAAACTCTAATGCCACGCATTTCGTTAATTATCGTGAACATCTTTATGGCAAAGCGTATTATGTTCATATGATAGAGCCTGATATTGGAGAGAAGTTTCTGGACGAGCTTGATAAAATATCTTGGCCCGAGTATATGGTATAGCATGAAGGAGATTAACATGATAGGAAACACAAATAAAACTGTTTTTATTAGCCATTCGACCATCGATAAGCGGTTACATGATTGCTTTTTAGATTTATTGGTAGGTGGATTTGGTATAAATAAAAGCTCCATATTCAGCAGCTCGATTGCAAGAAGCATAAAAACAAGTGCCCACTTCCCAAATACAATAAAAAATAACATTCAAAGCTGTGATGTGATTATCCTTTTGATGACGTCATCCTATATGCGCAGTTCCTTTTGCTTGGCGGAACTGGGTGCAGCGTGGGCTCTTGATAAGAGAATTGTTCCCATTGTGATTGATCCTGTAGGTGTGAAAGAATACGATAAAACGCCATTGCAAGGTATGCAATTTAGAAAATTGGACCGTTTGCGCGTTGTTTATGATGAGTTTGTTGAAGCGGGATTAATCTCATATCCGGACACAGAAGAATTTAACAAACACTACCAAAAATTCTTAAAAACTCTTCAATTTGCTGAAAAATCGGGAAATAAGTTTATTGCCACAATAATTCAAGACAGAGCAGATATGAATTGCAACAGTAATCTTCAAGGAAAACGTTGTTTGAAATTGGATGCTCTAATTCCTTTAGGCTCGCCTCCGGCAGATGGCGAAACGCATTGGCTGTTTTTTGATGATGATAAAGAAAAACACGGCGACCCGCAAGTTGGTGACGTAGTTAAATTCATCGTACATAGCACAAAATTTTATCCTACTCCTTGGGGCGATGGACTAGAGAACACAAGAAATGTTTATCCAAGATTAAAAATAGAAATCTTAAATAAGTAAAATGCAGTTCCAATCCGAGTTGATCGGATTGGAACTGTTTTTTTACCTTTAGACGAAGGAAAGCATAAACTTCTCCTAAGTCATCATCAGTTTGATATATTTATTTCTGTATTATTCGTCCATATATTCGTGTGGTCTTTCTTTATAGTCTTTAACTTTATACTCACCGATGGTGTCGTATTTGCTTGCTTTGGTTTCGGCGGGAGTGTCGGTTTCGTTATCTTCACCGAGAATTGCATCGAAGAAGATGCGCTCTAAGTATTCGTATTTCGAATAAATACCTTGTGATGCCCAAACGAGAGCGTTACGAACATAGGCAGAGTTTGTTTTGAAAAGTTCGTGTTCGACCTCAAAACCCAATGATTTTGCAAGCAGAACAGCGAACACTATAACCGTTCGTGTATTACCCTCACGGAAGGGGTGGGTTTGCCAAATACTCGCGATTATGCGAACGAGCTTAAAAACTATATCTTTATCATTATCGCCGGTTCTTTTGAGCTTGGCGATTTCTTTCATAGTATCGTTAAGCTGCTTTTTAATCTCTTTCGGATAAGCATAGCGAACGGTATCACCGCCGAGAACATCTTCGTATTTTACCATTTGAATGGTGCGGAATTCTCCAGCCCAGTCAAATATCTGACCAAAGATATTACGGTGGATATCCTGCAAAGTTTCGGTGTTAAACTTATCATATTTATAATCATAAATTGCCGCCATAGCAAGACCGGTAATATCGGCTTCTGCCTTACGTAGCAATTCTGAATCTTTTATATCTGCTAAGTTTTTAAGCACGTTAACGTCATCATATAAATAAGGATCACGCATTTGTTATACCTCCGTTACAAAACCATATCTTCTTAGTGTTTGCTCAAACACCGACAAGAAAGTAATATTGCCTTTTTTCCAATTGGCAAGGTCAGTTTTAACCTTATCACTTACGGGAACGCCCTCGATTGAAGTCATAGCATCTGAAAAGGAAATCCGTTTTTCTTTTTCGTCAGCAGATATGCTATCCATACCGCTTGTGAGCTTTAGCATTTTTAATTTACGAAGCAATGCCTTGTCTAACAACTCGGCGGCGGTTTCGATATCCGCAAGTCTTAATATAACTTCGGGTAATTGTGCCTCGTATTCTTTTCTTAAGGAAAGCTGACTTGTTATTTCTTCTGCATCTTCTGCCTTGATGTATTTGCTCTCAACAGTATCTCCGTTACGGGTTTGCAAATATAAATATTGCTTACCGCCAATCGTCTTTTTTGATATATATCCCTTAGGCAAAACACTAAGCTTTTGCTCAATTTCAAGTTTTGATGCAAGTAATTCTTTGTATTCAAAAATAATATCAGTCATACTATTACCTCCTGACTACTAATAGTATATCACAAATTAACCTACAAATCAACAATAATTTGAAAATTTGTAGGTTAATTTTAACTATGCTATAATCAAGATAGTAATTATTCAATTTGATTTTCTTTTTATTCCGCCATCACTTGCAACAAACAAGGTGATACCTAAACAGATAAGAAAAGCGCCTGTTGATGTTGAGACCTTATATAAAAGTGCAAGATAGCCTGTCCGAACAGTAATTAATATTAAAATCAGCATAACAATACACTTAAACAGCTTCATTTTAAATCTCCTTTATGTACTAAAAAAGCCTTATTTCAAGCGGTTTTGTCAGCTGCTCCGCCGTAGTCATTCCACTTCGGTTGTTGTGCTTCACCGAACCGTTGATAGTGAACGATCTCCCGTTGACGCAGGAATTTCAACGGATCACGGACATCGGGATCGTCAATAAGACGGAGCAGGTTATCATAAGTGGTGCGGGCTTTTTGCTCGGCACCCAGATCTTCGTGCAAATCGGTGATCACATCGCCTTTGACACCAATATATTCCGCGCGCCACGGTACGGCCGAAGCGGCAATGGGATATACACCGGTGGTGTGATCCACAAAATATTTGTCAAAACCCGCTCGTTTGATCTCTTCCGGCGACAGGTTGCGTGTCAACTGATACACCATAGAACTCACCATTTCCATGTGGGCGAGTTCTTCCGTGCCGATGTCCGTTAAGATGGCGCGGAGTTCATCATAAGGCATGCTGTATCGTTGAGACAAATACCGCATGGCGGCACCCAATTCTCCGTCAGGACCACCAAACTGTGTGATAACGATCTGGGCAATCTTCGGGTTGGGGTTTTTGATCTTGACGGGATATTGTAATTTCTTCTCATATTGCCACACAAGTCAACACTCCTTTCCGTATTCCCAAGGCCAAGGACCTTGTACCCAACACCAACGGTCGCCGGTCACATCGGCTTTGGTCACCACATAGGGGCAGAACTGTTCCTCATAGGCGGCGATCAGCGCGTCGCGCTCCTCCATCAATTGGCCGCGCTTACACAGTGCCTGCTCGTTGCAGGGATTGGTGTCCAAAAACAATGCTATCTCCAACAACGCAAAGTCCAGCGCGTGAATGCGATGTTTTAATGCGGTACCGTTATCCACAGTTCATCCCTCCTGCTAACCAAGGTTTGTCCAGTTCAGGAAACAGTGTTCCCTGCACGAAGGCGGTATCCGCCTCGTAAACCGTGTTCCAGTGTTGCCACGGCACATACGACATTGCCAAAACCATCTTTTCGCAATCCGCCGTAGGTTCTGCCTGATACGCCGTGGGTTGGCAAGGACAACTGTCCTGCGCTACCGTGTTGTATATTTGACGGCGTGCCATGGTTTGATTGCGATTGTAGTACGAACGATTCAATGCGCTTAACTCCTTTTCATAAAATTTAGGGATTCCCCTTTACCAGTGTATGTATTCTCATAAAAAGGGTGAAAAAAGCAACCTTCCTATCACACAGGAAGGTCGCTTTCGTTTGTTGTCGTTTTTTCTTCTTTCGGTTTTTTTGCTACCAATCGCTTTTTTAGTTCCACGCCTTCGTATTTGTGCTTTGCCTGAACACGACCGGTGAAGTTGCGGTCACAAGCTTCGCACCGAAAGGTGGCGAAAAACATGCGGTTATAGAATTTCCAATTACTTACTCGTTTTAAATTTCGTCCACAGGCATCGCAGGCAAACCGCAGATCCGAACGGCGAATAAGCGGACTGTTGATATCGGACAGATACGTGGTGCGGAAAGTGATACGGCGATGAAATTCCTCATCCATCCCCGATAAAGCCTTGCGGAAACTGGTTTCTTCATATACCTGTTTAAAGATCTCTGCCGCCAACACGCTGTCGTCAATAGCGTGATGCAGTTCTCGACCGTCACCGGTGAGTCCCAGCGATTCGCCGAAATTCAGCAAGGAAATTTGTTGTCCCCCGCCTACCTGTCGTCTGGCTTGGGCATAGGCCTGCAGATCCATATAAGCGGTAAAAAACGGGATATGGTCATCGCCGAAAAAATAACGGCAATTTTCCATGAGCACCAACAGATCGGCGGTACTCCACGTCATCAGCACCACTTCACCGCCGCCCACAAACCGTTTCAAGCGAGACATCGCTCCCGCAAAGGTGGCACCATGCTCCACTTGTTCGTCGGTAATTCCCGTAAGATCAGTCACCAATTTGGTCAGTTTTTTGCTGACCACAGGGCGGATATAGGCATCAAACCGATCGGCGATGGACCCGTCTTCGGCAAGGCGCACTGCACCGATCTCGATGATTTCATTGAAATAACCGTGGGCTTTCTTGGAATACGCGCCGTTCCATTCCAGATCCAGAATGATTCGCGTCATCCCATTTCTCCCAAAGCACGGCCGCCCAACACATGAAAATGCAAATGATGTACAGTTTGTCCCGCACCAGCACCTTTGTTGGTGATGACACGGTAACTGTCAACGCCAAGTTTGGCCGTTAAACGGGCAATAGTTTCAAACACATGGGCTACCACGCCGCT
This sequence comes from Acutalibacteraceae bacterium, assembly GCA_045541495.1. GTDB lineage: Bacteria > Bacillota > Clostridia > Oscillospirales > Acutalibacteraceae > RGIG3009. The sequence continues at coordinate 13,652 of JAZQJE010000037.1, read as the reverse complement.
GTTATCGGCGGTGATATCCCCGCAACCTGTCAAGTGGATTTTGGGGATCACCAAAAAATGCACGGGAGCCTTAGGTTCGATATCATAGAACGCCAGCACTTGCTCGTCCTCATACAATTTCTTGGACGGGATCTCACCGGCAATGATCTTACAGAAAATGCAATTCATTATACTCAACCTTTCAACATCGATTTGAGAATATCCGACACCGCCGCCATAGCTTCGGCGGTCTTTTCAATCTCTTTGCCGCCTGCCATAGCCATATCAGGACGGCCGCCGCCTTTTCCGCCGCAAAGTGTCGCCACTTCCCGCACGATCGTGCCCGCGTTGGCACCCGATTTGACGGCACCATCGGTGCAATAGCAAGCAAAGGATACACTGCCCTTTTCGGCGCAAGTACCCGCCAACACCACCACGGTTTTATCCATATTGCGATCGCGGCAACGGTCGCACAGCGCCCGCAGGTCGCCGCCTTCCATACCGTCAAACACAGCGGTGACCAGTTGCACGCCACCGCAATCCACGGCCTGTTGCAACAGATCGCCCATCTGCGACGCCGCTTGCTGGTTTTTCATGGTCTGCAGTTCTTTTTGCGTATCTTTCAGTTCGGTCAACAGTTGACCCGCGCGGCGGATCAAATCATCGGGACCGTTGGCTTTCATGGTAGCCGCGGCCGCGGTCATCTCATCGTAATACTTATCTAACAACCGTTTTACCTGTGCGCCTGTAAAGGCTTCGATACGTCGAACGCCCGCCGCCACGGAAGTTTCGGACAAAATGTGAAACAAACCCAATTTAGCCGTATTGTCCGCATGAGTACCGCCGCATAGTTCAATGGATACATCGCCCATCTTCACCACGCGCACCACATCACCGTATTTTTCGCCGAACAACGCCATGGCACCCAGTTTACGGGCTTCGTCAATGGGCATTTCGGTCATGGTGATATCGGCACCGTCCAAGATCCACGTATTAACCAATGTTTCCACTTGTTTCAGTTCGTCAGCCGTAAGGGCGGAGAAATGGGTAAAGTCAAACCGCACGCGGTCGGCATCCACCAACTGACCCGCCTGTTCCACATGAGTACCCAGCACTTTGCGGAGGGCTGCCTGTAACAAGTGAGCGGCGGAATGGTTGCGCATGGTAGCGCGGCGAGCATCCGCGTTTACACGGGCGGTAACGGCGTTGCCAACGTTCAATTCGCCGTTTTTCAGCGTACCGATATGCAACATCACGCCACCGGCGGTCTTTTGGGTATCGGTCACTTCAAAACAGATACCATCCCCTTCGATCACACCAATATCCCCTACCTGACCGCCGCTTTCACCGTAGAACGGCGTCACATCCAAAAGCAGCGTAGCGGTTTCGCCATCGGCGAGGGTTTCCACCAATTCGTTATCCCGAATGATGGCGGTAACATGAGCTTCGCTCTCCATGGCGGCATAACCCACAAAAGTACCTGCTACCAGCTGTTCGGCAATGTTGGGATTACCTTTCCAGGCATCGGCACCCGCATCTTTACGGGCGGCACGGGCGCGACGGCGTTGCTCGTTCATGAGTTCATGGAATCGATCTTCGTCCACTGTGATACCCTTTTCTTCCAGAATATCCTGTGTCAGATCCAGCGGGAAACCGTAAGTATCGTACAGTTTAAAGGCATCGTCGCCCGACAACACCTCGTCTCTCACATCCGCCAGCATCGTTTCCAGCACCGACAACCCGCTGTCCAGCGTTTTTTCAAAGGCTTCTTCTTCGTTGCGAATCACTTTAATGATAAAATCTTTTTTATCGTTCAGTTCGGGATAGGCGGTGAGATTTTCACCGATCACCGTCTCGCACACTTCATACAAGAACGGGCGATGAATCCCCAGCAACCGACCGTGACGGGCGGCACGACGAAGCAAACGGCGCAACACATAACCTCTGCCCTCGTTGGACGGCAACACACTGTCCCCGATCATAAAGGTAGTGGAGCGGATATGGTCGGTGATCACACGCAACGACATGTCGGTTTTTTCACCCGCGCCGTAATTTACACCCGCGATACGGCTGATGTGTTTCATGATATTCTGAACGGTATCCACCTCAAACAAATTGTGGACACCCTGCATAATACACGCCAGTCGTTCCAGCCCCATACCCGTATCGATATTGGGATGGTCAAGGGGCGTGTAATTGCCGTTACCATCGTTGTCAAACTGGGTAAATACGTTGTTCCAAAACTCGATATAGCGGTCACATTCGCAACCAACGCCGCAATCGGGAGAGCCGCAACCGTATTCTTCGCCGCGGTCAAAATACAGTTCGGAACAGGGACCGCAAGGGCCGGAACCGTGCTCCCAGAAATTGTCTTCTTTCCCCAAACGGACGATACGGTCGGGAGAAACACCCACTTCTTTGGTCCAGATCTCAAACGCCTCGTCATCCTTCTCGTAAATAGATACCCAAATCCGATCCACGGGCAATTCCAACACCTTGGTGCAGAATTCCCACGCCCAAGCGGTGGCTTCATGTTTGAAATAGTCGCCGAAGCTGAAGTTACCCAGCATTTCAAAATAGGTACCGTGGCGGGCAGTCTTACCCACACGCTCGATGTCGGGGGTGCGGATACATTTTTGGCAGGTGGTCACCCGTTTGCGGGGCGGGGTGACCTCCCCTGTGAAATACTTCTTCATAGGCGCCATGCCGGAGTTAATGAGCAACAACGACGCGTCGTTTTTCGGCACCAGCGGGAAACTGGGCAACCGCAGATGCCCTTTACTCTCGAAGAAACTCAAATATTTCTCCCGCAGTTCGTTTAATCCTGTCCATTTCATAGTATCCTGCTTCCTTTCTTAAAAACAAATGGACCTCCGCCCCAAACATGGGACGGAGGTTCCGTGGTACCACCCAAATTGCGCACACAAAATGCGCCACTCAACACCGTTAACGCCGGTATACGCCGCCGCTCATCGCAGCAGGGCTCGGGGGTGGCCTCCGCCATCGGTCGTGTTGCCTTTCAGCCGTGGACAACACTCTCTGAACACCGTACAGGCGGTTCTTCCCGTCATCGCCGTTTTATATTGAAATCAGTATACAAGATTTCCCGTCCTTTGTCAAGCAGGGGTTTCTTCCATAGCTTTTACTGTCACCGTAGCGCTTTCCATATGATGATCGCGGATCTCAGTGACCTGCACGGTCAATCGATCCGTTTCCACACAAATGGACGTGCCGTCTGCGGGGATAGCGCCGTATTCCCCAAATACATACCCACCAAAGGTGTCGTAGGTGTCTTCGGGCAACGTCACTCCCAGCGTTTCCGCCACTTCATTAAGGGGGGCGGTACCCGCCACACGGAAAACACCCTCTGCCACTTGCTCAATCTCCGGCGGCGCCTCTTCTTCCCCGTCATTCAGATCGCCCACCAACTGCTCTAACAAGTCGTTCATGGTGACAATACCAAACACGCCGCCGTACTCATCCAACACGACAGAAAAATGGGTGCGGGATTGTTGCATCCGTTGGAACAACACATCCGCTTTAATACTATCCGGAACAAAATAAGCGGGGCGCACCGCATTTTTCATCACCGATTCACGGCTGTGATCCTCTAAACGGAAATAGTCTTTAATGGATAACACACCTACGATATCGTCTACATCTTTCCCGCAAATGGGATACAAACTGTGGCGATTTTCCCGAATGATATGTTCCCATTCGTCCATGGAATCTTCCATCCACAGCACCACCATTTCGGTGCGGTGGGTGGCGATCTCCTCGGCGGTCAGATCATCAAACTCAAATACATTTTGAATCATGAGTTTTTCGTCGTCGTCGATAACGCCTTTTTCGCTGCCCACATCCACCATCATGCGAATCTCTTCTTCACTGACCTCGTCATCCTCCGCATTGGGATCAATTCCCAGCAGACGGAGCACACCGTTGGTGGAAGCGGATAAAAACCACACCACAGGGGCAAACAGGCGGGAAATAAAGGTTAAAAATGCCGACATGCCCAGTGCCAACGACTCTGCTTTTTTCATAGCTACCCGTTTGGGTACCAGTTCGCCCAAGATCAAGGTAAAATACGACAAGATCAACGTGATGGCAACCACCGCGATGGAGTTGAGAGTGGTACGGGGAATGGTGACTCCCCACCCGATCAACACCTCTACCAACGGGTCGGAAAAGTTATCCGCCGCAAAAGCACTGCCCAGAAAACCTGACAAGGTGATCGCCACCTGAATGGTGGCCAAAAACTTGGCAGGTTGACTGGTAAGGCGGCCGAGGCGTACTGCCCGTTTATCGCCGTCGGTGATCATTTTAGCCAGTTTGGCATCGTTGATGGAGATCACCGCAATCTCAGCGCAGGCAAACACCGCGTTGAGTGCAATAAGCACCACTTGCAACACCAGCGGAAACCAAATGGAATCCACAAAACGTCCCTCCAATAAGTTTTGTTTTCTCATGAACGCACAAAAAGCACAGCCCGCGCCGCAAAACTGCCGCAAGCTATGCCTTTATTTTGTCTGTATGCACTTGTTTCGGTTACAATCGCTACTGTCGCTGTCCATGTGAAACAAAAAAACCTTTCTGATAAAGTGATCCCACTATATCATGCTCCCGTCCGTTTGTCAAGAACCATCCTGCAAGTTGGCCAGCGATTCACAAATAGCTTTGAATACCGGCGACGCGTTTTTCTTGCTTCGTCCCGCATCTTCCGACAACACCGTAATGACATAATCGGGATCGTCCGCGGGGTAAAATCCCGTAAACCAACTTTGCACCATGGTGGTCCCGTCTTCCAACACCCACCCCGTTTCGGCCGTACCCGTCTTACCGCCCGCGCTTCCCACCGAGGGACGCGCATCCGCACCGGTACCCGACAACACCGCTTTACACATCATTTCCCGCAAACGGGCGGCAGTATTTTTGGAATACAGGCGAACGGGCGGTTCGGTCTCGGCGGCGGTAAATCGTCCTTCTTTGTCTACGCGCCCTAACACCAAGCGGGACGGTACTACTGTACCGCCGTTCACCACTGAAGCGGTCATTTGGGCGATATGGAGAGGCGTGGCGCTCAATTCGCCCTGCCCGAACGAAACGTTTGCCAAAGCCGTGGCCTGGTTCAATTCTTCTTCGGTGGGAAATACCGCCGAAGCAGTAGTATACCCCGCAGTTAACGTCAGCGCGCTGTCAAAACTCATGGCAGATGCTAACCGGTATAGCGGGCGTCCCTTTACCTGTTGGATCAACTGGATAAAATAAGGGTTACAGGAATTCACAAATCCCGCCGTCAGGTCCTGCCACCCGTGACCCAGTATATGGTGACATTTGATCACATTGGCACCCACAGGCAAACTGCCCGCGCAATAAAAGGTTTGGGTTAAGGATATCTGTTGTTCCAAGGCCGCGGCGGCCGATACGATCTTAAAGACCGAGCCGCAATTATAAGCGGCAGTGGCACGATTGAACAAGGGCGAGTTTTCCGCCTCTAAATAGGAAGCTAATTGGCACGGTTGAAACGTGGGAAAACTGGCCATGGCCAAAACATCGCCGTTTGCAGGATCCAGCACCACCACGGCACCTTTTTCCAACAGGGCGGTACCGCGGGCTTCCACGATTCCTTGAATACGGGCATCCAGCGTTAAGACCACGCCCGCTTTCGCATTAGCAAGAGTATTTTCTACTACTACGTCTCCCCCCGACAGCACCCGTCCTCGTCCGTCGGTCTCATAGGTGACCGTCAATTCGCCGCCCATGGCCAGCAGTTCGTCATCCAAGGCTTTTTCAATACCGGTGGCACCATGGATCCCGTCATCTCCCAAATAGCCGATCACATGGGTGGCAGACATGGCTTGGCTATATCGTATCGGCACCGTAAACAGCGATATCCCCGTGGATAACGAGGGGGTATCGCCCATGACCGATACCACGGGTTTGCCGTTTTGCAACTGTTCATATAACGGCTCCCAGTCCTCGTCGGGCAGGACGGATGCAAGAGTGGCAATGGCTTCGGGGGTCGGCGCCACGCTTGCACGATATTCCGTTTCCCCGTTAGTGAGAGGAACCAATTCCCGATCGTAGATCGTCCCGCGAGCGCTGGCCACCGTCACGCGGACGGTGGATTGGGACTGGGCGGCCTGCCGCAATTCTTCATCTGTCAGATCGTATAACCGCACCAAAATACCGCTGAACGCAAACAGTATGGCGGCGAACAAACCAACCGTCCGTTTTTTCATAAAAAAACTCCCTTTAGCATGAATATACCATAGTATACCCATTCTAAAGGGAGTTAACACGGTTATAACCTTCGACGAAGATAACTGCCCACAGGCAACGGGCGGTCAAAGGGGATGCGCACGATCATGGTAGGATGAGGGGTGGCGGTGATGGATTCACCCTCCTTGTTTTTGAGTCCCACGGCGGGAAACGCGAACGGTTTCTCCGCGGGGACCACGGTTTCCAGTATATCTCCCTCGCAAAACCGGTTGCGCTGACTGACGATCAATTCGCCGTTTTCATATCCCACCACCACGGCGGCGGCCTGATATTCCCGAATATAGCCTCCTGTCACGGTGTTTTGGGAGGGATCACCGAAATAAAAACCCGTACCGTAAGGACGGTGGCTGACAGTATACGGCTCGTGTTTCAGCCAATCGGGCAACACCCATTCATCGGGACAACCGTCGGCAAACCAGGTGTCGATGGCCTGTCGGTAGGCGTTGGTGACACCCGCCACATAATAGGCGGCTTTGGCGCGTCCTTCGATTTTAAACGAGGTGATCCCCGCTTTGTATAAGGCGGGAATGTGTTCGATCATGCACAGATCGTTGGCATTGAACAAATACGTGCCGTGCCCCTCTTCCACCGCCGTTAACGGTTGGTCAGGGCGAGTGGGCTCGATCAGTTGGTATTGCCAACGGCAAGGTTGCGCGCAATCGCCGTGGTTGCCGTCGCGCCCTGTGAGATACGACGACAATAAGCACCGCCCCGAATAGGACATGCACATGGCACCGTGAACAAAGGCTTCCAGTTCCAGTTCTGACGGGGTACGGGAACGGATCTCCATAATTTCCGCGAGAGACAGTTCCCGCGCCAACACTACGCGAGAAGCACCCATATCCCATAACATGTTTGCCGTTTCGTAGTTGACCACACCCAATTGCGTGGATACGTGCAAACCGCAATGAGGTGCATATTTCTGTGCCAACCGCATGGCACCCAGATCCGCCACAATGAGGGCGTCCGCTACGCCGTCCAGTTGTTCCAGATAGGCGGGAAGACGATCCATTTCCTCGTTGCGGGGGAGAATGTTACAGGTCACATACAATTTTCGTCCCGCTTCATGGCAACGGGTGGCGGCGCGGCGCAGTTGTTCGTCGTCAAAATTGGCGGGAGCGCTGCGCATACCGAATTCTTTTCCCGCCAGATAAACCGCGTCCGCACCGAAGAGAAGAGCGGCGCTCAGCCGCTCTTCATCCCCTGCCGGACACAACAGTTCCGGTTTTTGTTGTTTATCCATACATCCCGATCCCATATCGTCTGCAAATCGCTTCGTGTTCTTGATAAGTCTTGGAAAAATAGGTTTTGCCCGTCTTATAATCGGTGGCAAAGAAATAGCACTGGGCGATGGTCTCGTTTTCCGAGGGATATAATACCGCCTTGATGGCATCCAGGCCGGGGTTATTGATTGCCCCTACCGGTAATCCTTCCCGCTCATACGTATCGTAATTAGGGTCGGCAACGGTGATATCCGTATTGGCAGCCATCAGTTCCGTGACATAATCGCGAGTGGAATCACATTGTAGTTTGGGATAGGTCTCGCTGTTTTCTAAGCGATTCCACAATACCCGTCCCACCATATTCATGTCGTCTTTCGTAGCGGCTTCCCCTTGTACGATAGAAGCCAAAACGATCAACTCGTCAATGGTTAACGCTTTGGATTTTGCCGCACTGCGCAGAGTGGTATTCAAGCGATAATTAAATCCGTCAAAAAATTTTCGCACCGCGCTTTCGCCCGAACAACCCGCATAAAATTCGTACGTATCGGGGAACAAGTATCCCTCATAGAGATAATACCGCGCTTCCCTGTCCGCCGCATCCACGTCCGACAAAGCGGCAATAAACTCGTAATCGCTGTAATCCCCCTCATTCAAGGCGCGGAAAAATTCGGTGGTGGTGCAGACACCTTTATTTTCCAATCGTTGGGCGATCTGATACACCGTAAACCCCTCGGGGATGGTAACTTTCACGGTTTTGCGTTCTTTCATGGTTTGGAGTTCGTCAATAAGCAGCTGGTATCCCATATCGGGTTGCAAACTGAACTCGCCCGGTTGCCACGTACCGTCGGCGCCCGTCACTTTGGAATACAAACGGAAAATCAACGGCTCGTCGATCAATCCCTCATCTGCCAACACCTGCGCCACTTTTTCGGTGGTAGCACCGGCGGGAATGTTGATATCAACGGTTACATTGTCACGGGTGATCCCCGTCATATCCAAACCACCCACAATGAGAAAATACGCCAACGTGCCCGCCAAAGCCAACACCACAATGGCATAGATCAGCCCTTTCAGACATCCCATGCCCGGTTTTGGCTCTTTTTTCGGTTTGGTATGTACGGGTTCTTCGGCAGGCTCTTCCGCCGTTTCCGATTCTGCTTGCGTTGTCACTGTCATGGGAACCGGCTCGCCGTATTCGCTGTCCAGATCCAAATCCAATACGAACGGCTTTTTCGCAAGAGGGGTGGCCGCCTCTTCCTTTTTCACTTCTACTTCCGCCAATATTTCTTCCAAGTTATAATCCTTGTTCTGCTCTGCCATACAGGCACCTCCTTATTCATCCGTCACTACGAAATCCACCGCCCGATCAAAGGGGTCGCGCGGTAAACGGGGCAACACTTCATCATGGTAACAAATACCGACCACATCCCCGCCGAAACGGGCTAAAAATCGGTCATAATACCCTTTCCCGTAACCGAGCCGATAGCCGTCGGTATCGTAACACAAAGCCGGAACGATACACAATCCCGTTTGCCCATCGGTTACCAATCGTTTTTGGTCAGGCAACGGCTCGTTCACACCGAACGCACCGCTTACCAACTCTTCAAAAGAACAAATCTCATAAAATTCCATTTCTCGCGTTTGCGGAATACAGCGCGGCACCGCCACACGTTTCCCGTCTTCCCACGCTTGACGAATCAGCGCGCGGGTGTCCACTTCCGAGGGCATGGACACATAGATGAGAAGCCACTCGTTCTCGCGGTATGACGGCAATGATCGCACCGCACAAGTAATCCGTTCATCCCGTCGTTGTTTTTCTTGCGGCGACATAGTCCCCCGTTTGGCACGGTATTGGTTGCGCAACTGTGTCTTGCGGGCGTAGATCACCTCTATCGACATTGCATCTGCGCTCCCAGTTCTTGGGCTTTTTCGGGAGACATCAGTGCCGCTACGATCGCCAACGCGAACTCGGCGGAAACACCCGCCCCTTTAGCGGTAATAACCGTACCGTCTACGGTCACCGATTCGCCGGTGCACTGTGCACCGTACAGATGAGATTCATACCCGGGATAGCAAGTGGCGCGTTTCCCTTTCAATAACCCTTTATGGCCTAAAATAGACGGAGCCGCACAAATAGCGCACAAAAGAGCACCCGCTTCGGCCGCTTGGTCCACCTGTTCCTGAACGGTCGTACACGCTTCCAAATTGGTAGTGCCGGGCAATCCGCCGGGTAACACCACCGCCTGTACTTCGCCAGCGGGAATCTGCGTGTGGGGACAATCCGCTTTTACAGAAATCCCGTGAGCACCGATGACGGACTCGCCGCCGACACCCACCGTTACCACCTCTAAGCCCGCACGGCGGAGAATATCCACGGTGGCCAGCGCTTCGATCTCTTCAAATCCGTTAGCTAAAAATAACAAGATCATGGTTACACCTCAATCCAATGCCGTTCCCATATACGGCACCGCGTTTTTTGATGGTTCAAACTTCCTTAGCGATTTTAGCATACCGAAACAGTCCCTCGCTTCGCTTTCGGCCGGAACGCGACACTCATATCGCTCACACCCGAAATGGGCGGCCAACCCCCGACATAACCGCTCTTGAAAAGACGGCTCACAAAACAGTTCCGGTATATGCAACACCTTGCCGCGAGGCTCACACAACGCATAGCCTTCGTCGCCCAACCGATAGGTATTCTCTAAAAATCGGGGTTCTAACAACACACTGTTAACGGGTACCCGTTTGGCGCGTTCTTGCCCATAGATTTCGGAGGATATTTTACAAACGGTCACTGCTTCTGCGGCGGCCGTCCCCGTCAAGATCGTACAATAGAAGAACGGTTCATAACCGAATTTGGCGTAATAATGTTGCAACGACGGCTCCGCAGGGCGAAGGAACGAGGCAACACACCCCCGTATTTCCGCAATCCGCAATGCTTCCGTCAGCAGACCGCCGAAAACACCTTCTCCCCGTCGTTCGGGGAGTGTAGCCGCTGCATAAATATATTGCAACGGCACGGTTTTCTCGTCGGTCTTCAGCAAGGCGGGCAATAAAAACACCATAGAAACGGGCGTATCGTCCACCGCCAACAAACATTCGGTTTTTAGATCGATCACCGCCAAGAAAGCATCCACAGCCGCTTCCTCATCGGCAGGAAAGGCCGACCGCCAGATACGATGAATCACCGTTTTATCCTCTGAATTTGCAAATCGATAGTTCATATTATTCGATCTCACAACTGTATTTTTTTAACAGGATGGCGGGATGGTACGACTGTTTCGCACGGCGCAATCCCTCAATCCCCAGATCGTTTTCACGGTTTAGATACGCATAGTCGGTTAAACGGGAGGCAAATTCCCGATTGATCACCGCATACGCCCCGGGATAGGCGGATAATGCCTTTTCCACATGCACATCGAAGACCCGTTCGTTGATGGGCGAGCCCAACGTAAACGCGGCCACCTCACCATCCACACGAATAAGTCCTCCTGTAACGGAAAACCGACGGCGGTCATTCAAAATTTCCCGAATGGCGCAGTGCTCCGCTTGCAAACCACGGTCGCGGCAGGTACCTTTCTCGGCACACCAGGCTCCGGCCGCTTTCATCACATCCGCCGTATTGCCGTCGTCAATGGGTTCATAGACCCACTCAAAGTTTCGGGAAAAAGCAGAAATGTGATTTTTCTTACTGTGATAGGCTTTTCCCGGCAAGGTTGCCAGATCTTCCGTGCGATATAAATAATCAAAATCCTCGGATCGAGCCTGTTCTTTCACGTCACCAAACTGCGCTTTTAACCGCACAAGCAGATTCTCGTCCACGCCGTGAAGTTTTAGCGGAATCCCCAACGAATCCGTATAGGTTTTCAGCAAGGTCATCCCCTCGCTCAACGAGGGGCCGATGGGCGGCAAAAAAGACAGCGAGTCGTCGCTGCCGGCGGATATCAGCAGATAACCGTCCATGTAGGCGATGTTCGCATCATAATGTTCCCGCCACATATACAACGTGGTAAAGGAATATTCACAGCCGCGCCGCCCCGCCTGTTGCAACAACGGCGCCGCCAAAGAAGCATCTTCAGCGGTGGGACGACGAAAGACCGGTTTGGTTATCAACATACTGTCACATCAATTTCTCAATAAGTTTTTTCGTAATCACTTCCACAGGCAACGCTTCCCCGTTTTCGCCACAGGTGATCACATGCCATCCCAGGCGATCGGCCGCATATAATGCGCTTTCGCGGCAATTCTTTAAGTAGGCGAGATCCCGCTCGTGAATGTCTTTTTTGCCTTCTTCACCGCCGTAACGACCCGACAACAGTTTTTGGGAAACATCCAACGGCATATCCAAGAACAAAACCAGATCGGGTTTGGGTAATTGCAGCAACTCGTACTCATAGTGCTCAAGCCAAGAAAGGTAGGCGTCCCATTGGGATTTCGGCAGTTTGCCCATCTGATGAATGGCATTGGAAGTGGTATAGCGAGCCGCTAAGATCAATCGACCCGCCTCGTAATCCTCTTGCCAAAATTTTTTATAACTGGCATACCGATCTACCGCATAAAAGGACGAAGCCGCATAAGCGTTCACCGCGTCGGCGCTGCCGCCGAATTCCCCTTTCAGGTACATGGACACCAGCGCAGAAGAAGGTTGTTCATAGTCGGGAAAACTGATCTGCTTGTAGTCTATGTTCTTTTGTATAAAATACTCGTTCAGGCGTTCCAATTGGGTGGACTTTCCGCTGCCGTCCAGCCCGTCCAACACGATCAGACGGCTCATTGTGCGGCTTCCTCCTTAATACGGCGATATTTCTCTCGCATTTCGGTGAGTTTACCGCAGGTCATCTTTCCTTCGGGACAAGCGCCGCAAACGCAAGCGGGGCCCGCGTTCTTAAACAGGTGAGGGGCCGCCTGTACACACAAGGTCAACATTTGTTCCGCCAGATCACGGATCTCCCATTGGGCGCGATTGCAGCAACGATGACGGAAAAAATTCATCAAACTGCGGGCATTCATGGTCACGATCATTTTGGTGGTGCAAGCATTGGGTAACACAAACCGCGCATCTTCAATGGCCATCTTTTCCGCGGCGCGATCGGCCGCTTTTTCGTCCATTCCTTTTTCCAAACAGGTCTTGAGATGTTTTTCCTTTAAGATCGCCGTTAACGCCTCGTAATGGCGCTGGTCTTCTTCCATGGCTTCACGGTAGATCGCCGCCGCCTCAGGAATCGCCTCGATCTCGGGCGGCAACACATATTCAAAGGCTTTTTCCGCTACATACCGCTGACTTTGCACACTGTACGAAGCAATGCGATGGCGGGTAATCTGCGCCAATAACGAACGGGACACCCCTTCGATGCCAAAGGTAAAAGAGGCATGCTCGATGGGGCTTTCATGGCCGATCTGCGTCAACATATCCACGAACGAGGCGGTTTTTTCATCGGTCATTTTGTCCATAATATCATCGATGGTGGCAGGTGAATAACACAGGCGCGCCGCACAGGCGACGGTGTGCTCCGGGTCGGGGGTATGAGCTAACAGCGTTACGTGGATCATCATTATCCCTTCGTTTCTTCTCAAATTGGTACTATTTTTACTTATACAGTATAACAGATAGTTTCTCCGAGCGCAATATGAATATTTTTTCGACATCCGTCTTGCTTTTCCAACAATTGGTCAGTATACTGAAAGGTAATAATAAGGAGGTGCCCCTTGTGAAATCAACTGAAAATCATACCGATCCCGTGGCGCGTATACGCCGCCGTCGGCTGATCGCCGTGATATCGCTGGGCGTGGTAGCTGTGTTATTCGCCTGGGTCACCTGGATACTGTATAATTGGATCCGCACATTCGGGGACGATCCCGAATTGTTTAAAGAATTTATCGACGGTTACGGCTGGAAAGGCCGTTTCATCGCCTTGGGTATTCAGATGTTACAAGTGGTCATCTCCTTGATCCCCGGTGAATTGGTGGAGATCGGTCTGGGCTACACCTAAGTCGGATCGTAGCCATGTCGTTCTGTGAGCCAAGGAGTTGACTGCCTTATTTGTCCCTAAGACCGCTTGGCCTCCGACTTCTGGAAAGGCCGTTTCATCGCCTTGGGTATTCAGATGTTACAAGTGGTCATCTCCTTGATCCCCGGTGAATTGGTGGAGATCGGTCTGGGCTACACCT
>JAZQJE010000036.1:0-54257 GCA_045541495.1 Acutalibacteraceae bacterium | reverse complement strand
CAAGCGAATGCTCTACCAGCTGAGCTAAACGTCCATATTCTTTTTCGGAACGAGTGTTATTATACCGAAAAAGAAAAGGAATGTCAAGCACTATTTTTCCTTATTTTCCGAGGCGGCGAATGAGGAACGGGACGGCAGTTTCGAAGTTGACACCGTAGGTGTTGTGCTGAGGGTCGGCTTCGGTGACGCGGATACATTCCACGGTATAATCCGCGGCTACTTTCAATGCCTCATCTAACGGCAACCCGTTCATGAGCGCGCCCACACAAGTGCTGGCGAAAATGTCGCCTGTGCCGTGATAACTCACATCGATGCGTTCATGGAAATAGGAGGTAAACTCCTCGGTGGCGGCATCATAAGTCATGATACCCAACATACCGGGTTTATAGGACACACCCGTGAGCACTGCTTTTTTTGCGCCCAGATCGCACAGTTCCCGCAATACATCTTTTACATACGCCTCATCGTAGGTTTCACGATAGGGAATATTCAACATGAAAGATGCCTCGGTCATGTTGGGAACGATCACATCGGCTTTGGCACACAGTCGTGCCATTTCGGCGGCAAATTCGGGGGTGAAACCGGGATACAGTTTGCCGTTATCCGCCATGACGGGGTCCACCAAGATGATGTTGTCTTCAGTTTTATAAGTGTCAAAGAAATCCGACATGAGTCGCAACTGTTCAAACGACCCCAAATATCCCGTGTAGATGGCGTCAAATTTAAAATTTTCCCGTTGCCAATGGGCGGAAATGGGGGTGATATCTTCCGTCAGATCGCGGAATGTAAACTCCTTAAACATCGTATGAGTGGACAGTACCGCTGTAGGAACCACTGCCGCTTCCACGCCCATGGCGGAAATGATAGGCAACGCCACGGTGAGTGAGCACTTACCCAAACAGGAGATGTCTTGAACAGTTACCACGCGTTTCATGTTAAGGACTCCTTCTTTTTTTCCTTATTTTACCCTTGCCTATAGGCGTTGTCAATAGGTTTTTGTCAGTTTTCTAAATTCTCCAGCGTTGCTTGCGCGTCTTCCCATTCTTCCATGAGCGTATTCAAACGGGCATTTTGTTCTTCCAATTGGGCGCTGATCTCGGTGATCCGTTCGTAATCGGCGGCAATGTCCGGCTGTTCCAACTGTGCGTTGAGTGTCGCGATCTCTTTTTCACAGGCGGAAATACTCTCCTCTGCCCGCCGTACACGGGTGGCAGCTTTGCGCTTTTGCGATTCCCGCTCCTTGCGCCTTTGATACGCGTTTTCCTTTACAGGCACCGCGCTTGCGGCCGTGGGGGACAATATCGCCGCTCGTTTTTCGGCATAAGCATCGTAATCGCCGTCATAGGACACGCAACCGTCCTGTTCCAAATGCAAAATACGGGTGGCCATGCGGTTGATGAAATAGCGGTCGTGAGATACCACGAACAACGTTCCCGCATAGCCCTCCAACGCCTCTTCCAACGCTTCTCGCGAGGCAATATCCAAATGGTTGGTGGGCTCGTCCAGCAACAGCACATTATCGTGCGCCAACATCAGTTTTAACAGCAGTAAACGTGCCTTTTCGCCGCCGCTTAATTGCGCCACGGGTTTAAACACCTCGTCACCGCGGAACAAAAAAGCCGCCAACGCATTGCGAAGCGTCGTTTCGGTGAGAGCGGGATACGCATCCCATAACTGCTCGATAGCGGTCTTGTCGGGATCCAGATCGGCTTGTATCTGATCGTAATATCCCAGAGACACTTTGGCCCCCAACCGAACATAGCCGCTTTTCGGTTGTAATTCCCCTGTTAAGATTCGTAACAGGGTGGTTTTACCGCACCCGTTGGGCCCCAGCAAAAACACCCGTTCACCCCGCCGCAACTGAAACCCCACATCATGAAACAAAGGCTCGGCAAAAGCCATGGACAAGCCTCCTGCGCTCAGCACCTCGTTTCCGCTGACGGTGGCGGCGGAAAACCCAAACCGAATGGATGCTGCCGCTTGTTCGGGTGTCTCTTGTTGATCACGCAACCGTTCCAACCGCTTTTCCCGACTTTCGGCGGCACGAATGGATTTTTCTCGATTCCATTGTTTTAACAGGGCGATGTTTTCTTCCAATTTCTTAATGGCCTTTTGAGAGGTCTTATAATGGTGTGCCGCAATTTCCGCATCCTTTTCTCGCTTTTCCCGATGGGTGGAATAGTTACCGTTGGTGCCGTATAACGATTGTCCCGCGATCTCCAAGGTGCGGTTGGTAATGCGGTCGAGAAAATAGCGGTCGTGAGAGATGACGATGACAGCACCCGTATACGCTCGCAAAAACCCTTCCAACCATTCCACCGCATGGATATCCAGATGGTTGGTGGGCTCGTCCAACAACAACAGATTGGCATCGGATAACAACAACCGCCCCATAGCGATCTTGGACCGTTGTCCGCCGCTCAAGGTGGAGACGGGTTGTCCGAATACGGTTTCATCAAACCCCAATCCTGTCAATGTGGAGGCCACACGGCTTTTATAATATAAGCCGCCCGCCGCTTCTAATTCTTCCTGTAGGCGGTGTTGCTTTTCGATCAAGGCATCGCTTTGCACGGCGGACAATTGACGGGTCACTTCGTTAAGTTCCCGTTCTTGTTGCCGCAACGGCTCAAATACGCTTTCCACCGCTTCCCAAACGGTGATATCTTCCCCTTGCAAGGTGTGTTGTTCCAGATAT
Organism: Acutalibacteraceae bacterium; assembly: GCA_045541495.1. Classification (GTDB taxonomy): domain Bacteria; phylum Bacillota; class Clostridia; order Oscillospirales; family Acutalibacteraceae; genus RGIG3009. Next base: position 51,562 of record JAZQJE010000036.1, on the reverse strand, counting down.
CCCACCCGCGTGTTTTTGGCAAATAAGATCTCGCCGCCGTCTGCCGCTTCTTTGCCCAATATCATGCGAAACAAGGTGGATTTCCCGCATCCGTTCACGCCCACAAGTCCCACCTTATCGTGATCGCCCACATCAAAGGTGATGGCGTTAAACAAGCAGCGTTCGCCGAAATATTTAGTTAACCGATGAACGGACAGGGCGGTCATATGCATAGTTCCTTTTTTGTGAATTTTTCCTTAATTATAACAGGCTTGCGCTTGCCCTGCAAGTAAAATCCTGTTATACTACTATCAAATGGTAAAAAGGGGAGCGTTTTCCATGATGAACTTTAACGAGGAACGGATGTATCATATCGGCCTTACCCCCTCCGACGGTGCCGCATTCGCCATCATTACCGGTGACCCCGATCGGGTGGAATCTATCGCCCGACTGTTGGACGATCCTTATTTTGTAGCGCAAAATCGAGAATATACCACCTGGGCGGGCACCTTGAACGGCAAACGGGTGCTGGTTACTTCCCATGGCATCGGCGGCCCCTCCACGGCCATCTGTATAGAAGAATTGTACCGTTGCGGCGTGCGCACCATCATCCGCGTAGGTACTTGCGGCGGTATGGCGCACAAGGTTATGGGCGGTGATCTGGTGGTGGCCACGGGCGCCATTCGCGCCGAAGGCACTTCTCGGGAATATCTGCCCCTTGAATTTCCCGCCGTAGCTGATATTACCGTTACTAATGCGCTGATCCAAGGCGGGAACGCTTTGGACTGTACCGTCCACGCAGGGGTCGTACAATGCAAAGACTCTTTTTACGGTCAGCACGATCCCGATGCTTCTCCCGTATCCTACGAGTTAAATAACCGTTGGCAAGCGTGGCTGAAAGGCGGTTGTCTGGCGTCGGAAATGGAATCTGCCACCTTGTACATCGTGGCCGCGTCGCTGGATATTCGCGCAGGGTGTGTGTTGCATGTGGTATGGAATCAAGAGCGGGAAAAAGGCGGCCTTTCCAATCCGCGGGGCGAGAATACGGAAAATGCCGCAAAAACCGCAGTAAATGCCGTAAAAGCATTGCTTAACCCGTAAAATTATGGTATAATATTTTATTCAAATCGTTGAGGAGGTGCTCCCGTGCGTATTTTAGGAATCGACCCCGGCTATGCCATCATCGGCTGGGGGGTGATTGACTATCAGCAGGGGCGGTTTCTCCCTGTGGATTTCGGTGCGGTGACGACCCCCGCGGGTATGCCTTTCGGTCAACGTTTGCAACTGATTCACGACGGGGTCACACAACAACTGACCACCCATTACCCCGACGTGTTGGCCATTGAAAAATTGTATTTCCAAAGCAACAAGACGACCGCCATCGAAGTGGCGGAAGCCCGCGGTGTAATCTTGCTGGCGGCCCAGCAAGCGGGCGTTCCCGTGTTTGAGTACACCCCGTTACAGGTGAAAAGTGCGGTAACGGGGTACGGACAAGCCCCAAAACCCCAAGTGATGGAAATGACCCGCCGCTTACTGCGGCTTACCAAAGTTCCCAAACCCGATGATACAGCGGATGCCCTCGCCATTGCCATCTGTCACGCGCAGATGGGGGGCACGGCACTGAAATTACGGGCAGTGAAAGGCGGTTGACCTTATGTTATACAGTGTACGCGGAACACTCATTCATCGAGAACCTTCTCTCGCGGTGATCGAATGCGGCGGTGTTGGCTACCAATGCTCCGTCACCATGAACACTGCTCGTCGTTTGCCCGATATCGGGGCGGAAGTGATGCTCTATACCATTCTCAACGTGCGGGAGGATGCCGTTGACCTGTTTGGCTTTGCCGATCGAAACGAACTGAGTTGTTTTAAACTGTTGACGGCGGTCAACGGGGTGGGCCCCAAAGCGGGGTTGGCCATCTTGTCGGAACTCACTCCTGATCGCGTAGCACTTGCCGCCGCCACAGGAGACCATAAAGCCTTTACCCGCGCACAAGGCGTTGGTCCCAAATTGGCGCAGCGGATTGTGTTGGAACTGAAAGATAAAGTGGGGCTGCCCGCCACCGATAACGGGTTTAGCAGTGGTTCGGGAACGCCCGCGGGCGGTTTCAGCGCTTCTCGCAGTGCTGAAGAGGCCGTCAGCGCCCTCACCATGTTGGGTTTCTCCGCGGGGGAGGCCTCTGCCGCCGTGGCGAAACTGGACAGCACATTATCGGTGGAAGAATTGATCCGCCAAGCATTGAAAACATTAGGCAGACATTGAACGGAGGTGACGGCTTGTGAGTGAAATGGATTTCGAAGGGCGCATGGTATCAGCAGACTATCTGCCTGAAGACGAGGGAGACAATCCTCTGCGCCCCCGCACCTTGTCCGAATATGTGGGACAAGAAAAAGTGAAAAGCAACCTATCGGTCTATATCAGCGCCGCACGGTTGCGCAGCGAGCCGCTGGACCACGTGCTGTTATACGGCCCTCCCGGCTTGGGGAAAACCACCCTTTCCGCCATTATTGCCACGGAAATGGGGGTCAATTTCCGCATTACGTCGGGTCCCGCCTTGGAGCGTCCCGGTGATTTGGCGGCTATGCTCACCAATCTGGAGCAAGGGGACGTCCTGTTTATCGACGAAATTCACCGCCTTCCCCGTACCGTGGAAGAGATCTTGTATCCCGCCATGGAAGATTTTGCCATTGATATTATTAACGGCAAAGGCCAAGGGGCGGCGTCTATTCATTTACCCTTGCCAAAATTCACACTTATCGGTGCCACCACCCGCGCAGGGCAGTTGTCTGCGCCGCTCAGAGATCGATTCGGCGTTATCTGCCGTTTGGAAATGTACACCCCCGAAGAATTGGCGCGTATCGTGCGCCGCAGTGCGGATATTTTGCAAATCCCCTGTGACGTGGACGGTTCGTTGGAGATCGCTTCTCGTTCGCGGGGCACGCCTCGTATTGCCAACCGTTTATTAAAACGAGTGCGAGATTTTGCTCAGGTGATGAACAACGGCGTCATCACCGCCGAAGTGGCAGGGAAAGCGCTGGATCGTATGGAGATCGACGAATTGGGGCTGGATATGATCGACCGCCGTATGCTCACCGCTATGATCCGTCATTACAACGGCGGTCCCGTGGGATTGGATACTTTAGCCGCCATGATCGGAGAAGAATCCATCACCATCGAAGATGTGTACGAGCCGTATTTAATGCAACTGGGCTTTATCGGTCGTACACCGCGGGGACGTGTGGTATTGCCCGCCGCCTATGCCCATTTGGGAATCACCCCCGCGGATAACACCCCTTATCAACAAACAACATTGGATGTATAGTCTATGAGAATCGCTGAAAACTGGAAAGAATATGAATTGTTAGACACCACCGACGGCGAACGGCTGGAACGATGGGGCGACTGCATTCTCATTCGCCCCGATCCCCAAATTTTGTGGAGTACCGGTCAGCGGCACCCTCTGTGGCGCAATGCACAGGCGCGCTATCATCGTTCCCGCACGGGCGGCGGTCAGTGGGAGACCTATAAACCTCTTCCCGACGTGTGGGAGATTGGGTATGATAGTCCCGATGCGGGACTGAACGGTCTGCGGTTTCGGTTAAAACCCATGGGCTTTAAACACACCGGTTTGTTCCCCGAACAGGCGGTGAACTGGGATGTCATGGCACGGACGATTCGTGAAGCGGGTCGTCCTATTCGGGTGCTCAATTTATTTGGATACACGGGCGGTGCCACGTTGGCTTGTGCCGCGGCAGGTGCTCATGTGACCCATGTGGATGCCTCGAAAGGCATGGTGACATGGGGACGGGAAAATGTGACCGCTTCGGGTTTGGCAGACCGTCCCATGCGTTGGTTGATAGATGATTGCGGCAAGTTTGTTCAGCGGGAACAACGCCGTGGCAAGACCTATGACGCCATTTTAATGGACCCGCCGTCCTATGGGCGCGGTCCCGGCGGCGAAGTGTGGAAACTGGAAGAGCAGATCTACGCCTTGGTAAAAGAGTGTACCGCCATTTTATCGGAACGTCCACTGTTTTTCCTCATCAATTCCTACACCACGGGATTGTCCCCGTCGGTGATGCAATATATACTGGGTTCGTTGATAACGCCGCAGTTTGGCGGCGTCACTTCGGCAGATGAGATCGGGTTGCCCGTCACCCAAAGCGGGTTGGTACTACCCTGCGGTGCTACCGCCATGTGGAAGGAGCGGTGACAATGGATATGATCACAGCTACCGATGTACGCTTTCGGTACGAAGAAGAGGGTGCCGCTCCCACCGTTGTGTTGGATGGTATCGATCTTCGGGTAAAGCAAGGCGAATTTGTGGCGTTGCTCGGCCATAACGGTTGCGGCAAATCCACCCTCGCCAAGCATTTTAATGCTATGTTACTGCCCCTTGGGGGCCGCGTGCTGATACAAGATATGGATACCGCCGACGAAAAACGGCAATACGACGTTCGCCGTACCGTGGGAATGGTGTTGCAAAACCCCGATAATCAGTTGGTATCCACCATTGTGGAAGAGGATGTGGCCTTCGGCCCCGAAAATCTCGGCGTTCCCGACGAGGAAATCCGCACCCGTGTGGACAATGCTTTGAAAGCGGTGGGCATGTACGAATATCGTGACCACGCTTCGCATAAGTTGTCGGGCGGTCAAAAACAGCGGGTAGCCATTGCGGGCATTTTGGCTATGGAACCGACCTGTATCGTGTTGGATGAGCCCACCGCTATGTTGGACCCCCGCGGCCGCAACGAAGTGATGGAGACCGTGTGTCGTCTCAACAAGAAAAACGGCATTACCATCGTGCTCATCACCCACTACATGGAAGAAGCCGTGTTGGCGGACCGTGTATTGGTGATGGATGAAGGCCGTGTGGTACGGGAAGGATCGCCCCGTGACGTGTTTTCACAGGTGGAACAATTGCGCGCATTGGAATTGGATGTGCCGCAACCCACGGAATTGTGTTTTGTTCTCAAGCAGGCGGGTGTTCCGTTACCCGACGGTGTGCTCACCGTAGAGGAATGTGCCGCGGCATTGTTGCAACAGCTCGACAAGGGAAAAGGGGGATACCATGGCGGTCATTGAAGCCAAACATTGCACCGTCCGTTATTCGGTAGGCACTCCTTTTGCCCGTGAAGCGTTAAACGACGTGTCGGTGAGCATTGAAGAAGGGGATTTTCTCGGTATCATCGGACATACGGGGTCGGGAAAGTCCACCTTTGTGCAATTGCTTAATGGGCTACTAAAACCTACGGAAGGAACGATCTTATTAGACGGCAACGATATTTGGGAAAACCCCAAAGAGATCCGCCGCGTGCGGTTTGAGGTGGGGATGGTCTTCCAATATCCCGAGCACCAGTTGTTTGAAGAGACCGTGTATAAAGACATCGCGTTCGGCCCTAAGAACATGGGCCTTTCCGAAGAAGAAATTTGTCACCGTGTTCACCATGCAGCGAAGATAGTGGATCTCAAACCCGAATTACTGGATAAATCGCCCTTCGAATTGTCGGGCGGTGAAAAGCGGCGGGCGGCCATCGCCGGTGTTATGGCCATGCAACCCCGTGTGCTGATCTTGGACGAACCCACCGCGGGCCTCGATCCGCGAGGACGGGATCAATTGTTGTCCCGTATTCGTGCGTATAAAGAGGAGCACAACACCACCGTGCTGCTGGTATCCCACAGTATGGAAGACATCGCCCGTGTGGCGGATCATGTGTTGGTACTGGGCAGTGGGGAAGTGGTGATGCAAGGGGACACGGCAAGCGTGTTTGCCCGCGCCGAAGAATTGGAAAAAATCGGTTTGTCGGTTCCCGCCGTCACCAAAGTGGTAACGGCGTTGCGCCGCGCCGGCGTTGCGCTTCCCAACGGGATCTATACGGTCGAGCAGGCAAAAGAGGCGTTGCTCCCTCTGCTGAAAGGGGGAATATAACCGTGTTATCGGATATTACCATCGGTCAATTTTTCCCCGGCAACTCGATATTGCATCGGTTGGATCCGCGGGTCAAACTGGCCATCACCTTTTTGTATATCATCGCCATTTTCATTCCTCAAAATTGGTGGGGGTTGGGATTGGCAAGTGCTTTTATGATCGCCGCGGCGGTAGTGTCCCGTTTGCCAGCGCGATTACTACTGAAAAGCCTCAAACCCATTTTGCCGCTGATCTTGCTCACTTCCGTCATTAACTTGTTTTACGGACAAGGGGAGCCGTTGTGGCAATGGTGGCTCTTCCGTATCACGGGACAAGGGATCGTGACGGCGGTGTTTATCGCCATTCGCATTTTGTGCCTCATCATGGGCACTTCCTTGTTGACCTATACCACCTCGCCCACCACGCTCACCGATGCGTTGGAACGGTTGCTGAGTCCCCTTAAAGTGTTGCGGGTGCCGGTGCACGACATTGCCATGATGATGACTATCGCTTTGCGGTTTATCCCCACCCTTATTGAGGAAACGGATAAGATCATGTCCGCACAAAAGGCGCGGGGCGCCGACATGGAAAGCGGCGGTCTGATCCAGCGAATCAAAGCGCTGATTCCTATACTCATTCCGTTGTTTGTGTCTTCCTTCCGTCGTGCCTATGAATTGGCCACCGCTATGGAATGTCGTTGTTATCGCGGGGGCGAAGGTCGCACTCGTTTAAAGCAATTTCACTTTCACGGTAAGGATTATACGGTGTTGGTACTGATGGCGGTGCTCACAGGAATTTTGATTCTCTTGAACACACAAATTCCCGCCGTTATTTGACAGAAAAGGAGGGATATCGGTGTCTAAACTGCTTTTGACCGTTTGTTATGACGGTACGCGATTTCACGGTTGGCAAGTACAACCAAACGGCGTGACCGTACAAGCCACGTTGCAAGATGCCATACAGCAGATCACCGGTATCCGCCATGATCTTACCGGTTGCAGTCGTACCGACGCGGGTGTTCACGCCCGTCGGTTTTACTGTACCACCGAAGTGCCTGCCCGCATGACTGCGGAGCAGTTTTGCAAAGCCTTAAACGCCGTATTGCCTGAAGATGTGGCGATTGTGGAGGCGAAAGAAGTGCCTGCCGATTTTCATCCGCGGTACAGCGCCAAGGGAAAGCGCTATGTATACCGTATCTGGAACGGCGCGGCACGCGATCCTTTCACACGAAAATATGCCTTGCATATTCGCATGCCGCTGGATCTCGCGCGGCTAAATAAAACGGCACAACTGTTTTTGGGTACTCACGATTTTTCCGCCTTTTGTTCCGCGGGCAGCAGTGTGGAAGATAAAATTCGCACGGTCAGCCATTCAGCGGTTTCTCGACAGGGTGATATGGTATGCTATACCGTGGAGGCGGACGGATTTCTGTACAATATGGTACGCATTTTTGTGGGCACGTTGCTGGATGTACAAGCGGGCCGTTTAACAGAAGACGATGTGCGTCGCGCACTGGCCACCGGTGACCGTCAAGCGGCGGGTGTCACGGCACCGCCGTGGGGATTGTGTTTGGAGGAGGTGTGGTATGAAACAACGGACAAATAAACGCATACGCAATGTTCACCTGCTCCCGAATGCCGATGAAAACGAAGTGCGTTCCCGTTCCAAACGAGGTGGTCGGCGGGGCGGCCGATTGTTGCTTATCCGCCTGGGGATCGTGGCGGCGGTGTTATGTGTTCTTTTCCTGTTATGGAAAAATTGGGATAAGATCGCGCCGGAAACCGTGTTGGACTGGGCCTACACGCAATTCGGTGAAGGCGAAACAGGGGACGGCTATCCCTATACCATAACGGGTAATGATGTGATCGGGATGGGCCAAGCCAGCAATTATCTGGCGGTGCTGACCGATACGTCACTGAAATTTTTGGATAAAACAGCGGCCTGTGTGGAGGAACGTCCCAACACCCTCAATGATCCGCTATTAAAGACCGCCGGACGGTATGCCTTGGTTACCGAGGTCGGCGGCAGTCGTTTTAAATTGGAAACACGACGACAGACCGTGCTGGAAATGGAACTTCAAAACCGTTGTATCTATGCGGCGGATGTTCTGTCTTCGGGCAGAGTGGCGGTGATCACCGATGCCGCCACCCAAAGTCATGTATGCGCGATACAGGTGTATTCTTCCGGCGGCGATCTGTTGTATGAATATAAGAGCGGGAAATACCTCATCACCAATGTATCCTTGATGCCAAACGGCAGAGGAATGGCGGCAGTGGGAACCACCGCCGAGGGCGGCGCGCTGAAATCAGTGCTTTTGCTGTTCACCTTTTCTTCCGAAACTCCTACCGAATACACGGGTAATGATCAACTGCTGTACGATGTGGTGCATTTCGGCAACACCGTACTGGCGGTGGGGGACAGTGGATACTGGATCGTTTCAGTGAAAAATCAAACGGTGGAAAAAACCGACTATGACGGAATGGAACTGATCGGCTATGCCGCCTCCCATTCCGTGGCAGGCATGGTCATGAAACAATCGGGCAGTACGGGAACGGGCGAAGTGTGGTTGTTTGGCAAAGACGGCGCGCTGTTGCGGAAACATCCTTTTGCGGGTACCTATCGGTATGCGGCCTGTGACGGTACGGAGTTTGCCGTGCTGACGGATACGGTGGCCTTTACTTTGAATGACAAAGAGATCCATACGCAAGTCAGCACCCCTTCCGATGCGTTGATGATCGGTCAATATAATGACGCGCTCATGGTTCTTACACTTACAGAACTGCGAAGCGCCGAACAATAAGGAGATGTGACAAATGGCCTATATTCTGGATGGTATTCTCGTATTACTGTTGATCGTAGCGGTGGCGGCAGGCTATCATCGTGGCTTTATCCGTTCCATCGTTCAGTTGGTGGGACTGGTTGCGGCGGTAGTGGTGGCATTCTCTCTCAGTGCCTCTCTGTCCCAGTGGATTTTTGACGGTTTCATCAGTGAACCGTTGCAGGAGACCATTGTGACTGCGTTAGAAGAAAATGTGTCATCCACGGCGGCGGAACAATTGGAAAACGTGGTGGATGCGCTGCCCGATTTCATTGCCAACGCCGTAAACGCCGATGCGGCGGCACAACAGGCACTGGATAATTTGACCACACAAGTAAATGCTTCCGCCCCCACATTGGCCAATGCCGTGGTAACGGATGTGGTGCGCCCCGTGGCCGTCGCCTTGTTGCGGTTTGTGTTGTTCATCATCCTGTTTGTGGTGTTGATGGTGGTGGTCAAACTGCTCACCAAAATCATCAAACCCTTAACCAAACTGCCGGTTATCCGTCAAGCGGATGGACTGTTGGGTGCTGTGGTCGGCGCGGTAAAAGGCGTTTTGTTCGTGATCATTGCCGCCACGGTTATGCAATTATTGGTCACCTACGGTGTATTGACCGCCGAAGCGGTGGACAACAGTATGGTAGCCGATTGGGTGATCGCCCATAATCCCATCGCCTCGGGTCTGCCTTTAATCTAACGAATAACGGAGACAAGAAACCATGGAACGTTTAAAATTCGAATGGAACATCCCGAACACTTTATCCTTGGTGCGGCTGGTGCTGATACCGATCTTTGCGGTGCTGTATCTAAAAAGCACCACGGAACCGTCCCTCTTATATTGGGCGTTGGCGGTGCTGCTGGTCTCCGGTCTGACCGATGCGTTGGATGGGATCATTGCCCGTCGCTTTAACCAGATCACCGAAGTGGGAAAACTACTGGATCCACTGGCGGATAAACTCACTCAATTGGCGGTACTGGTGTGTTTGGCCATTCGATATCGGGACCTGCTTCCCCTCATGATCATCTGCTTGGTGAAAGAAGGATTGCAAGTAATCGGCGGTATTTTACTACTTTCCCGTTTTGATGTGATCCGCGGTTCCAAATGGTTCGGTAAAGTCTCCACCTTTACGTTTTATGCCGCTATGTTGGCCATCGTCCTGTGGGGCGATATGCCGCCCGCAGTCTTTTGGATTTTGGTGGGTATCGTGGCGGCCACCATGATCTTTTCATTTTTCAGTTATCTGCGGATGTTTTTCGTCATTCGGAAAGAAGTGCAAATGCCCGAGGAAAACGCCGTTAATTAAGGAGAATTCACCATGGTATGTTCCCGTTGTAAAAAGCGCCCCGCGGTGGTGTTTATCACCCGCATGGAAGGCGACGAAAGCGTTAATGAAGGATTGTGCCTGACCTGTGCGAAGGAATTGGGCATCAAACCTGTAGAAGATATGCTGAACAAGTTCGGTATCGGTCAAGACGATTTGGAACAGATGGACGAACAGTTCGGCGAACTGATGAACATGGACGGGGAAGAGGGCGACTTTGCCCCCGGCGGTGCCGCCACGTTTCCGTTCTTGCAAAACCTGTTTGGCGGGCAAAAAAACACCGCCGAAGCAGGGGAAACACCCGAAAAAACGGAAAAATCCGAAAAAACAGCGAAAAAACGCCGCTTTTTGGATATCTATTCCACCAATCTTACCCAAAAAGCGCGGGACGGCGGCATGGATGCCATCATCGGCCGCGATCGGGAGATATATCGCGCTATACAGATCTTGTGCCGCCGCACCAAAAACAATCCCTGTTTGATCGGTGAGCCCGGCGTGGGCAAGACCGCCATTGCCGAAGGATTGGCACTGCGTATTGCGGCAGGGAACGTGCCTTATAAACTGCAAAACAAGGAACTGCATTTGCTGGACATGACGGCGCTGGTGGCGGGAACACAATTCCGCGGTCAGTTTGAAAGCCGTATCAAAGGCCTTATTGAAGAAGTGCGCGCTCAAGGAAACATTTTGTTGTTTATTGATGAGGTGCACACCTTGGTGGGGGCAGGCGATTCCGAAGGCAGTATGTCTGCCGCCAACATCTTAAAACCCGCCTTGTCTCGCGGGGAAATTCAAGTGATCGGCGCTACCACCTTTGTGGAGTATCGCAAGCACATTGAAAAAGACGCGGCGCTGGAACGCCGTTTCCAACCCATTAAAGTGGAAGAACCGTCGCTGGAAGATGCCGTGCAGATGTTGCAGGGGATCAAAGGGTATTATGAGCAATATCACGCCGTGTCGGTGAGTGATGCACTGGTGCGCCGCGCCGTGGTGTTGTCAGAACGGTATATCACCGATCGGTATCTGCCGGACAAGGCGATTGACTTGTTGGACGAGGCTTCTGCCGTGGCGGCATTGCAAAACAGCAAAGCGGACGATTATGCCCGTTTGGTGTTACGGCAGACCCAATTGCAACAAAATGAAAGCGACGAAATGGGGAAAGAAGCCATCGATTACGAGCGGCTTGCCAACATTCGCGCCGACCTTGCCAAAGTGGAACAAGACTTGGATGCTATCCGTCCCGAAGCCTTAAATACTCCCGTGACTGAAGAGCATTTGGCGCGGGTCATTGAGTTGTGGACGGGGATCCCCGCCGCTAAGGTGCGGGAAGGCGAGCTTGCCAAATTGGGTGAACTGGAACAGGCTTTAAAGAGCCGTATCATCGGTCAAGACGAGGCGGTGCAGGCGGTTGCCGCCGCCATTCGCCGCAGTCGGGTACAGATCAGCCCTCGTCGCCGTCCCGCGTCTTTCATTTTTGTGGGTCCCACAGGTGTGGGCAAGACGGAATTGGTAAAGGTGCTGGCGGCTCAGTTGTTTGATACCCCCGATACCCTTATTCGGTTGGATATGTCGGAATTTATGGAAAAACACGCTGTTTCCCGTATGATCGGGTCGCCTCCCGGCTATGTGGGCTATGACGAGGCGGGACAGTTGACCGAAAAAGTGCGGCAAAAACCCTATTCGGTTATCTTGCTGGATGAGATCGAGAAAGCGCACCCCGACGTGCTGAACATTCTGTTGCAGATCTTGGATGAGGGGCGGGTCACCGATGCCCACGGCCGTGTAGTCAGTTTTGAAAACACAGTGATCGTCATGACCTCCAATGCGGGCAGTCAATTTAAAGAAACGTTGATGGGATTTGGCAAGACCGATGCGCAAGCCTCCCGCGATAAAGCGGAAAAGGCTCTTTCGGAATTCTTGCGACCCGAATTTATCAGTCGTGTGGATGAAGTAGTGTATTTTACACCTCTCACGGAAACCGATTACGGCGGTATTGCGACTCTCATGTTGTCGGAATTGACAGGACCGTTGTCCGAACGAGGGATCACGCTGACGTGGAGCGATGATGTTCCGTCCTATTTCGCGGCAAAAGCCGCAGGTGGAAAACGGGGTGCTCGCGATCTGCGAAATGCCATCCGTCGGGAAGCGGAAGACGCCATTGCTACGTTGATCGTGGATAAGGCGGATCAACTTTTGAGCGCCATTCATTTATCTGTGCAGGAGCAGACCTTGCATAGGGAGGCCCATTGAAAGGAGTAACTATGAAACGTTCCTATTCGGAGATCACGCCGTATATTCGTGAATTGGCGACGTTGTCTGATCGAAACAATCATATTGTCCCCGATATGTATACCGAGCATCGGGTTTTTCGCGGATTGCGGGATGTAAACGGCAACGGTGTGGTTACCGGCCTGACGGAAGTGTCCCACATTTTAGCGAAGCGACGGGATGCTGACGGCAATGCCGTCCCCTGCGAAGGACAACTGTATTATCGCGGTATCAACGTACGGGATCTGGTGAACGGATTTCAACGGGATGACCGTTTTGGCTTTGAGGAAACGGTGTATTTGCTGCTGTTTTCCCAGTTGCCCACCATGGGCGAATTGAACGGATTTCGGCGGAAACTGGCAGAATATCGCAGTTTACCCACGTCCTTTGTGCGGGACATGATCTTAAAAGCCCCCGGTCGGGATATGATGAACATTTTATCCCGTTGTGTGTTGGCACTGTACGCTTACGACGACAATCCCGACGACATTTCCGTTGCCAATGTGTTGCGGCAATGTTTGCAACTGATCGCGGTCTTTCCCATGTTGGCGGTATACAGTTATCAATCGTTCCAACATTACCATCAAGATAAAAGTTTGTTTATTCATCAGCCTTCTCCCGAATTGTCCACAGCGGAAAACCTGTTGCGTTTACTGCGGGAGGATGGGCAGTTCAGCCACTTGGAAGCGCGCATTTTAGATCTGGCATTGGTGCTTCACGCAGAGCACGGCGGCGGTAACAATTCTACCTTTACCACTCATGTGGTGACTTCGTCGGGTACCGATACCTATTCGGCGGTAGCGGCGGCGTTAGGGTCGCTGAAAGGTCCCCGCCACGGCGGTGCCAACATTAAAGTAGTGCGCATGTTTGATGACATGAGAGCGAATATCAATATTCACAGCGAAAACGAGATCCAGGAGTATTTGATTCGTTTGTTGGATAAGCGGGCTTTCGACAACGCGGGACTGATCTACGGCATGGGTCACGCAGTATATTCTCTGTCCGATCCTCGGGCGGATATCCTCATGAAATTCGCTAAAGAATTGTCGGTTGAAAAGGGGAAAGAAGAGGAATTTGCCTTGTACGAAACGGTGGCGCGATTGGCCCCCGCCATCATCGCAGAGCGGCGGAAGATGTACAAGGGTGTCAGTCCCAATGTAGACTTCTATTCGGGAATGATCTACCGTATGTTGGATCTGCCTTGCGAACTGTTTACCCCCATTTTTGCCGTGGCGCGGATCGCGGGTTGGAGTGCTCACCGCATTGAAGAAATTCAAAATGCGGGCAAGATCATTCGCCCTGCCTATATCAATGTCAAAGCGGAAGGGAAGTATGTCGCTCTTGAAGAACGGGGATAATCACGAGTCTTGCCCTCGCCGATTATGGCAGTTGTTTAGCACTTTCTTTAAGATCGGTGCCTTTACTTTTGGCGGCGGATACGCCATGATCCCCCTCATCCAGCGGGAGACGGCGGAAAAGCACGGTTGGGTGACGGATGAGGATATTTTAGAGATCTTGGCCATTGCGGAAAGCACGCCCGGCCCCATTGCCATCAATTCCGCCACCTTTATCGGTTATCGTGTGGCGGGGATATGGGGCTCAGCCTGTGCCACGTTGGGTGTGGTGTTGCCCTCCTTCGTGATCATTCTGTTGATCGCGGGCCTGCTGCGGGAATTTCAAAATATTCGCGCGGTGCAATACGCCTTTTTCGGTATTCGTGCGGGTGTGTTGGCGTTGGTGCTGAAATCGTTGTGGACCATGTTTAAGAAATGCCCCCGGAAGGGCGTATCCTACGGTTTGGTTGCCGCCGCTTTTGTGGCGTCGGCGGTCATTGATCTTCATGTGCTACTTATCATTGTCGCCTGTGCGATCGTGGGTCTGGTGACCTCGCTGATTGCGGAAAGGAGACAATTATGATCTTTTTGGAATTGTTTTTTACGTTTTTTAAGATTGGGTTGTTTACGTTCGGCGGCGGATATGCCATGTTGCCTCTCATTCAGCAGGAAGTAGCATCTCACGGTTGGGTAGGACAAGAAGAACTAGTCAATTTTGTGGCGGTGAGCGAAAGTACCCCCGGTCCGTTCGCCATCAACATGTCCACCTATGTGGGGTCGGATGTGGGAGGCTTTTTTGGAGCGATTTGCGCCACTTTGGGTGTGGTACTGCCGTCGTTTATCATCATCCTCATCGTGGCGCGGTGCTATGAGCAATTTAAGAAAAACCGCATTGTTAAGGGATGTATGTCGGGAATCAAACCCGCCGCGGTGGGGCTCATCGGTGCGGCGGTGGTATCCATCGGTCAAACGGTGTTGTTCCCCGCGGGTTTCCGATTTGATATCTTTGGCACAGCGACCTTTTGGATCTCGCTGGGAATCTTTTTGGTGATGGCGGTGCTGGCTTTCCGCAAAGTGCATCCCATCCTCATTATTTGCCTGTCTGCCGTGATCGGTATTGCGATAGGATATGGGTTGAATCTGCCAATATAAAACAATAAAACTGCTCGCCTTGTATCATGCAAGGCGAGCAGTTTTAGTTTGTGGCGGAATACTCGGATGGTTGTTCCCGTTCACGCGGGAAAAAAGTCTCGAATATGTAGGTTTTGTAGCGATCGTGGTCGACATCCAGTTCTTGTTGAGAACGGAAGGTCCAACCCACGGGGAACGCGCCCAAGGCGATGTTGAATGTTAAAGCAAACTCATCGGCATACTCGTGATCATAGGATACGAAATCGGGGCGGGACAGAAAATTGAACAGCAGTTTGCCCAGCAATCGTTGTTGCAACGGTTCATGGGGGAAAGCGGAAGACAGTTGCCCTCGACAGATATCCTTTCGGTGACGGCGATACCACCACAAGGCAAGGGGGAAAAACGATTGCACAAAGTATAGTCCCGCATAATCGGTGAGAATGGCGTTTGCGGCTTCGCACAGGGATTTCCAGTTGCCAAAATCGCATTTAAACTCGATGAGCAACGGGACACGGCCACCAACAGTCGCCAAACATTCCTGCAAGGTGGGAATGGATTCCCCGGTGTTTTGTAAATGATAGGCTTTCAGTTGTGCGAGAGTTTGCTGTTCCACCGTGCCGTCTACGCCGCACATACGGTGCAGATCACTGTCATGAAAGACCACCACCTGTCCGTCGGCGGTCAGGTGAATGTCGATCTCAATAGCCAGTCCCAGTTGCACCGCTTCCCGAAAGGCCGCCAGCGAATTTTCAGGGGTGTTTTCCCACAGATCATGTAAGCCTCGGTGGGCGATGTACTGCCCTTTCAGCAATTCACGGTGAGGATGACGGCGAAGGGTGGGAAAAACGAGAAATAAATACAGCAACAGCAGAAAGGCGAGGATACCCAGCGTGATATACAAAGCGGTCACGGATCAATCCTCCATTGCCAACGGTTTGCTGTCCCCGTGTCTTACCAGCGCCATGGTGATGAAAGCCAATGCCACCGCAACGGCGGCATAGGGGAACAAGACGGTCATGCCCAGTTTATCCATTAAGATACCCGAAAGCATGGGGGTGACGATCTGGGCGGACATAGAGGCGGTGTAGTAGAAACCGGTATACTTACCCACATCGCCGCCGGAACACAATTCCACCACCATGGGGAACGAGTTGACGTTGATGGTAGCCCACGCGATGCCCGCCAAGGCGAACATGAGATTCATCAGCCACGTGGGACTGTCGGCGCGCATAAAGGCGGCAACGGTAAAGGCGGTGGTCAACATGAGCACACCTGCTATAATGGTCTTTTTTCGTCCGATCTTGGAAGCTACCGTACCGGCTGGCAGATAGGAGACGATGGCCGCCGCCTGTGCCAGTAGCATGGTTGTGTTATAATCTTTGTCCAAGATGTTAGCCGCATAAACGGCGTATTTGGAGGTGACAGCGTTATAACCGAAGTACCACAAGGCAATGGATGCGAGAATGAACACCAGTGACCATTTTTCTCCGGCGGTCAAGCGGCGTTTTTTGGTGGGGGTCTCTTCATTTTCTCCAATACCGTAACGCAAGGTATCTTCCTGCATTTGTTTTGCCCACAAGGGTTCCCGCACGGTAAGCAGGAAAATCGCCAGCGCTGCCAACATCAGTCCCGCTACCACGGCATAGAACACGGTGTAACTCATCAGCGCATTTTTGACGGCTGAAGTAGCAAAGATCATACCCAATATGAGCACCAGAATACCGCCGGCGGCACCCATTAGGTTGATGACGGCGTTGCCCTTACTGCGCAGCGGTTTAACGGTGACATCCGGCATGACCGCCACAGCAGGAGAACGGAAGACCGCCATGGCGACCAACACCACCAGCAGCAAGCCCACAAAGAAAAACAGGGTGGTGGGATCTTCAGCGGTCTTTTGTGCCGCATAGGCTTGGCGGGCAGGGGCTACATAAGCGGTATAGTCGGGATTGGTGATCTCGTTGCCGGTATCGGTGTCGATTACTTTGCTGCGAATAGCGGTGAATTGTTCCTTGGTGAAAGTTTCCGACAAGACAAACGTTTCGCCTTCGGGGGTCAGTAAGGTATTATCTTCCTGAAAATCGTAGATCACCGACAGGGCGGTAGGATCGTCAATGGCGGAAACGGCGGAAAGATGTTGCAATTGCGCGTTGTCCACAAACGACAACGCCACAAACGCAATGGCGGCAATGGTGGTGCCTATGGCAATAAACGGGGTGCGTTTGCCGTGACGGCTGCGGCATTTATCCGACAGGAAACCGAATAACGGCAACAGAAAGACCGCCAAAATGTTGTCTGCCGCCATAATGACGCCCGACCAAGTTTGAGACATGCCGAATTTGTTGGTGAGGATCAGGGGGATGGTGCTGTCGTAGGCCTGCCAAAACAAACTGATGAGGAAAAAGGCAAACCCGACCAGAATAGTGCGCTTGTAATTCAGTTTCACGGCGAACTCTCCTCTAAAGGAATACCCATCCGTGGAGGATGGGTATTCGCATTATCGATTGGCTTTTAACGTGGCAAAGGTTTTTACATGGTTGCGTTTTACCGCGGAGATACAACTGCCTTCCCAATAGGTCAGCGAGACGTTTTTGTGACGAATGGGCAGAAGCATTAGTTTCATATACCGTGAGCGGGGACGGGCGGTACGGGCCGCCGCTTGGGCGTGATCGGTGGAAATAATACGGGCGATCTCCGTCTGTTTTTCTTTTTTAGACAGGGTACAGGCGGGATTGGTGAGATTTTCCACACACCCTACCAAGCGTTCGATGTAACGGCGGGCGATAAATTCGCGGGAGGGCTCGTCATCAATTCCCCAATACCGATACAACTCCACCATCCAACCGTGTTCTTCTTCCCGTTTATCGTACATATCGGGGCGGTATTTGGCGGTCTCACTTTCCGCGCGGGCGCGCACGAAGTGGTAATATTTGTTATCAGATATCACCACTCGCTCTACATCCCGCACAACGCTGAGGTTAAAGGGAAAATCGTCCCAAAAAGTTTGAGGGAACTTCAGGTTGTGTTCGCGGATGTAATCGCCGTCATACAACTTGTTCCACGGGGTGTACAACAAGTTGTGGTCAAACAGTCTGTAGGCGTTTTCGCGAAACTCCTGTTGAGTGGCAAAGACCTGTGACGGTTGGGCTACCTCTTGCGTGACATAGGCGGTGTCGGTGTAGTAGGTATCAATGAAATAACCCGTTACGACCAGTTGTGCCTGATGGGTATCCGCCAACCGCACCATATCTTCCAACATGGTGGGTTCTGCCCAGTCATCGGAATCCATAAAGTAAAAATAGCGGCCTTTGGCTTCGTCGATAGCCAAGTTTCGCGCCGAGGGCGCGCCGCCGTTTTCTTTGTGGAACACGCGGATGCGGTTGTCTTTCGCGGCGTATTCGTCGCAGATCTCGCCGCTGCGGTCTTTGGTACCGTCATCTACGATCAAAAATTCATAGTCGGTAAAGGTTTGCTGTTGAATGCTTTCAATGGCTTTGCCGACGAATTTTTCCACGCCGTAAACGGGCATGATGATAGAAACGGTGACTTCGTGTGCCATAACGGTACTCCTTAAAACAGGGTATCGGCCAGCGCCAATGCGGAGGCGATGACCTTGTCCATATCGTAGTATTTATATTCCGCCAAACGGCCGCCGAACAGGGTGTTTTCCTCTTTTTCGGCCAGCGCCGCATAACGGGCGTACAGATCTTGGTTGCGGTCGTCGTTGACGGGGTAGTAGGGTTCCATGCCGTCTTCCCACGGAACGGAATATTCCTTGGAGATGACGGTTTTGGGACCTGTGCCGAATTCGAAATGTTTATGCTCAATAATACGGGTATACGGTGTGTCACCGTCGGTATAGTTAACTACCGCCACACCTTGGTGATTGTCTTCTTCCAACACTTCAGTGTCGAATCGCACGGTGCGGTATTCCAGTTTCCCGAAACAGTAATCAAAATAGGCATCGATGGTGCCGGTATAGATCACGATATCAGCAAGGGCGCGATAGGCGTCGGGATCTTCCAGAAAATCTACGCCGGTGAGCACGTCGGCCTTTTCCAGCATTTTATCGATGATTACATTGTATCCGCCGATGGGAATGCCTTGATAGCGGTCGTTAAAATAGTTGTTATCAAAGGTAAAGCGCACCGGCAACCGTTTGATGATAAACGAGGGAAGTTCGGTGCAGGGGCGGCCCCATTGTTTCTGGGTATAATCTTTGATGAGGGTTTCGTAAATATCCCGTCCCACCAAACCAATGGCCTGTTCTTCCAAGTTGCGGGGTTCACCCGTGATCTCGGCGCATTGTTCGGCGATCTTGGCGCGGGCTTCCTCGGGGGTGGTGACGCCCCACATCTGATAAAAGGTATTCATATTGAACGGCAGGTTATATAACTTGCCTTTATAGTTGGCAACGGGCGAATTGGTATAACGATTGAATTCCGCCAAATCGTTTACGTAATCCCACACCCGTTTATCGTTGGTGTGAAAAATATGGGCGCCGTATCGGTGAACAACGATATCCTCCATGGTTTCGCAGTAGATATTCCCGCCCATGTGGCTGCGTTTTTCCAACACCAGACAGGATTTGCCGTGCAAAGCGGCTTGGTGCGCCACGGTGGCGCCGAACAGGCCGCTGCCCACAATGAGAAAATCGTAATGCTTCATGATGTCACCTCATCCGAAATATAGGCTCTTATCGGGGAATTCGGGTTCACAAGTGGTATGGATTCCCATTTTACGTAGAGTGGACGAGTCGCCCGAATGGAGAAGTTGGGTGGAGTGAAGGTCGCAACCCCGCAGACGAGGCAATTGCGCCACGGCGGCAGCCGCCGTTTCGTTGGTGGCGGCGCAGATATACAGCGCCGTTAGCACGTCGTCCACTTTCAGTACACTGCTTTGGCTTTTAAGCAGATCAATCTTCAGTTTCAATACCGGTTCCAAAATTTGGGGGCTCATCAGCAGGACTTCTTTGGGAATATCCGCCATGACTTTGATGGCGTTGAGCACCGCACCGCTGGAAGCGCTCATCAAACGGGTGGCTTTACCCGTGATGATCCGCCCGTCGGGCAACTGAATGGCCGCCGCGGGAGAGCCGCAGGCTTCTTTTTTGGCCAACGCGGGCAATACCACGGCGCGGTCTTCGGGTTTTAACTGCATTTGTTGCATGATGAGTTTGAGTTTTTCCACGGTGTCGGGCCTTTCTTTGCCTTGTTTTAAGTCGCACAGGCCCGTGTAATACCGACGAATGATCTCCTGACGGCTGGCTTCGCAACAGGCATCGTCATCCACAATGGCATATCCCGCCATGTTGACGCCCATATCCGTGGGACTGCAATAAAATTTATCGTTGCCGGTGATACGGGTGAGGATGGTACGCACGATAGGAAAGGCTTCCACATCGCGATTATAGTTGACGGTGGTAGTACCGTAAGCTTCCAAATGAAAGGGGTCGATCATATTGACATCTTGCAAGTCGGCGGTAGCCGCTTCGTAAGCGAGGTTGACGGGATGTTTCAGCGGCAGGTTCCAGATGGGGAAAGTTTCGTATTTGCCGTAACCTGCCATGATGCCCCGCCGATGTTCGTGATACACTTGCGACAGGCAGGTGGCCAGTTTGCCGCTACCGGGGCCGGGGGCGGTGACCACCACCAAGGGTTTGGTGGTGACGATATAGGGGTTGGCACCGAAGCCGTTATCGCTGACGATATGATCCACGTCGGCGGGATAG
Source organism: Acutalibacteraceae bacterium (assembly GCA_045541495.1). GTDB lineage: Bacteria > Bacillota > Clostridia > Oscillospirales > Acutalibacteraceae > RGIG3009. The sequence goes on along the minus strand of JAZQJE010000036.1, from coordinate 31,076 downwards.
CCGGCGATAGGGCGATGAACATAGTTTTTCACGCCGCGGGCGTTCAGTTTGCGCACAAAGGCGTCAGCGGCGGCTTGTCCCGCGTATTTGGTGATGACAACACTGTTGACTTCGATTCCCAGACCTGTGATCACATCGATCTGACGGAGAAGGTCCATTTCATAACTGATGCCCAAGTCGGCGCGGATCTTGGTTTTTTCCATGTTATCCGCGCTGATGCAGAACACCACTTCTGCTTGATCCCGCAATTCACATAGTAAGCGGATCTTGGCATCCGGCTCAAAACCGGGCAACACGCGGGCAGCATGATAATCGTCAAACAATTTGCCGCCGAATTCCAGATAGAGTTTTCCGTTAAAGCGGGAGATCCGCTCTAAGATATGCTCCTTCTGCTTTTTCATATACAGCGTATTGTCAAACCCTTTTCGCATGCTATCACCCCATAACACTAATACCTATATAGCATATCAAAAAAGGGAACTCTTTTCAAGAGAGAAATTGCCTTTATTTACAAGGAAAAATGTGATACGATATCGGCAGGCAGTAATAGCATACCCCGATTTTTAAAAAAGTGAGTATTTTTCGGGATTTTTGCATCTAACAATATGCAAGGAAAAATTTTCCCTTGGTGAAAGGAGGACGGCATGGATCACTCAAAACAGGAGTGTGACCGCGGCATACTCCATTATCGTCGATATCTGGCCGGTGACGATGACGGCCTCGCCTGCATTATTCAGGAATACGGAGATCGGTTGTTGCAGTATATCTACCGTTTCGTTCATGATACGGACGTGGCGGAAGATCTGCTGTCCGAAACCTTTCTCAAACTCATTTTACATCGCCGCCGTTTTCGAGAGGAGTCTTCTTTGAAGACCTACTTATATGCCATTGGCCGCAACGAAGCGTTGGCTTGGTTGCGACGGCATCGCCGTGAAAGGAAAGTACCTCTCAACGAAGCGGCACAAGTATCAGTGGCATGTGTTGCCTATAACAAAGTAATAGACGGCGAACGCCGCGCACAGATAGCACAGGCGATGTCTGTATTGCGGGAGGAATATCGAGAAGTATTGCAACTCGTATACTTCGACGATCTTTCCTGCGACGAAGCGGCGGTCGTGATGCACAAAAATCGCAAGCAAACCGAAAATCTCTTGTATCGCGGCAAAAAAGCACTGCGATCTCAATTAGAAAAGGAGGGTTTCTCGTATGAGGACCTGTGAAGAACGAACGCGAGATGTGTTGGAACGGCGACGTACGGTCATAGCGAACCGTCGCCGCCGCAGTCGGCACATTGCTCTTGGTGTGATGTGTGCGGTGGTGGCAGTAGGGATCACCGCGCATATGATGCCCAAACCGAACGATACGATGGGTATGACGGCGGATGTGCCGCAGACTTATGCGGCATATCATGAACTGTATGAGCATATCAAGGAACAAGTTGCCGACAATGTGATGCTCGGCGCTGTGGATGAAATCGTTACCGACGATGGGGAGTTAAAATGGTATGAGACAAGCCAGACTGTGAATTCTTCCAACCAGGGAGACGACAGGGGCAACACCAATTATAACGGGGTCACGCGACCGGAGCATTCCGATACCAATATACAGGTGACGGGTGTACAGGAAGCGGATGTTGTGAAAACCGACGGCCACTATCTTTATGCCCTTTCCAAAGCCACGCTGACCATCGTAGAGGTGAGCGACGGAAAACTGAACCAAGCGGCGGAACTGGTACTGGAGCAAGATGGTTATGCTGAAAATATGTATGTGACAGACAACCGTTTGGTGGTGGAACGGACAAAGGTGCAACGGGGCGTTGACGTATGTAATACATTTGTGGAAGTGTACGATATCACCGACCGTACCGCCCCCCGCTTGTTAACGAATTTCGGACAAAGCGGGTATCGGGTGACCAGTCGCATGATCGGCGATATTTTGTATACCGTCAGCGAATATTCCATCTACAAGACCCCCGCCGAGGATGAGATCGCTACCTATGTACCTGTTGTATCATACAACACGGATGATGTCGTTCCCTTGGCGGTGAAAGATATCTATGTATGCGGCGGGGATGCCGCCGGTTGCACCTACACCGTGATTTCCGGCTATGATACCGCCGCTATGCGGCAAGTATCCCACAAATCCCTGCTCGGTAACGGAGACACGGTATATTGCAGTGCGGAAAACCTGTATTTGGCTGGATATACCGGTATTAAAACCGAAAATAGCCGTGTTAACGCCACGCAATTGCATCGGTTTTCGCTGAAGGACGGCGAGGTGAAATGGGAGGCCGACGGTATGGTGGAGGGCAGTCTTCTCAACCAGTTTTCCATGGATGAACACGACGGCTATTTCCGATTGGTCACCACCGAGGGCGGTACCACGTGGAAAGAAAATGATGACGGTAGAATGGTGACGGTTACTCCCACGAAAACCAGTCAAAGTTTGTATGTGTTGAACGATGACTTGGAAGTGGTGGGACAAATCAACAATTTGGCACCTGATGAACGGGTGTATTCCGTGCGATTTACGGGTGATATCGGGTATTTTGTGACTTTCCGTCAAACCGATCCGCTGTTTGCCGTGGATCTATCCGATCCGACAAAACCCACGGTATTAAGTGCGCTGAAGATTCCAGGATTTTCCGAATATCTTCATCCCTTTACCGACAACCTACTGTTGGGACTGGGACGGGATGCCGATGAAAAGGGTGTACAGAGCGGTAATGTTAAATTATCCATGTTCGACGTGAGCGATCCCGCCGATGTGACCGAAGCCTATACCTTTGTGTTAGAAAACTGTCAATATTCCGCAGCGGAACACAATCACAAGGCGATCTTAGCGGATGCCGAACACGATCTTATCGCCTTTCCCGGTAACGCCGGCGCGTATCTTATTTATGGGTTTACCGAAGAAGACGGCTTCGCGTTGCGTGCCGAACTACAAGTGCCGATGGCAGAATACGGACGGGGAGTGTATATCGGCGATTATTTTTATTTGGTGACGGTAGGTTATGCGGTGCATTCTTATCGATTATCGGATTTCTCATTGACAGATACACTCAGGTTAGCAGTTTAGAAAATATCCTTTCCGTTGATTGACGAAGCGCTCTCTTGTTCGCAAGAGGGCGCTTCGTCTGTTGTCGGAAAGAGACATCCATTATTTAACAAAAGGTTCACAATTGCATATTGACAGACGGAGAAGAGAATGGTAAAGTATAGAAAGATTAGCACTCCATGTAAAAGAGTGCTAACTCTTAAAGCGGGAGGTGAGGCAATGGATCTGGGAGAGCGAAAACAACGGATCGTATCGGTGATCGTAGACGAATATATTCGCGGCGGTGAGCCGGTGGGATCAAAGACTATTGCCGAACGGTTGGCTCATGTCGTTTCTTCCGCCACCATTCGCAATGATATGACGGAGTTGGTGGCAAGGGGGTATCTGGAGCAACCTCATACCTCGGCGGGACGTATTCCCACACCCAAAGCTTTTCGTCTGTATGTGGATCACTTGATGGATCGGCGTCCCCTTTCGGCAGAAAGTCGCAGCCGTATCGACGAGCGATTGGAAACGGCGGCGGGCGATCCCGATCGGCTGATGAAGCAGGCGTCGGATTTATTGGCGGAAGCCACGGGCTATGCGGTTGTCGCCGCTACCCCCGATCGGCGGGGCGCCGGTGTACGTCGCATTGAGATCTTCCCTACGGGGGCGCGGTCGGCGGCGGTGTTGCTGATGACCGATACGGGCAGTTTGCACACCCGTGTTTGTCGGTTGGAAGCAGGTGCGGACGGCGCGGTACTCACCGAACTTGCCGAACATCTCAACCGTGAATTCGCGGGGATATTTTTGGCGGATATCACACCTGCCGTCGTACAACGGTTGTTGTTACAATTGTTGGGTGGTCACGGGTTGGCATATACACCGATCCTCACGGCGTTTGCGGAACTGGTGCAAGAATCCACCGAGTCGGATATTCGGTTGTCGGGACAATTAAACCTGTTGCAACATCCCGATTATCAGCCCGAACGCGCTCGTTCATTGTTGGGGTTTTTGTCTCACCGCGAATTGCTTGCCAATATGCTCACCGCCCATCCCGGCGGATTATGTGTGCTTATCGGCAACGAAAGTACCCGTCCGGAACTGAACGGCTCCAGCATCGTTGTCACTCGCTATTCTTCCGGCCCTGAACGGGACGGAACGCTGGGATTGATCGGTCCGTTACGTATGGATTATGCCCATACCATTCCCCGCCTCGAATATGTGGCACAGACCATCAGCCGTTTGCTGACAACATTATTTAATGAAAAATAAGGAGGACGTTTCCGTGGAAGAAGAAATCAAGATTCCTCAAGCGGAGCAACAATCCGAGGAAGTTAGGGAAGAAGCGGCGGAAAATATCGCTGTGGAGACCGACAATGCGGAACTGGAACAGTTGAAAGCGCAACTGGAACAAGAACGGGATCAGTATCAACGTGTGGTGGCGGAGTATGCCAATTACAAACGCCGTACCGATCAGGAAAAAGAGCAACTGGGCTCCTTTGTTAAAGGGGAAGTACTGAAAACTCTGTTGCCCAGCATCGACAACTTAGAGAGAGCCATTGCCTCTCCCGACGGTGAGGAATATAAAAAAGGCGTGGATATGGTCATTCGCCAATTGGAAGAATCCCTTACCGCCATGGGATTACAAGAGATTCCCGCTTTGGGCGAAGTATTTGATCCCGAAGTGCATCATGCCGTTATGCGGGAGGATGCCGACGGTGTCGAGCCCGAAACCGTTACCGAAGTGTTCCAAAAAGGGTATCGACTGGGCAACCGTATTTTGCGCCCTGCCATGGTGAAAGTGGCAAACTAACCCGTATACAATAAACCATTATATTATTAAATTGGAGGCAATCAATTATGGCAAAAATCATCGGTATCGACCTTGGTACCACCAACTCCTGCGTAGCGGTCATTGAAGGTGGCGAATCGGTTGTTATTCCCAACGCCGAAGGCGCCCGTACTACCCCGTCCGTGGTGGCGTTCAAAAAAGACGGTGAGCGTATTGTGGGCCGCGTGGCGAAACAGCAGGCGGTTTCCAACCCCGACCGCACCATTTCTTCCATTAAACGCGATATGGGCAGCGCCAATAAGGTGACCATTGACGATAAAGCATATACCCCTCAGGAAATCTCCGCCATGATCCTGTCCAAACTGAAACAGGATGCCGAGGCCTATTTGGGTGATAAAGTAACCGAGGCGGTCATCACCGTTCCCGCCTATTTTACCGACGCGCAACGCCAAGCCACCAAAGATGCGGGCAAGATCGCCGGTTTGGAGGTAAAACGTATCATCAATGAGCCCACCGCCGCGGCGTTAGCTTATGGTATCGACAAAGAAAATGATCAAAAGATTATGGTATACGACTTGGGTGGCGGTACTTTCGATGTTTCCATTATCGAGATGGGCGACGGAGTGCAGGAAGTGCTGGCCACGGCGGGTAACAACCGCTTAGGCGGTGATGACTTCGACCAAAAGATCGTGAACTGGTTGATCAATGGCTTTAAAAACGAAACGGGCGTGGATCTTTCCGGCGATAAGATGGCGGTACAACGGTTGCGTGAAGCGGCGGAAAAAACCAAGATCGAGTTGTCCGGTGGTATGACCAGTAACATCAACCTGCCTTTTATCACCGCCGATGCGACGGGTCCCAAACATTTGGATATGACCTTGTCCCGCGCGGAATTTAACCGTCTGACCGCCGATTTGGTGGAAGCCACCATGGGCCCTGTCCGTCAGGCCTTGTCCGACAGCGGCCTGTCCGCTTCTCAGATCGACAAAGTGTTGTTGGTGGGCGGTTCCACCCGTATTCCCGCTGTGCAGGAAGCGGTGCAGAAATTCATGGGCAAAGAGCCCTTTAAAGGCATTAATCCCGACGAATGTGTCGCCATGGGTGCCGCACTGCAAGCAGGCGTTTTGGGCGGCGAAGTGAAAGGCTTGTTGCTATTGGATGTCACGCCTTTATCCTTGGGCGTGGAGACCATGGGTGGTATCATGACCCGTGTGATCGAGCGCAACACCACCATTCCCACCAAGAAATCACAAATTTTCTCTACTGCGGCGGATAATCAACCCTCTGTGGAAGTACACGTACTGCAAGGCGAACGGGAATTTGCCCGCGATAACAAGACCCTCGGTATGTTCCATCTGGACGGTATTGCTCCCGCTCGTCGCGGTGTACCGCAGATTGAAGTGACCTTTGACATCGATGCCAACGGTATCGTCAATGTCAGTGCCAAGGATCTAGGTACCGGCAAAGAGCAACACATCACCATTACGTCCAACACCAACATGTCCAAAGAGGACGTGGAAAAAGCGGTGCAAGAAGCCGAACAATACGCGGAAGAAGATAAGAAGAAGAGAGAAGCCGTGGAGGTCCGCAACGGTGCCGATCAAACGGTGTACCAATGCGAAAAGACCATGGAAGAACTGGGCGATAAATTGGAAGAAGCGGACAAGACCGAACTGCAGACCAAGATCGACGCCTTGAAAGAAACTTTGAAAGGCGAAGATATCGAGGCCATCAAAGCGGCACAGGAAGAACTGATGAAGAAGTTCTATGAAGTGTCCGAGAAGATGTATAAAGCGGCGGCTCCCGAACAGGGTGTTCCCGCCGACGGTGCTACACCCCCTCCCGCTGAGGACGGTTTCTACGACGGCGAAGTTCACTAATAGCAAAGACAGCCGACGGGTAATGCCCGTCGGCTTATAGTCCGTTTGAGGAGTATTCTGTATGGCAGAACAAAAACGCGATTACTACGAGGTACTGGGTATCAACAAAGGCGCCTCGGAGGATGAGATCAAAAAGGCATATCGCCGCATGGCAAAGCAGTATCACCCCGATCTGCACCCCGGTGACAAAGAGGCGGAAGCTCGTTTTAAAGAAGTGGGCGAAGCCTACGAAGTGTTATCCGACGGGGAGAAAAAGGCCCGCTATGACCAATACGGTCACGCAGGCGTGGACCCCAACTTCGGCGCCGGTGCCGGTGGCTGGGGCGGCGGTGGCAACTGGGGCGGTGTGGATATCGATCTGGGCGATATCTTCTCTTCCTTTTTCGGCGGCGGCGGACGCCGCGCCAACCCCAATGCGCCGCGACAAGGCAGTGATGTTTCGGTCGGTGTGATCATCTCTTTTGAAGAAGCCGCCAAAGGTTGCCGCAAACAAGTGGAGATCCGTCGGGTGCAACCCTGCAGCGATTGTAATGGTTCCGGTGCCGCCAAAGGCACGTCGGCTTCCACCTGTCCCGTTTGTCACGGTACCGGTCAAGAAACGCGGGGACAGCGCACACCTTTCGGCGTTATCCAAACGCAAACGGTCTGTTCTCGTTGCAACGGTAAAGGCAAGATCATCGAAACACCCTGCCGTTCCTGTAACGGCGTGGGTCAAGTACGAGTGGCTGAAACGGTGGGGATCAACATCCCCGCCGGCATCGATGACGGGCAAGTTATCACCGTTCGCGGCAAAGGCAACAGCGGTCTCAACGGCGGCCCCGCGGGCGATCTGGATGTACAGGTATCGGTTCGTCCCCATCCCATTTTTGAGCGGCGGGGTTATGACTTGTTGTGCGAATTGCCGCTGACCTTCTCTCAATTGGCCTTGGGCGGTGAAATCCAGCTCCCCACATTGGATGGGAAATTGGACTATACCCTCAAAGAGGGAACGCAGCCGGAAGATATCATCCGTATCAAAGGTAAAGGGATTCCGTATGTAAACGGTCGCGGACAGGGCGATCTGATCGCTACCATCAGCGTGGAGATCCCGAAAAATTTGAATGCTAAACAAAAGGAATTGCTCCGTCAATTTGAAGAGTCTATGGGTGAGAAAAACTATCAAAAGCGACAAAGTTTCTTTGAAAAATTGAAAGATATGTTCAATTGACGGATTTCCCTTGTTTTTCACGCCAATTCTTGTTATGATGTAGACAGAAGTTTTCGGAAAAGGGGAGTTGCCCATGAAACCGAATAAGAATTTTGCCCAAAGTTTATACCTGTTTTTAGTGGGATTCGCTCTCATTGTCGTGTATAAAATGTTTGACAGTTTGGGTGAGATTGGCAGTATGGTGGAAAAGCTGTTTTCCATCCTTACGCCGTTTGTGGTGGGATTCGTGATTGCTTTTTTGTTGTATCTCCCGGCTAAAAAGATCGAAAACTTATTTTTGCGAGGCAAAGCGAAAATATGGGGAAAAGTAGCGCGACCCGTGTCGGTTGCCATCGTCTATGTGTTGGCACTGGGGATTTTAACGTTGGTTATTTATTTGGCCATTCCCGCGTTGGTGCGCGCACTCATCGATTTTGTGGGCGAGATCCCCACCTATTACAACAATGTGATGGGCTTTATTCAGGAACACAGCGCCCCCGGTTCGTTATTGGAAAGTTTTGATATTGAAAGCAAGATCAAAGATCTGTATACTTTTGTACAATCTCAGTTGACGGTGGATCGCATTTTGACATACATTCAAAGCTTGGTCAGTTTCACCTCATCTTTGGTGGATGTGCTGATGGCGTTTGTGGTGTCCATCTATATGTTGTTGGGACGGGAATACTTGTTCCACGCAGTGCGTGCGGTCAGCGGCCTTTTCTTAAAGAATAAGACTATTGTCGTCATTTCCGATTATCTGCATAAGATCGCCAAGATCTTTTATGGCTATGTGTACAGCCAGTTATTGGATGCGCTGGTGGTGGGCGTATTGGCGACTATCGGTTTCCTGTTAGCACGGTTGCCCAATGCGCCGGCACTGGGTATCATGTTGGGCCTTATGAACATGGTCCCGTATTTCGGTGCCCTTATCGGCGGTGTAATCTGTGTGCTTATTGCGTTGCTGTCGGGCAACTTCTACGGAGCCTTGTTTGTGGCGGCCTATATTCTGGTGATGCAACAGATCGATGCCAACATCATCCAACCCCGTATCGTGGGTGAGACCGTAGGCCTCAAAGCAATTTATGTGTTGTTGGGTATCACGGTCTGCGGCGGACTGCTCGGTTTTTGGGGAATCTTATTGGGAGCCCCCGTTATGGCAGTGGTCCAGTTATTGCTGACCGACTATATTGCATCCCGCAAAAAAGAAAAGACACATACGTGGACATTACCCGATGAAGAATAAAAAAACGCATCACGCTATAGTGCCATAGCGTGATGCGTTTTTTTTTTCTTATACTTCAGCGGTTTCGGATGCGGGCGCAACAGGAATAGCGGGAACCAACGACTGGTAGAATTGCGATCTGGCAGCTTGCATGTAGGGGGTGACCCACAAGGTGCCGATACCGAAGCACAAAGAACCTACCATCAACCAACCGATAAAGCTGAGATCTTGAACGAACAGATCCATTTTATGGCCGTCCATCAGTTGGCGGCTGGCGGTGATGCACTGTTTCCAATCGTATTCGGGATGGTCCACTTTAATGAAGTTTGCCATGGCATAGGAATAGCCTTTGACAATACCGGGGATGACAAACAACAGCGACCACAACGCGGTGAAGATGGAGGTCATCAGACCGATCAAGAAGGTACCGGTGAAATCCACCGTAAAGCCTTTAAACACATCACCGATGTCCATGGGCTGTCCGTCGCGAGTCTGTTTCAGGAAACAGTGGGAGACACCATAGGCCAACGGGCCGCTGATGACCAGTACCACGACACTGCCGATGCCGGGAATGCCGTTTAAGGCACCTGCCAATGTGGGGATGAGGCAAACGACCAACGCCAACAACCAACCGCTGCCGAAGATGTTGTTGCCCATTTGCGCTTTTGCTTTTGCTTTGATTTCTTGTCTTGTCATACGAAAACCCCTCTCATATTTGGTTGCTTACAGTATAACGGTTTTCAGCGGTTTTTGTCAAGCAAGGACAATACCATTTTTAGAGAAAAACCTCTTGACAACGGGGAAAGAGAATGCTATAATACATCACAAATTCATAGTAAATGCGTTGAAGGAACTAGTATTTCATCCCCTTCTTTTCAGAGAACCGTCGGTCGGTGTGAGACGGTAGGAACGATGAAAAACGTCTCATTCCCGAGCAGAGCCGCTGAACAGAAACAGTAGGTGGTTACGGCATGCTCCGTTATCATGGCAGCGAGTTTGTTAGAACTCAGAAAGAGAGACCGCCTGTATTATGGGCGGTAATCAGGGTGGTACCGCGGAATGATTTCGTCCCTGAGGCAGTAGAAGTGCAGCCTCAGGGGCGTTTTGTTTTTGATACCGAGGTTGCAGAAGAAAGGATGGACCTTTATGAAAACCATTACCGTTATGGACACGACTCTTTGTCGGGAGGGCAGCACGTTCACGTTCAAAGAGAAGATTGAGATTGCCCGTCAACTGGAGCGATTGAATGTGGACGTGATCGAACTGCCCCAAATCGACAATCCCCGCAGTGATATTTTATTGGTACGCACCGTATCTCCTTTTATGAAAAACGGGGTGATCTCGGTAGCGGCGGGCACCACCATGGACAGTATTATCGATGCCGCCGCGGCCCTTTCCGCTGCTGCTCACGGACGGATCCGCATTGAATTGCCTGTATCACCGGTGGGAATGGAATATACCTGTCATAAAAAACCCGATAAAATGTTGGAATGGATTACTGCTACGGTGACCGCTGCCAAAGAACGGTGTGCCGATGTGGAATTTTGCGCCGTAGATGCTACTCGTGCCGATGAGGAATTCCTCACAGCTGCTATGGAAGCGGCCGTGAAAGCGGGGGCTACGGGGATTGCGGTGTGCGACAGCGCCGCCGAAATGTTGCCCGATGATTTCGCCGCGTTTGCCAACCGTATTGCCGAAGCGGTATCTGTCCCCGTCAGTGTCCGATGCGACAACAAAAACGGGTTGGCCTGTGCGCAGGCAATCTTGGCAATACGAGGCGCTGTCAGCGGTATCAAGACCGCCGTGGGCGGTGACACGGTTCCGCTGGATACGTTTGCCGATGTGGTGAAAAACTGCGGTAACCACTACGGGTTTACCACGGCCATTCGTCAAACCGAAATGCACCGTACGATCAAACAGATCCGCTGGATCACCGACAATGCCAAAAATGCCCGCAGCGCGGTGACGGTATCGGTTGCCGATCAAAGCGGCATCCATTTGAACGTGCAAGACAGCCAAGCGGATGTGAACGCGGCGGCTTGCCAACTGGGCTATGATCTTTCGGAAGAAGATCAGGCCAAAGTATACGAGGAATTTCTCCGCGTAGCCGCCAAAAAAGCCGTGGGTGCCAAAGAATTGGAAGCCATTATCGCCAGTGCGGCGTTGCAAGTTCCCGCGACGTATAAATTGGTCAGTTATGTGATCAACAACGGCAACATTATGGCCGCCAGCGCCCAGTTGACATTGGAGAAAGACGGTCAACCGATGCAAGGTGTCTGTATTGGTGACGGTCCTATTGACGCGGCATTCCTCGCCATCGATCAGATCATCGGTCATCACTATGAATTGGACGATTTTCAGATCCAATCGGTGACCGAAGGCAAAGAGGCCATGGGTGCGGCTCTTGTTAAGCTGCGTGCAGACGGAAAACTGTATGCGGGTAACGGTATTTCCACCGATATTATCGGCGCCAGTATCCGTGCGTATTTGAACGCGGTGAACAAAATCGTCTATGAGGAGGCGTAATCGGTGAAGTATTCATTTTCGACCAAAGGTTGGCACAACAATACCTTTGAAGAGTTTTGCGAAATCGCAAATGATCTCCGTTTTGAGGGTGTGGAACTGCATAACATTCATAATCGGTTGTTCACCGATAAGGATGGCGCATTCCACGATTATGCGGCGACCGTGACCAGACGCCGTTTATATGAAAAAGGACTGCAGATTCCCTGTATCGATGCCATCGGTGATGTGGCGAATGACGCTTGTGCCGAGGAGACCGCTGTCGAGATCGAACGGTGTATCGAGATCGCGGATAATTTGCACATTCCCGCCATTCGTTTGCGGGCAGAAACCAGTGACGACGCGGAGACGGCGGTGGAAAATACCGTGGCACTCCTGTCTCGGTTGTTGCCCCTTACAGAAGAAAAAGGCATCACCTTGTTATTGGAAACCGCCGGTTTGTTTGTAAATACCGCTACCTTACGGGATGTGCTGGATCGGTTTGCCAGCGATCATGTGGCGGCGCTGTGGAATATGTCCGCTGCCTATTTCGGCGGCGGAGAAGAGCCGAAAGAGGTCATTAAAAATCTGGGTGCCTATGTTCGTCATGTTCATTTTACCGATGCCCGTATGACGGACGGCGAGATGGAATATTGTTTGGCGGGCGAGGGAAAAATGCCCATCGCGGATATGATGCTGGCCTTGCGATCGGTAAACTATGGTGGCTTTATTTCTTTGGTGTGGAATCCCGCGTGGTGCGAAGAGCTGGACGATATGGAGATCATTTTCTCCCAGTTCGTCAACTTTATGAAACAGTTCGGCGATACCTCTCGTAACGAAAAGGTGTTGTATTACAACCGTGCTCACACGGGCAAATTTGTGTGGAAAAAAGATCTGCTGATCGATGCCACCTTCTCCCAAGTGTTGGATCGCATGGTAGAAGAATTTCCCGACCAATATGCCTTTAAATATACGACGCTGGACTACACCCGCACCTATTCGGAGTTCCGTGACGATGTGGATACTTTTGCCCGCGCGCTGATCGCTATGGGCGTAAAGGCGGGCACGCATGTAGCGGTGTGGTGTTCCAATGTGCCCCAGTGGTTTATTGCTTTTTGGGCAACGGTAAAATTGGGTGCCGTTTTGGTAACGGTGAATACGGCGTACAAGATTCACGAAGCGGAATATCTGCTTCGTCAATCGGATACCCACACCCTCATTATGACCGAAGGTGCCAAAGACAACCATTACGGAAAAATCGTGGCACAGCTGTGCCCCGAACTGGAAACCTTAAAAGCGGGTCAACCCCTTCATGCTCACCGTTTGCCGTTTTTGCGGAACGTGATCACGGTCGGCTTTAAACAAAAGGGTTGTATGACGTGGAACGAAGCCGTAGAGCGGGCCTCTCAAACACCCATGGAAGAAGTGCGCCGTATGGCCGCCGCCGTCAACAAAGACGATGTGTGCAATATGCAATACACGTCCGGCACGACGGGATTCCCCAAAGGCGTTATGCTGACCCACTATAACGTGGTGAACAACGGCAAATATATCGGCGATCACATGGATCTGTCCACTGCCGATCGCATGATGATCCAAGTGCCCATGTTCCATTGCTTCGGCATGGTATTGTCCATGACCGCGGCGATGACCCATGGTGCCACCATGTATCCGTTGCCGTATTTCTCGCCGAAACCCGCGCTTGCTTGTGTGCACAACGAGCATATCACCACCTTTAACGGTGTGCCTACCATGTTTATTGCCATGATGCAGCATCCCGATTTCGACAAGACGGATTTTTCTCATATTCGAACGGGTATCATGGCAGGAGCTAACTGTCCCGCTGATCTGATGAAGCGGGCTACCGAAGTGATGAACATGAAAGAGATCGTATCGGTATACGGTCAAACGGAAGCCAGCCCCGGTTGTACCATGAGCAGTTACTACGATTCCCTGCAAGTGCGTACCGAAACGGTGGGCAGTGCCTTTGCCAACATGGAATGTAAAGTAGTGGACCCCGAAACGGGCGAAGATTGTCCCGACGGTGTGAACGGTGAGTTTGTGGCGCGGGGTTACAATATCATGAAAGGGTACTATAAAATGCCCGACGCCACCGCTTCTGCCATTGATGCGAACGGTTGGTTGCATACGGGTGACCTTGCCTGCCGTACCCCCGATGGCAACTATCTTATCACGGGTCGCCTCAAAGATATGATTATCCGCGGCGGTGAAAACCTGTATCCCAAAGAGATAGAAGAATTTATCTATACCCATCCCAAAGTGAGCGATGTGCAGGTCATCGGTGTACCGGATAAACAATACGGCGAAGAAGCGATGGCGTGTATCATCCTCAAAGAGGGCGAGACCATGACCGAGGAGGAAATGAAAGCCTATATCGGTGCGAACATGGCACGGCATAAGGTGCCGCGGTATATCGATTTTGTGGACAGTTTTCCCATGAACGCTGCCGGTAAGATCCTCAAATACAAAATGAGAGAAGAAGCGGTGGTCAAGTTGGGACTTGAGGTGAAGTCCTGATGGAAACCTATCCCATCATTGATTCTCATTGCCATATCTATCCCGACAAGATCGCCGCGCGGGCGGTGGAAGGAACCAGCCGTTTTTATGCCTTTCAAGGGGCGGGTGACGGCACTTTGAACGGTCTCATTCAAGACGGCTCTTCTGTGGGGATTCGTCATTTTGTAGTACAATCGGTAGCAACCACGCCCCATCAGGTGCGCAGTATCAATGAGTTTATTGCGCGAGAAGTGGCGCAAAATCCGACCATGCTCACGGGTCTCGGCACTCTTCACCCCGACAGCGAGGACGTTGCCGCCGATCTGCGGCATTTGCGGGACTTGGGACTCAAAGGTGTCAAACTGCATCCCGATATCCAACGGTTTAAGATCGACGATTATCGGTGTCTCAAAATTTATGAGTTGTGTGAGCGGGAACGGTTACCTATTCTTATGCACACAGGGGATAACCGCTACGACTATTCCAACCCCAATCGGATGTTGCCCATATTGCAGATATACACCGATCTGACGGTGATCGGCGCTCATCTGGGTGGCTGGTCGGTGTGGGACGAAGCGGTGGACAGGCTTTCCCATTTGCCGAACTTCTATGTGGATTGCTCTTCCTGTATGCCCTTTTTACCTCACGAAAAGGTGTCGTCCATCATCCGTCATTACGGTGCGGAGCGGGTGTTGTTTGGGTCGGATTTTCCCATGTTCTTGCCCAGCAAAGAAATCCCCGATCTGTTGCAGCTTAGACTTACCGAACAAGAACTTCAGTTGATTTTTCACGATAACGCATGTAAACTTTATGGTATTACAGCATAAAAAAGCAGTCGCCCATGGGCGACTGCTTTTTTATTACCATTTAATTTTTCAAGCTTTGCAGGGGGGCGGGGATACGGCCGCCGCGGTGAATGAGGCGGGCGGGGGAGGCGGTGTTGACGGGCATGACAGGGCCGCCGCCCAACAGACCGCCGAAAGACAGTTCTTCACCCACTTGTTTGCCGATGGCGGGGATGACACGCACGGCGGTGGATTTGGCGTTGATGAGGCCGATGGCGGCTTCGTCGGCAATGATGGCGGAAATGATCTCGGGCGAAGTATCGCCGGGAATATTGATCATGTCTAAGCCTACCGAACAAACGGCGGTCATAGCTTCCAACTTCTCAATACGCAAGCAACCGCAACGGGCGGCAGCGATCATGCCGGCGTCTTCGGTGACGGGGATAAAGGCGCCCGACAGGCCGCCAACGTGAGAAGAGGCCATGACACCACCTTTTTTGACGGCGTCGTTTAACAATGCCAAGGCGGCGGTGGTGCCGTGAGCACCGCAACATTCCAATCCCATCTCTTCCAAAATATAAGCAACCGAATCACCTACAGCGGGAGTGGGGGCCAGAGACAGGTCGACAATACCGAAAGGCACGCCCAAGCGGCGGGAAGCTTCTTTCGCTACCAACTGACCCATACGGGTGATCTTAAAAGCGGTGCGTTTGATCAAATCGGCCACAGCGGTGAGGTCGCAATCTCCCGCTTTGGCAAGAGCGGCGCGCACCACACCGGGGCCGGAAACGCCCACGTTGATAACACAATCGGGCTCGCCGGGACCGTGGAAAGCGCCTGCCATAAAGGGGTTGTCTTCGGGGGCGTTACAGAACACCACCAATTTTGCCGGACCGATACAATCGCGGTCGGCGGTCAATTCGGCGGCTTTTTTTACCACTTGACCCATCAGTGCCACCGCGTCCATATTAATGCCCGCTTTGGTGGAACCGATGTTGACGGAAGCGCACACATGATCGGTACAAGCCAGTGCTTCGGGGATACTTTCGATCAGTTCCCGATCCCCCGCGGCAAAGCCTTTTTGCACCAGCGCTGAATAGCCGCCGATGAAGTTGACACCGCAAGCCAGTGCCGCTTTTTCCAAGGTGAGGGCGATCTTGACGGGCTCTTTTTTTTCGCACGCCGCCAAGATCATGGCAATGGGGGTGACGGAAATGCGTTTATTGATGATGGGAATACCGTATTCCTTTTCGATCTGTTCGCCTACCGCTACCAGATCGCGGGCACGGGTGGTGATCTTTTGATAGATCCGTTCACACACCCGATCGATGTCGTTATCACAACAATCCAGCAGGGAGATGCCCATGGTGATGGTGCGGACATCCAAATTTTCTTCTTGGATCATGGTGATGGTTTCCAGTATATCGTGTGCATTCAGCATAATGATTCTCCGTTCAAATGGTGTGCATGGAATTGAAGATGTCTTCGTGCATGGTATGGACCGACAGATGCATGGATTCGCCCAGGGCGGTCAGCTCGTCGGCAAACGCGGTGAAGGGGATATCGCTTTTTTCGATATCCACCATCATGATCATGGCAAACATATCCTGCAAAATGGATTGTGTAACTTCCAAGACATTGATCCCGTGATCGGCGCAAACGGCAGAAACCTTTGCCAAAATACCCACCATATCCTTGCCGATAACCGTAATGACAGCGCGCATAGTATACGACCTTCCTTTATTTTTTCAATATTTTTCATTGTATCACAAAAACTCTTGTTAGAAAATACTTTCTTTTATAAAATTTTGTGATATACTGTAAAAAACGGAAAAAAATCCTTTTGGGAGGGTTCGTTCATGGATAAACTGTTAAAATTGTTGGATACCGATGCCCGTCTTACCGACGCGCAACTGGCCACCATGCTGGATTGCAGTGAGGAAGAGGTGCGCCGTCATATTGCCGATATGGAAAAAAACGGTGCCATTCGCGCCTATAAAGCGGTGATCGATTGGGATAAAACCGATCGTCAGAACGTGACCGCCATTATCGAATTAAAGGTTACGCCGCGCCGCGATGTGGGGTTCGAGGGCATTGCCGAACAGGTGATGGCGTTTGAAGAAGTGGAAAGTGTGTATTTGATGTCCGGCGGATACGATCTGTCGGTGCGCGTGAACGGCAAAAGTTTTCAGGATATTGCGTCTTTTGTGGCAAAACGCCTGTCAACGTTGGATTCGGTTATTTCCACGTCCACCCATTTTGTGCTTCGTCGGTATAAAGAAAACAACGTGATGTTCTTAGGTGACAAACACGATGAGAGAGGAATCATGTGATCCCCATGGACTACGAAAAATTATTTAACAAAACATTGGCGGAAATAAAACCGTCGGGTATCCGTCGATTTTTCGATATCGCCAACGAGATGGAAAACGTGATCTCGTTATCCATCGGCGAGCCGGATTTTTCCACGCCTTTTCACATTCGGGAAAAGGGTATCGAATCGTTGGAAAAAGGGAAGACATGGTATACCCCCAACGCGGGCCTTTTAAAATTGCGGGAAGCCATCGGCGAGTATGTGCAACGTCATTATGACGTGACATACGATTCCAAAACCGAAGTGTTGGTGACGGTAGGCGGCAGCGAGGGAATCGACCTGTGTATGCGGACCCTGTTATCGGCGGGGGACGAGGTGCTCATCCCCGAACCCAGTTTCGTGTGCTATATGCCGCTTGCTAAAATGGCGGGAGCCACGCCTGTGCCCATCGTGACCCGCGAACAGGATGCCTTTCGATTAACGGCTCAGGCGCTGAAAGCCGCCATTACCCCCCGTACCAAATTGCTGGTATTGCCGTTCCCCAACAATCCCACGGGCGCGGTCATGCGCCGTGAACATTTAGAGGCGATCGCCGAGGTGTTGCGGGGCACGGATATCCTGGTGTTGTCCGACGAGATCTACGGTGATCTGACCTATGGACATGAGCGGCATGTGAGTTTCGCCGCTATCCCCGATATGCGGGAACGCACGATATATGTCAGCGGATTTTCCAAATCTTTTGCCATGACGGGATGGCGGCTTGGGTATGTATGCGCCCCCGCCCCCGTGTGTAAAATGATGACCAAATTGCATCAGTATGCCTTGATGTGCGCCCCCACTACTGCTCAACATGCGGCTATCGAAGCCATGACGAGCGGTGACGAGGACGTAGCGGCCATGCGGGCGGATTATGACAGTCGTCGCCGTTTTATCGTGTCGGAACTCAGAAAAATGGGTCTTTCCTGTTTTGAGCCGGAAGGCGCGTTTTATGTATTCCCGTCGGTGGCGGTCACAGGATTGACATCCGAAGAATTTTGCCGCCGTTTATTGCTGGAAAAGCACGTGGCGGTGGTGCCGGGCACGGCGTTTGGTGATTGCGGCGAAGGGTTTGTGCGTATTTCCTATTGCTATTCCATTCAACATATTACCGAGGCCATGCGTCGTATGAAAGAATTTGTACAGGAATGTCGGGAGAACCGCTCATGAAGGTGAGAGTTTTAGCCCCTGCGAAGATCAACTTATCTTTGGACGTGATCGGCCGTCGGGAAGACGGGTATCATTTACTCCGCTCGGTGATGCAAACTGTTTCTTTGTATGATACGGTGACGGTTGCCTACGGGGCGGATGACCGTATTCGGTTACAGTGCGACGGCGGTATTCCCGCCGACGAGCACAATACGGCCTATCAGGCGGCGGCGATCTTTCGCGAAGTTACCGGTTGTACGGATGGCTTTGTTATTACCGTTAACAAAGTTATTCCTTCGCAAGCGGGATTGGCGGGCGGTAGCAGCGACGCCGCGAGTGTTCTGAAAGCTTTAAACGTTTTAACAAACGCGGGACTTTCCGATGAAGACTTGTGCCGTTTGGGCGAGCGGATCGGCGCAGATGTGCCTTTTTGTGTTCGCGGTGGTACCGTGTTGTGTACGGGAACGGGAACGGAATTGACACCTCAGACGGCACTACCCCCCTGTACGGTGGTGATCGTAAAACCATCGGGCGGCGTATCCACCCCCGTAGCTTATCGGTTGATTGATGAAGCGTCCGCCTTTTTGCACCCCGATGTAGTGGGACAATGCGAAGCATTGAAGAAGGGCGATATCCAAGGCGTGTTTGCCCGTGTAGGAAACAGTTTTGAAGAACCCCTTGAATTGCCCCACACGGCGGATATTTGCCACCGTTTGGCAGCGGGTGGGGCATCGGCACAAGCCCTTTCGGGAAGCGGGTCTGCCGTGTTCGGTTTGTTTACCGAAGAAGAGGTTGCCCGCCGTTGCGCGGAAGACTTGCGCCGTATATACCCGCAAACCTTTGTCTGTTATCCCTGTGAGGGGATCTTGCTGGAAACCGTTGAATAAATTATCAAAAAACCGTCCATTCTCTCGGTAGAAAGAAAGGACGGTTTTTATTATGTCACGATGGATCAAAGCCATAGCGGGCGGGTTGTTGTTAACGATGTTGTTTCATATGTGCGGATTTGCGGCGGATTGTGCGGCCATACGGCGAGATGTGGTGCGGGTACATATTCTCGCCCATTCCGACAGTGAGGCCGATCAAGCACTAAAACTGAAAGTACGGGACGCGGTGGTGGCGGCAGGTGCGGGGATGTTGGATGGCGTGACGGACACGACAGAGGCCCGTGAGGCCATCGAACAAGTATTGCCGCAATTACAGGCGGCGGCGCAACAGTGCGTGTATGATGAGGGATACCCCTATCCCGTTACCGCCGAATTGACCACGATGTATTTCACCACTCGTGTATATGAGGCGGGAACGTTTCCCGCGGGATATTACGAGGCGGTGCGGTTTACCATTGGGGAGGGGAAAGGGCAGAACTGGTGGTGTGTGATGTATCCACCCTTATGTGTTGCCGCCGCTACCGATAAAAACACGTTGTCCGAGGTGTTGACCGATTCCCAAACACAGGCGATCCAAAACGGTCAGCGGTATCAAGTGCGGTTTAAAGTGGTGGAATGGATGGAAGAATTACTGGCGCTTTTTAGGAAATAGAGTTAAACGCAGTTCTTCTTTTTTCGCTGTAATTCCTCATCTGCCCATTCCACTACAATGCATTGTCGGCATTGTCCTTGCTCATCCAAATCGATTGCTTTCAATATACAATGCCGCTCTTCTTCGTAAATGCAAAATGTATTATCACAACGCATACAACCACCTCGATGACAGTATAACACAAAAGCCACCGAAGCACAACCAAAAATGGTTATATAATTGGTATCTATTTTGGATATACAATTACAGTGAGGTGTTGATTGTATGTTCAAAGTAAATAAAGATTTAAAAAGTGCCAATATTCCCCGTACTATTCGATTTACAGAGTCGTTGTTTGAGCGATTAAACGAAGTAGCCGGTAAAAACAACATTTCATTTAATTTATTGGTGTTACAATGCTGTAAATACGCGTTGGAAAATCAAGAACCTGAAAACGAGTAAGAAACGTAAAAAACCCGCTCCTGCCGTGCATAAACGGTGGGGGCGGATTTTTTATTACAGATTGTTGGCAAACCAGTCGTTCAGGTCGATGATCCGCTGATTATCGCTGCCGCGGAACAGCAGTTCCAAATTGCGGCGGGATTCGATATAGGGGCCGTCGATGAGTGTGTCGGTCAACCGTAATAAGCGGAGAATGGCCGGTTCGGTCTTGCCTTTTTCCAGCAGTTGTTCCAGTGTGTAGCCGGAGTAGGCCACGACGGTCTTGCCCGCGTTTTTAACCAGTTGCGCCAGTTCGCACAAAGCCTCGGCTTGGCAGAATGGCTCTCCACCCGACAAGGTGATGCCCGACAGCAACGGGTTTTCCCGAAATTCCGCAAACAGGTCTTCTGCCGTGCGGGGGGTGCCACCCTCAAAAGCGTGAGATTGTGGGTTGTGACAGCCGGGGCAATGGTGCGGACATCCCTGTGCGAACACCACATAGCGAAATCCCGGTCCGTCTACGATGGATTCCGGCTCGATGCCGCAAACATTAATCGGCAAGGCCATGTTTCACACGATCTCTTTCTTCGGCGCGTTTGGCATTGTTGAAACGATCGGTGGTACCTACCAGATAACCGGTGATACGGCGGATTCGTTCAAAACCGACATTCTTGCCGACTTCGGTGGTGCAGGTTTTTTTCTCTTTCATCATAAACGCTCCTTTTTATTGTTTATTCACAGCCGCAGATGTGAGGCATATGGGGATAGAGTTTGCGAAGTTCGTTGAGTTTTTCCACGCTGACGGATTCGCCTTCACGGCGACCGCAACGGGGACAGACTTCGTTGATGACCCCGGTGTATCCGCAGATGGGATCGCGGTCGACGGGATGGTTGACGGAACCGTAGCCCACGCCCGCCTCTTTCATGCAACGGATGACCGCTTCGAAGGCTTCCAAGTTCTTGCAGGTATCGCCGTCCAGCTCCACATAACTGATGTGACCGGCGTTGGTGAGAGCATGGAACGGGCCTTCGATGTTGATCTTGTTGTAAGCGCTGATGTTGTAGTACACCGGCACGTGGAAAGAGTTGGTGTAGTACTCACGATCGGTCACACCGGCGATCTCACCGTACAACTGTTTGTCGATGCGGATGAAACGACCGCTGAGGCCTTCTGCGGGGGTGGCCAGCAAGGTGAAGTTGAGGCCGGTCTTTTTGGATTCCTCGTCCATGCGGCGGCGCATATACGAGACGATCTCGTAACCCAGTTTCAAACTGTCTTCGCTTTCGCCGTGATGTTTACCGGTGAGGGCTTTTAAGGTTTCCGCCAAGCCGATGAAACCGACAGACAACGTACCGTGCTTGAGCACTTCTGCTACGCTGTCATCGGGACCCAGTTTTTCAGAATCGATCCACACGCCTTGACCCATGAGGAACGGATAGTTGCGGACCCGTTTGGTGCACTGCACATTGAAGCGGTGTATCAGTTGACGAAACACCAGTTCGATACGCTGATCCAGTAGGTTGTAGAACGTGTCGATATCGCCCTTAGCTTCGATGCCGATACGGGGCAGATTGATGGACGTGAAACTCAAGTTACCGCGGCCGCAGGTGACTTCGCGGGAGGGATCGTAATTGTTACCCATCACGCGGGTACGGCAACCCATGTAGGCCACTTCGGTGTTGTAATCACCCTTCTTATAGTATTGCAGGTTGAAGGGGGCATCCAAGAAACTGAAGTTGGGGAACAGGCGTTTGGCAGAAGTTTTCATCGCCAATTTGTACAGGTCGTAGTTGGGGTCGCAGGGGTTGTAGTTGACGCCCTCTTTGACCTTGAAGATCTGTACGGGGAAGATGGGGGTCTCGCCGTTGCCCAGACCCGCATCCGTTGCCAACAAGAGGTTGCGGATGACCATACGGGCTTCGGGGGACGTGTCGGTACCGTAGTTGACGGAACTGAACGGAACCTGTGCGCCCGCGCGGGAGTTCATGGTGTTTAGGTTGTGAACAAAGGCTTCCATGGCCTGATAGGTGGCGTGATCTGTTTGATCCCACGCAGTACGAGCGGCAAAATCGTGGGCATCAGCGGTTTGATCCGCGGTGATGGGTTGGAACCCGCCCGCTTGTTGATGACGGGGCAGCCAGTTGACCAGCACTTGGCCGAAATCTTCGGCGGCACCCATGGTGATCTGCACACCCAGTTGTTCCCGAATGGTTTCGGTCAGCGCTTTGGCATCGGCGCGAGCCATACCGAAACGAATGACAAAGTAGTTTGCCAGGGCTTTGAAATATTCACGACGGTAGGTCTTGGCGACACCGGGGGCCATGGCATAATCAAAGTTGGGAACGCTTTGACCGCCGTGCATCTCGTTTTGGTTTGCCTGAATGGCGATACAGGCAAGCGCGGAGTAGCTGGCGATGCTGTTGGGCTCGCGCAGGCAACCGTGGCCGGTGGAGAACCCGTTACGGAACAACTTGATGAGGTCGATCTGGCAACAGGTCTCAGTGAGCATATAAAAATCCTTATCGTGGATATGAATGTCGCCGTTGATGTGGGCGGCGGCGATATCCTTGGGCAGGATATAATTGTCGATGAAGTATTTGGAGCCTTCGGAACCGTATTTGAGCATGGTGCCCATGGCGGTGTCGGCATCGATGTTGGCGTTTTCGCGCTTGATGTCGGCATCTTTGGCATAGGAGAAGGTCAGTTCCTTATAAATATCCATCAGATCGGCTTCGGATTGACGGATCTTGGCATGCTCCGCACGATACAAGATATAGGCCTTGGCGGTCTTGCCGAAACCGCTGTTGATCAAGGTCTGTTCTACCAGATCTTGGATCTGCTCAACGGTGGGAATTTTTTTGGCGGGGATTAGCGAAACGACTTTTTCCGTCAGTTCCGTGAGAGCTTTGGCGGTCATTTTTTCGCCGACAACGGCGATGTTCGCCTTGTGAATGGCGTTTTTGATTTTCTTGGCGTCAAAGGCAACGGTTTCGCCGTTGCGCTTTTTGATAGATTTGATCAAACCGATTCACTTCTTTCCTGTTATGTATCTTCCCAAAAGGGGGAGCGCCTTTCTATATTACAATATCTCGGTGCGTTTGTCAACACCAAACACAATATATTGTGTATGAAAAAACAAAAAAGTTTTTGGGTGATATCACGAAAACAGAAAAAAGCCTTGAAAATACAGGCGCAAGAATCGTCAACAGAAGCAAAAACTTGTGTAAATATGACGGCGGTTTTCCCATAAATATGCGGGGACAAGCCGTTATGATAGAAAAAAAGGAGGAAGTTGTATGGTAATACGTATGGATGTATCCCCTCAGACTATTACGGTATGGTTGTCTGGGGAACTGGATCATCACGCCGCCCGTTCATTGCGGGATCAAGTGGACAGCACGGTCAATCGGTCGGTGGCCAAACAGTTGCGGCTGGATTTTTCGGGCGTGACATTTATGGACAGTTCGGGAATCGGTCTGATTATGGGACGGTACCGACTGATGACGGCCCGCGGCGGTCGGCTCACGGTGGTAGGGGCATCGGATCGGTTGTTGCGGGTGATGAAACTGGCAGGTCTTGAAAAATTACCGGTTTGGGAACGACCGGCAGAAAAACAGGAGGTAAAACCATGAAAAAACCCATCAATGAAATGAAATTGACTTTTCCCAGTCGTTCGGCCAATGAAAGTTTTGCCCGCACGGCAGTGGCGGCCTTTTTATCCCAATTGGATCCTGCCGTGGACGAGTTGGCGGATCTGCGTACCGCCGTATCCGAGGCGGTGACCAACTGTATCGTTCATGCCTATCGTGATACCATCGGCACCGTTACCATTCAAATGCGATTATATGCCGACGGGCGAACGGTTATTAAGATCCGCGACCGCGGCTGCGGGATCGACAATGTAGAACAAGCCATGGAACCGTTGTTTACCACCGGCGGTGACGACCGTTCGGGGTTGGGGTTTTCGGTGATGGAAAGTTTTACCGACCGTTTGCGGGTTTCGTCCAAACCGGGACGAGGAACGGTGGTGACCATGGAAAAATACATTGTGGTGCGTGAACGGCAGGCGAAACCGGCGTGAAAACACGCGAGGAAAAAATTTGTGAAAACATCGGATTGGTACATACTTGCGCCCGCCGTTTTGATCGGCGTGGCATTGAATATGACGATCTGTTTCAGGCGGGGTGTATGGGGCTTGTCAAAGCCGTAGACGGATTTGATGAAGAGCGAGGTCTTAAATTTTCCACCTATGCCGTACCGGTGATCCTTGGCGAGATCCGCCGTTTGTTTCGAGAGGGCGGCACCGTTAAAGTCAGTCGCTCTCTGAAAGAGTTATCCTTACGCGCCACACGGGTGCGGGAGCAGTTTTTTACGGAACAAGGACGTGAGCCCACCATCTCGGAATTGGCGGAACGGTTGGGTGTGGAGCGGGAACAGGCGGTAGAAGCGGTAGGGGCCTCTATGCCGGCGCTCTCCTTGACCCGCGGAGGAGAAGATGAGGATGGCGGAGAAGTGGACATTCCTGTTCCGCCGCCGGAAGAGACGATCACTGATCGGTTGGCGTTACGGCAGGTGTTGTCGGAATTGTCCCATCAGGATCGACAACTGATCGTGTTGCGGTATCTGAAACGACAGACACAACAGGTGACAGCGCAGCAACTGGGTATGACGCAGGTGCAGGTATCTCGCCGAGAACGGGTGATACTGAACGATCTGCGGCGGCGGTTGACGGGGTGAGGGATGTATCCGTATCATAATCATATTAAACAGCGGATCCGACGGGGAGAACTCACGGGATATGAATTTGTTTCTTCCTATAAGGATATAGGAGAGTGTTTACTGTTATATTTTAGCACCCCGCCTTTTGTGCGACCGATCCGCCCACATAAATATGCGGAATATCAATCGTTAATAGGGGAGGTGGAGGAAAAGCCGGGGCGACCCTTGTGAGGATCGCCCCGGCTTTATTGGTGCCTTTAGGCGTGGAAATAACCCCCCGGTTCTACTGGGGGAAGATAAAAAGCTTTAGCATGAGAAAAACCTCCGTGATACAATGGTAAATGGTTTGGCGACCGCATTACCAAAAAGTATCAAGGAGGTTTTTAACAAATGAAGAAAACGAACAATGAAATTAAGCACACAGCCCATTCAAGATACAGATGCCAATATCAGGTAGTTTTATCGTTGTCAACAATTATAAACATATTTTAAAGAAAAGTTTATATATACCATTATGTGGGTGCTTTATGGGTGTGAATAAAGGAAAAGGCGATAAGCGGGAAAAAGACAAGTTGTATAATAATAAAACCTACGACCCATACGGTCAGAAACATTGTCGCCTTGCTTTTTTGTGCCGTTGTGCGGCTGTTAACTGAGCTAAGTACAAGCCTATGGTAGATATAAAAAACAAGGGACACCCACAAGGGGTATCCTTTGTGTTAAAGCACTATAGAAAAATCAAAGCAAGTACGGTAGATACAATCGATGGCATAAATATCAAAAGCCAAATTCTTTTATCAATTTCAACTTTGATATCAGGATTATATTTTTTTATTTTATTCAATCCGTAAAAGGGGAAGTGAAGAACATCAAAAGAATGTTCCTTTCCGTTTGGGGAAGCGACGAAAATAGTAGCGAAAGTATAGTTTATTCTATACCTTGTCCAAACACGTGGGTTGTAAACTATTTTTTTAATATGCTTTAGCGAGATTTGTTGGTTTCCCAAAAATAATGTTTTATCGCTTACCACGCCTAAAATCTTGCCAAAGAAAAATCGATTGCATACAGACAAAAGGATGAAAGGGCCAAGAAGAGCACCATACATCGTTAAAAGCACAGGTATTGCTCCTGACATTTCTAAAAGCATTTCCCAAACATCAAAATTACCTTCTTTGATTTCTGAAATAAGAATCATTATTGGGACCATTGGGATAACGGTAAGTATGGCATAGATATATGTGTTGAAGTATTGCCAACGGATTTTTTCTCCGCCAATTTCCTTTACTTTGTTTGCTTGGGTTTTGGGAGATTTGTTTTTGAGATAACTCAAAAAGTGAGATAAATTATCTTTTTGCGAGTCTATGGTTAAGACGTTCTGTGCTGCGGTAATTCTGTAAGGAGTGATTTCGTTAAAGGTTATCTCGATTATATATTGCTTAAAAAATGAAGAGGCTTTGATGTTGACCAATTTCATATCCGCTAACGAAATGCGAGCTGTTCCAACAACGTGTTTCCCTGAAATGAAAGCTATTAACAGATAATTCTCGGTAAATCCTAAATATCCATAATATTGCACGTTCCCTTGATTTATTAAGCCATATATGGGATGCATTAAAGTTTCATCGTCTTTTAATAGCCCTGTTAGGGTTTTCAACATTAGCCCTTTATATGTCATTGAAACCGACCTCCCTTGCCACAGCATGCTCATAGCATAGCACAATATCACTGCTTTTTAAAGTGGCATATTGGACTAAAAAAGAACGAAACCTACGACCCATACGGTCAAAAATATTGCCGCCTTGCCTCGCTGTTCGCTCGCAACGCTCGGTGTTTCTTTCTGCCGCCACCCCTGTCGTATTCGCCACCGGCGGCGGTCGTGCTCGGCACCCTGCGTCCGCAAGCGGTTCGCAGGCTCGTAGGTTCGGCTCTGCGATAAACACAAAAATGCAACTCAATACAAATGAAGATTTGCGGAGCAAATCAACTCCACTGATCTTGACAAGTTTCGTGAAGAGGTAATAAGTAAAAATTCCGCACACTCGGGTGTACGGAATTTTTTGGCGCCTACTGTAGGGCTCGAACCTACGACCCTGCGGTTAACAGCCGCATGCTCTGCCAACTGAGCTAAGTAGGCATATATGTGGGTTTGGGCCCACATTGGTCGGATGACGTGGTGACCCGTACGAGATTCGAACTCGTGTTGCCGGCGTGAGAGGCCGGAGTCTTAGGCCACTTGACCAACGGGCCGGGTGGTACACCATCAGGGACTCGAACCCTGGACACCCTGATTAAGAGTCAGGTGCTCTACCAACTGAGCTAATGGTGCGTGTCAAACCGCTTGAATATAATACACTATCCGTTTCCCATTGTCAAGGGTATTTTTGGTTTTTTTAAAAATTTTCTTACCGCTATATCTTATGCAAAAAATCGCAGAAAATCATAGCATTTTTAAAAGAGTTGTGATACAATGAAGTGTAATGTGTATTTTGGGAGGGTATCGCCATGGCGTATCGGGTGGCAACACTGGATAAATTGATCGAGCAGTGGGAACGGTTGCCCGGTATCGGTCATAAATCGGCAGTGCGGTTGGCGTTTGCAGTATTATCCATGTCGGAAGAACAAGGCAAAGCCTTTGTGGACGCCATCGTGGATGCCCGCACCCATATCAAAGAATGTGAGATCTGCTGTAATTTAACAGACGGGGAACAATGTTCCGTCTGTGCGGCGGGGGATAGAGACGAACAGGTTATCTGCGTGGTGGAAGAACCGCAGGATGTATTGGCCTTTGAACGCACGCGGGAATTTCACGGCTCGTATCATGTGCTTCACGGGACTATCTCGCCCATGGAAGGCATCGGCCCCGAACAATTGCGGATCAAACAACTGCTCACCCGTGTTGCCAACGAGGACGTACAAGAAGTGATCATGGCCACCAACCCCACCGTCGAAGGGGAAGCAACGGCCATGTATATCAGCAAATTATTAAAACCCTTCGGTGTTCGGGTCACGCGGTTGGCCTACGGTATTCCCGTAGGCGGCGATTTGGAATATGCCGATGAGGTGACGCTGCGGGGCTCGTTAGAGGGACGCAGTGAACTGACTTAAGGAGAGAGATCGTCATGGCGGGCACAAAGCCTCAAAACAAGACCATTGCGGAAAATCGCAAAGCCTTCCATGAATATTTTGTGGAAGAGTCTGCAGAAGCGGGCATCGAACTGTTCGGCACCGAGGTGAAAGCCTTGCGCGCGGGCGGTGTTAATTTGCGGGATGCGTGGTGCGCCGTGGAAAACGGCGAATTGCTTATCAAGGGTATGCACATTAGCCCTTATGAGCAAGGAAACATTTTTAACTGTGACCCTCGCCGCGAACGGCGGCTGTTGATGCACAAACGGGAGATCATGCGATGGTACGGGTTGCTCCGTCAGCAGCAAGGATTGACCTTGATCCCGTTGTCTTTATATTTTAAAGGATCCCGTGTGAAGGTACAGGTAGGCCTGTGCCGCGGTAAGAAGTTATACGATAAACGAGAGGACGCCGCCCGTCGCGATATGCGCCGCGAAGCGGAACGCGCCCTGAAAGAGAGGAATGCACAATGAAACGGTTATCGGTCATTATCCCCTCCTATAATGAAGAAACCAACGTGCCGTTGGCGGCAGAACGTTTTTCCAAAGTGTTGGAACAAGCGGGGATTCCTTTTGAACTGATCTTCGTAGACGACGGTTCCAAAGACGCCACCTACGCTGTTATCACGGAGGAAGCCCGCCGCCGTCCTTGCGTGAAAGGGATTTCTTTCAGCCGCAATTTCGGAAAAGAAGCGGCCATCTTTGCAGGGCTCAAAGAGGCCAAAGGGGACGCCTGTGTGGTGACCGATTGCGACCTTCAATTTCCTCCCGAAGTTATTCCCGAAATGGTGGCCTTGTGGGAGCAGGGCTACGAAGTAGTGGAAGGCAAAAAACGCACCCGCGGCAAGGAAAAAGCCGCTCACGGATGGTTTGCGGGCACGTTTTATAAATTTATTAGCGGTGCCATCGGCATGGATATGGCCTCTTCTTCGGATTTTAAATTATTGGATCGCAAAGTAGTGGCCGTGCTCAACTCTTTACGGGAGAAAGATACCTTTTTCCGTGCGTTGTCTTTCTGGGCGGGATTTCGCACCGCTACAGTGGAATTTGATGTGGCCGAGCGGGTCAATGGCACCTCTAAATGGTCGGTAAAGGGTCTTATCAATTATGCGGTCAACAACATCACGTCATTTACCACTGCACCGCTGCGGTTGGTGACGGTGTTGGGCGGGTTGTTGTTGCTGGCTTCACTGATTTTGGGTATTCAAACGCTGATCCGTTTCTTTATGGGCAGTGCCGTCGCGGGTTTTACCACGGTGATTTTGTTATTGCTCATTATCGGTGGTGCGATCATGGTCAGTCTCGGCATCATCGGCCATTACATCGCCCGTATTTACGATGAAGTGAAAGGGCGGCCGCGGTATATCGTGGCAC
Source organism: Acutalibacteraceae bacterium (assembly GCA_045541495.1). Lineage (GTDB taxonomy): Bacteria > Bacillota > Clostridia > Oscillospirales > Acutalibacteraceae > RGIG3009. Next base: position 1,479 of record JAZQJE010000036.1, on the reverse strand, counting down.
GCCGTACGGAGGAGACCAGCGATGCTGTTAACGCTTGATTTAGGAAATACCAACCTAACGGCGGGCGTGTTTGCCGGTGAAAACTTGGTATGCGAATTTCGCATGGCCACCGATCGCACACGCACGGGGGATCAATATGCCATTGACCTATTGGCGATGATGCAGTTACACGCCATTGATCCCGCACAGATACACGGCGCAATTCTTGGCTCGGTAGTGCCCAGTTTGGACAGTGCCATGTGCGCCGCCGTGTGCAAGGTGATTGGAAAAGAGCCATTGTTGGTTGGCCCCGGTATCAAATCGGGGATTAACATCCGCATCGATAATCCCGCGCAATTGGGTGCCGACTTGTTGGTAGGCGGTGTAGCGGCGGTGCACAAATACGGCTCGCCCTGTATTGTATGGGACCTTGGGACTGCCACTACCGTATCGGTGATGGATGAAAACGGCGCGTTTCGCGGTGGTGCGATCATGCCCGGTGTGGCCACCTCGTTGGATTCGCTGGTTAGTCGCGCCTCATTGTTACCCCATATTCACTTGAAAGCCCCCGCCCGTGTGATCGGTACCAATTCCATCGATTCCATGCGTTCCGGCTCGGTATACGGTACGGCCGCCATGGTGGATGGAATGTGCGATCGCATTGAAGCAGAATTGAGTGTCGCGGCCAAAGTCGTGGTCACGGGCGGTTTGGGGGCAGAGATCGCTGCCTGTTGCCGTCGCGAGACCATTTATGACGGGCATTTGTTACTGGACGGCTTGCGTATCTTATACGAACGCAATACCAAGGTATAAGAAATGTGTTTCCGCCCGCAAGGGTTGAAATAAATAAAGTTACGCTGCACCCGTTACGGGGCAGCAGTAAGGAGACATGAAAAATGGTAGGTCAAAAAACACTTCGGCTAACACAGGTGTCCATTTTAGCGGCACTGGTGGCGGTGCTGCAACTGATCAGTTATGTGATCAAGATCGGCACCTTTCCGCTGTCGTTGGTGCTGATTCCCTTGGTGGTTGGCGGGGCGTTGTTCGGCGCTCGCACCGGTGCGTTCTTGGGATTGGTATTCGGCGTGGTGGTGACCATCGGTTGTATCACCGGTTTGGATGGCGGCGGCGCGATTTTGTGGAACGTTAATCCCTTTTTAACGGCATTGGTGTGCTTGGTAAAAGGTACGGCGGCGGGTTTCGTCGGCGGTCTTATTGCTACGGCATTGCAAAAGAAAGGACAGCCGTTTTGGGGCGTCCTACTCAGTGCCATTGCGGTGCCTCTGGTCAACACCGGTCTGTTCACCGCCGCGATGTGGTTTTTGTTTAAGGAAACATTGGTGTCTTGGGCAGGCGGGCAGGATGTTGTCTATTATGTGTTCTTTGGGTTGATCGGTCTTAATTTTGTGATCGAATTTGTGGTCAATTTGGTGTTAGCCCCCACCTCCGAACGGATTGTCAATGCCGTTCGTCGCACGAAACAAGTCGGAGGCCAAGCGG
>JAZQJE010000035.1:0-12426 GCA_045541495.1 Acutalibacteraceae bacterium | reverse complement strand
ATGGGGATTTCCCCAACAAAAATCTTTGTTTTTTGATAAAAAAAGCCCGCCCCCCATTGAATTCGGGGGCACGGGGTCGTTTTACAATTTATCAGTCCTCACGGCGATGGTCGCGGCGGCGGAATCCGCCTTGACGGGACGCGGGACGCTGAGGTTCGTCACTGCCCTCTTCGGGTTTGAGACCATCCATTTGGATGAGCGCATCACGGCGGGACAGATTGATACGACCTTGCTCGTCGATCTCTACCACTTTCACGATGATTTCGTCACCCACGGAAACCACGTCTTCCACCCGTTCCACACGTTTGAGATCCAGTTTGCTGATGTGCACCAGACCCTCTTTACCGGGGGCGATCTCCACGAACGCACCAAAGGTCATCAACCGCGTTACCTTACCCTTGTAGATGGAACCGATCTCGGGATCTTTGGCGATGGTCTCGATCACCGCCAACGCCCGTTTGGCGTTTTCGGTGTTCACGGCGGCGATGAAGATGGTACCGTCTTCTTCCACGGTCACATCGCAGGAGAAGTCCGCTTGGATCTTCTGGATCACGCTGCCGCCTTTACCAATCACTTCGCGGATCTTATCCACGTCGATCTTGGTGGTGAGCATCTTGGGCGCATAGGGAGACAATTCCTCGCGCACGGCGGGAATGGCTTTCAGCATGATCTCGTCCAAGATATACAAACGGGCTTTATAGGTTTTTTCCAATGCCTCTTTGATGATAGCAGGGGTCAACCCGTGTACTTTCAGGTCCATTTGAATGGCGGTGATACCCTTGTGCGTACCGCCCACTTTAAAGTCCATATCGCCAAAGAAGTCTTCTAAGCCTTGGATGTCCACCATGGTCATGAAGCGGTCGCCTTCGGTGATCAAGCCGCAGGAGATACCCGCCACAGGCGCTTTGATCGGCACGCCCGCCGCCATCAAGGCCAGCGTGGAGCCGCAGATGGACGCCTGCGACGTGGAGCCGTTGGAAGACAACACTTCGGATACCAACCGCATGGTGTAGGGAAATTCCTCTTTAGAGGGCAGTACGGGAACCAACGCCCGTTCCGCCAACGCGCCATGACCGATCTCACGACGGCCGGGGCCGCGGGAGGGTTTGGTCTCGCCCACGGAGTAGGACGGGAAGTTATAGTGGTGCATGTAGCGTTTTTCGGTCTCGTCATCCAGACCGTCCAGCAACTGAGCATCGTCGGCAGAACCGAGGGTCACGGTGGTGAGTACCTGGGTCTGACCGCGGGTAAACATACCCGAACCGTGTACGCGGGGGAGCAAGTCCACCTCGGCGGCCAACGGACGGATCTCGTCGATGGCGCGGCCGTCTACCCGTTTGCCGTCGTCTAACAACCAGCGGCGTACCACGTACTTTTGCAGTTTGTACAGGCACTCGTCGATCTTGGCGGTGAGTTCGGGATACACCTCGTCAAATTTCTCGTGTACCTTGTCGTACACGGGACGCAACCGCTCGTCGCGGATGAGTTTATCGTCGGTATCCAACGCATAGCGCACGTCTTCGATAGCAAAGTCTTTGATGGCTTCAAACATCTCCGGATCGGGATCGTTGGACTCAAAGGCAAACTTGGGTTTGCCGATCTCCGCCTGGATGCCTTTGATGAATTCCACGATCTGCTGGTTGGCTTCGTGACCCGCCATGATACCACCGAACATGGTCTCGTTGTCGATCTCGTTGGCACCCGCTTCGATCATAGCCACCAAGTCAGCGGTGGACGCCACCGTCACGTGCATATCGGAGCGTTTCTCCTGCTCCGCGGTGGGGTTGATGACGTATTCGCCGTCGATCAAACCAACCACCACACCCGAGATGGGGCCATCCCACGGAATGTCGGAGATGGAGATGGCGATGGACGCGCCGATCATGGCCGTGGTTTCGGGGGGACAATCGGGATCCACCGACATAACGGTACACACAATGGATACGTCGTTGCGCATATCTTTGGGGAACAAGGGGCGGATGGGACGGTCGATCACACGGGATGTCAAAATGGCTTTCTCCGTGGGACGGCCTTCACGGCGCTGGAACGAGCCGGGGATGTGGCCCACCGCATACAATTTTTCCTCATAGTCCACGGACAGGGGGAAGAAATCCACACCGTCACGGGGTTTGGCGGAAGCGGTCACGTTACACAACACGCAAGTGTCGCCGTAGCGCACCATACAAGAACCGCCGGACAACTGCGCCATTTTACCGGTTTCCACTTTTAAGGGGCGGCCGGCAAGGGTCGTTTCGAATACGCGATAATTCTCGAACATATTGAGTTACCTCCATTTTTTATATTCCAAACGGTGGCGGCAGGTTCTTTAGCAAGGAAACCAACGCTCCCTGCGAGAACGCTCGTTTCACTGCTAAAAAGCCGCTGCATACCACCGCTTTGGGCGATGTTTTGTCGTCCCGCAAACGCAGGACGAGGCAGGTAAGCACTGTAACCTACCTGCCTCACTGTGTTTTTTACTTACGCAGACCCAACTTCTCCACGATGGCGCGGTAGCGGTTGATGTCTTTCTTCATCAAGTAACCCAACAGGTTACGGCGATGACCGACCATCTTCAACAGGCCGCGGCGGGAGTGGTGGTCCTTCTTGTGCACTTTCAAGTGCTCGGTCAGGTCGTTGATGCGTTTGGTGAGCACCGCGATCTGAACTTCGGGAGAACCGGTGTCACCCTCGTGAGTCGCATACTTTTGCATGATTTCGGTTTTTTCGTTTGCTAACATGGTTTTGCACCTCTTTTAAAATATTCGCCGCAAGCCCAGATAAGGGAATCGGTGTGTCCCCTGTGGGGCATCCTCCGCAGACCGGGCAAAGGGCGTGCCTATGTATTGTATCACAGGATAACCCGTTTGTAAAGAGGAATTTTTTCACAACTTCTTTATACTTTCCGTCTAAATTTACTCATTATTCATATTTGATACTTGAAAAATCGTTTTTTTTGGTCTATACTGTTATATGAGGAAAGTTTGACTTTTCCTATGTTTCCATTGTCGAAAGGAGTTTTTAAAATGACAAATGCGCTGACTTCCAATCCCTCTGTCCTCGCCTGGATCGAAGAAAAGATCGCCTTGACCCAGCCCGACAAGGTCATGTGGATCGACGGTTCCGAAGAACAGTTGGAAGCCCTCCGTGTCGAAGCTTGCGGCACCGGCGAACTGTTGAAACTGAACGAAGAAAAACTACCCGGTTGCTATCTGCACCGTTCCGCACTCAACGACGTGGCGCGTGTAGAGGGCCGTACCTTCATCTGCTCCGAAAAAGAGGAAGATGCGGGCCCCACCAACAACTGGATGGCTCCCGATAAAGCCTACGACCTGCTGTACAGCATCGCCAAAGGCGCGTACAAGGGCCGCACCATGTATATCATCCCCTATTCCATGGGCCCCGTGGGTTCGCCCTTTGCCAAATACGGCATCGAGCTGACCGACTCCATCTACGTGGTGGTCAGCATGGCCATCATGACCCGCATGGGCAAAGACGTGTACGCCGCGCTGGGCGACAGCAACGACTGGATCCGCGGTCTGCACTGCAAATGCGATATCGACGAGGAAAAGCGGTATATCTGCCATTTCCCGCAGGATAACACCATCATCTCCGTCAACTCCGGTTACGGCGGAAACGTGTTGTTGGGCAAAAAATGTTTTGCTCTGCGCATTGCGTCCAACTTGGGCCGTCAAGAAGGCTGGCTGGCCGAGCACATGCTGATCCTCGGCTTGGAGAGACCCGACGGCACCATCACCTACATCGCCGCCGCGTTCCCCTCCGCTTGCGGTAAAACCAACCTGGCCATGCTCATCCCGCCCGAGATCTACCGTGAAAAAGGCTATAAAGTGTGGTGTGTGGGCGACGATATCGCCTGGATGCGCATTGGTGCCGACGGTCGTCTGTGGGCCTGCAACCCCGAAAACGGCTTCTTCGGCGTAGCACCCGGCACCAACATGAAATCCAATCCCAACGCCCTCATCTCCACCCAGAAGAACACCATCTTCACCAACGTGGCCCTCAACGAGGACGACAACACCGTGTGGTGGGAGAGCATGGATAAAAACCCGCCGAAAAACGCCCGCAACTGGAAAGGCGAAAAATGGGATTGCACCGATGGCACCAAAGGCGCCCATCCCAACTCCCGTTTCACCGCTCCCGCAAAAAACTGCCCCTGCGTATCCGCGGAATTTGACTCCCCCGCCGGCGTGCCGATCTCGGCCATCGTATTCGGCGGCCGTCGTGCCAAAACCGCTCCGCTGGTGTACCAGTCCCGCAACTGGGATCACGGTGTGTTCGTAGGCTCCATCATGGCGTCTGAAACCACCGCTGCCGCCACCGGTGCTGTGGGTGTTGTCCGCCGTGATCCCATGGCAATGTTGCCCTTCTGCGGCTATCACATGGCTGACTACTGGGCACACTGGATCGAGATGGGCAAAAAACTGGGCGACAAAGCACCCAAGATCTTCAACGTCAACTGGTTCCGCACCGACGACGAAGGTCACTTCGTATGGCCCGGTTTCGGCGATAACATGCGCGTGCTCGATTGGATCATCCGCCGTTGCGAAGGCACCGTGGATGCCAAAGACACCGCCATCGGTTACGTGCCTTTCGCTGAGGACATCAATTTGGACGATCTGGCCGATTTCGATATCGAAACCTTAAAATCCATCTTGGAAGTGGACAACAACCTGTGGTCCGCGGAAACGGCGGGTATCGAAGAATTCTACGGCAAGTTCGGCGACAAACTGCCTGCCACACTCACCGAAGAACTCAACACCCTGAAAGCCAACTTAAAATAAGCATAACGAAAAGTGCCCCGCTTGTGAGCCATTCACAAGCGGGGCACTTTTTTTGCATAATGGTTACAGTTTATCCACGTCCGCGTCGGTGATCATGTGGAAACCGGCACCTTCCAACGCGGTTTCCGCGGCGACATTGTTAGCCACCCGCAACACCACGTAGGCGTGCTTCTCGGTACGGGTCATAAACGCATACAGGTATTCCATGTTGATCCCCGCTTCGTCCAACACGCTCAACGCCTTGGACAATTTACCGGGGGCGTCCCCGATCTTAACCCCCACCACATCCGTCATTTTCAGCAAATATCCCTGTTCCCGCAAGGTGGTGCAGGCAGTATCGTTGTCGTTCACGATCAACCGTAAGATCCCGAATTCCTCGGTATCGGCAATGGAGAGGGCGCGAATGTTTACATTATGAGCGGCCAGCGTATCGGTGATGTCCACCAACGCGCCTTGCTTGTTTTCCACAAAAACGGTCAACTGTTGTAATGACATCGGTCTTTCCCCTTTCTCAATCGTGTAATTTCCGCTTATCAATCACGCGGACGGCTTTACCCTCACTGCGGGTAATGCTCTTGGGTGCCACCAGATGAACGGTGGGATTGATTCCCAACATGGTCTTCATGGCATTGGCCAAGGATTTTTCCAACGCCGTCACACCGCTGACGGTGTCGGAGAATTGGTCGGGGTTCATTTCCACGTTTACATCAAAGGTATCGTTGTTGCCCTTGCGATCCACGATAATCTGATAGTTGGGTTGATATCCCTCGTTAAGCAACACCGTTTCGATCTGGCTGGGGAACACGTTGACACCGCGGATGATCAACATATCGTCACTGCGGCCCATGGGTTTGGACATTTTGATATGGGTACGACCGCAGGAACAAGGTTTGCGAGTGAGCACGCAAATATCGCGGGTGCGATACCGAAGAAGCGGGAACGCTTCTTTATCCAACGACGTGAACACCAGCTCGCCTTTGCTGCCCTCGGGCAATACTTCGCCCGTATCGGGATCGATGATCTCCGCCAAAAAATGGTCTTCGTTGATGTGCATACCCGACTGCTCACTGCATTCAAAGGCCACACCGGGGCCCGTAGTCTCGGTCAACCCGTAAATATCATAGGCCTTGATCCCCAAGGTGGCTTCAATACCGCGACGCATCTCTTCCGTCCACGGTTCTGCACCGAAGATACCCGCTTTCAGCGGGATCTTGTCGGGGGTGTACCCCTGTTCTTTCAAGGTCTCCCCGATATACGCCGCATAAGACGGAGTGCAACACAAAATGGTGGCGTTCAGATCCATCATAAATTGGATCTGCCGCTCGGTAAATCCCGAGGACATAGGCAAGGTTAAACATCCCACCTTGTGAGAACCGCCGTTCAGACCTGCGCCGCCCGTAAACAGACCGAATCCGTAAGCCACCTGGCACACGTCTTCTTTCGTGCCACCTGCCGCCACAACGGCGCGGGCACAACAATCTTCCCACAGGTCGATATCGTGTTGCGTATAGAACGCCACCACACGCCGTCCCGTTGTACCCGATGTGGATTGGATGCGAACGCAATCGCCCAGCGGTTTCGCCAACAACCCATAAGGATAGGCATCCCGTAGGTCACTTTTGGTGAGAAAGGGCAGTTTGTGCAGATCCTCGATGCCGTGGATATCTTCGGGTTTGACGCCTTTTTCATCCATCAGCGCCCGATAATAGGGCACATTTTCGTAAACATGTGCCACTTGTTTGACCAGTTTTTCCGATTGGAGTTGTTTCAGTTGCTCCACCGGCATGGTCTCAATGTCTTGTTGAAAATATCGTTCTGCCATGACTTTCACACCTTTCAAGAATGATAACCCAAATCAAAGGCGATCTTATTCATCTCCACAAACTTGGGTGCCACCGTATTTTCGATGGCGGCGACCCACCGTTCATAGGGAATATCAAAGAACTTGGCGGCGCGGCCCATCAACACGATGTTCACCGCTTTGGACGAGCCCGCTTTCTCCGCCAACGCCAACGCATCGAGACTTTCCACGCACACGCCCTTGTCTGTCAATTCGTTCAACACCTGTTCGGGATACTGTGCCGCGCCGATGATAACGGGCATAGGATCGATCTGTTGGGTGTTGGTAACAATGGTGCCGTCGGTTTTTAAGAAACGAGCATACCGCGCGGCTTCCAACTTTTCAAAAGCGATGATGATGTCCGCTTCCCCCTCGGTAACAATGGGAGAATACACCTTGTCGCCAAACCGCACGTAGGTAACCACGGATCCGCCCCGCTGGCTCATACCATGCACTTCGCTGACTTTCACGTCATATCCCTCGTCGGTGAGCAACCGACCCAGCAACTTAGATGCCAGCAAACTGCCCTGTCCTCCCACACCCACGATCATCACACTGGTGGTCTTCATCACATGGTCACCCCCTCAATCGCATCAAAGGCACACAACTGTTTACATACGCCGCACCCCACACACAAGGTGTTATCGATACGGGCTTTCCCGTCTTTCATGCTGATGGCGGGACAACCCAGCCCCATACACCGTTTGCAGGAACGGCATTTATCCGCCGTTACCGTTAAAGACGGCGCATGTTTCACGGATTTCAGCAAGACACAGGGACGGCGGGAAATGATAACCGACGGCTCTTCTGCCGCCAACTCCTCTTTGACCGCCGTTTCACAGGCTTTCAAGTCATAGGGGTCTACCACCCGCACGCGGTTGATGCCCAACGCACGGCACAAGGCTTCCAGATCCACTTTGGCGGCGGGATCGCCTTTGATGTTGTAACCGGTGGTGGGATTTTGCTGATGACCTGTCATACCCGTGATGGAGTTATCCAAAATAATCACGGTGGAATTGGTGGCGTTATACGCCACGTTCACCAGCCCCGTCATTCCCGAATGCATAAAGGTGGAATCGCCGATCACTGCCACGGATTTTTTGTCCGCGTTTTGTCTGGCGGCGTTAAATCCGTGAAGTCCTGATACCGACGCACCCATACACAAGGTGGAATCCAGCGCCGACAACGGCGGTACCGCCCCCAGCGTATAGCACCCGATATCCCCCAGCACGGTGATCTTGTTTTTCGCCAAGGTATAGAACAAGCCCCGATGAGGACAACCGGCGCACATCATGGGCGGGCGGTTGGGGATGGCCGAGTCCGCGGTGACGCAGGCTTTCGGCTCTTTCCCGAAAGCGGCAGCAATGGTGGCTTGGGAGAATTCACCCAAGGGGGAGAACAACGCTTTCCCGATCACGTCAATACCCAACGCGCGAACATGGGTCTCAATCACGGGATCCAATTCTTCAATGACATACAATTTTTTCACCTTGGCGGCGAATGTTTTAATCAACTCCACCGGCAAGGGGTTGGGCATACCGATCTTTAAGATACTGGCGCTGTCCCCCAACACTTCTTTCACATATAAATACGAGCACCCCGACGTAATGATGCCGATCTCGTCGGAATTCATTTCCACGGTGTTATACACGCAATCTTCCGCCAATTTGGTGAGGGCGGCGGTGCGGTCTTCCACCACCGGATGCCGTTTCACGGCGTTGGCGGGCATCATGATGTATTTGGCGGGATCTTTCACATAGTCTTTCAGTCCCGTGTCCACCCGTTCGCCCGTTTCTACGATGGATTGACTGTGGGCAATCCGGGTGCACATCCGCAGTAACACGGGCGTGTCGTATTGTTCGGACAGTTCAAAAGCGGCTTTGGCAAAGGCGTAAGCTTCCGCCGAGTCGGCGGGCTCCAACATCGGCACTTTCGCCGCGATGGCATAGTGACGGGAATCCTGCTCGTTTTGGGAGGAGTGCATGGCAGGGTCGTCCGCCACGCAAATGACCATGCCGCCGTTCACACCTGTATAGGACAAGGTAAACAACGGATCTGCCGCCACATTGAGGCCCACATGTTTCATGGCGCAAGCGGAGCGCGCTCCCGCCAAACTGGCGCCGAACGCCACTTCCGCCGCCACCTTTTCGTTGGGGGCCCATTCGCTGTGGATATCGTCGTATTGGGATAAAAATTCGGTAATTTCGGTGGAGGGAGTACCGGGATAACTGGATACCAGTGACAATCCGCCGTCGTACAGACCCGCAGCCACCGCCTGATTACCGATCATCAGTTTTTTCATGATGGTTCTCCTTTATTAAGACTTGTTTTGGGAATCGACCAAACCCTCGCCGCCGTACAGTTTCCGCAGACGGGGTTTTTCGATCTTGCCGGTGGGGTTGCGAGGCACATCCGCAAAGATCAGTTTGCGGGGCCGCTTATAACGGGGCAGATCCAAACAGAAGGTGTTGATCTCGTCTTCCGTACAGGTCATGCCTTGTTTTACTTGAATGATAGCCGCGGCGATCTCGCCCAACCGCTGATCGGGCAACCCGATCACCGCCACGTCCCCCACTTTCGGGTGAGCAGACAAGAAATTCTCGATCTGGACGGGATACAGATTTTCACCGCCCGTGATGATCACATCTTTTTTGCGGTCTACCAGATAAATAAACCCGTCTTCGTCTTGCATGGCCATATCACCGGTATACAACCAACCATCCCGCAACGTGTCGGCGGTGGCGACTTCGTCCCGATAATAGCAGGTCATCACACCGGGCCCTTTGAGGCACAGTTCTCCCACCTGCCCCTGTTCCACGGTGGTGCCGTCGGGATTGACGATCTTCACGTCCCAACCGTACCCGGGAATACCGATGGCACCCACTTTGTGAACATTTTCCACGCCCAAATGCACCGCGCCGGGGCCGATGGACTCGGACAGTCCGTAGTTGGTGTCGTATTGTTGATGGGGGAAATATTCCAGCCACCGTTTAATGAGGCTTTGGGGAACGGGTTGTGCACCGATGTGCATGAGCCGCCACTGAGACAGGTCAAATTCGGCAAGATCGATCTCACCCCGTTCGATGGCGTTGAGAATATCCTGTGCCCACGGAACCAGCAGCCACACAATGGTGCATTTTTCATCGTTGACCGCTTGCAAAATGTTGCGGGATTGCGTGCCTTTCAGGATAACCGCTTTGGAGCCCGCGATCAAACTGCCAAACCAATGCATTTTCGCTCCCGTGTGATACAGCGGCGGGATACACAAAAAGCAATCGTCCCGCGTTTGACCGTGGTGGCGTTGTTCCACACGGCAGGCATGGATCAAACTTTCGTGATTATGTAAAATGGCTTTGGGGAATCCCGTGGTACCCGAGGAGAAATACACTGCCGCGTCGTCGCTTTCCTCCAACGTACAAGGCGGGAAATGGCCCGAACATTCCGAGATCAGATCGTGATAATCGTCCGCAAAAGCGGGGCACCCCGCTCCCAAGTAGACAAGGGTGCACCGACGGCTGATCTTATCCGCCACCGCTTCCACACGACCGATAAATTCAGGCCCGAAGATGAGCACGTCCGCCTGCGCCAGATCCACACAATACTCGATCTCGTCGGAGGAATAGCGGAAATTCAGCGGCACCGCCATGGCTCCCGCCTTTAAAATACCGAAATAGATGGGCAGCCAGTCGATGCAGTTCATCAATAAAATGGCCACTTTTTTGCCTTTGCCGATACCGTTTTGCTGCAGCATATTGGCCAACCGATTGGCTTTTTCGTTAAACACCGCCCAGGTGATCTCCCTCCGATAATGACGGGAACGGGGGGTGGATTCCACCAATTCAAATTCATGCCAGGTGAGTTTTCGGGTCTCGGGCTGTTCGGGATTGATCTCAATGAGCGCCGTATCCTGTCCGAACTCACGGGCGTTTCGTTCCAACAAATGCACAATGGTCATGGTTTTTGTCCTCATTTACCCATAATATATTACATACTTTATCACTTTAAAGCGAACCTGTCAAGGTTCTGCCGACACTCTTCGCCTTTTTTTACGAAAGTGCTTGACAAACACGCTTTAAAGTGTTAAAGTGTGTTTGTCAATACCAGCCAAAGGGAGTTTTGATTATGACGTCCTGTATGCCGATAACGGCAGCGGTTTCCGCCACCACATGGATCTCTATCCCGATGTTACTCTGTTTTTTCGCCCTGATGATCGGGGTAGGGATCGCTTGCCGTAAACACGCCGTCAGCGTGGATAGTTTTGTGCTAGGCGGCCGCGCCGTCGGTCCGTGGCTCACCGCCTTTGCTTTCGGCACATCCTATTTCTCTGCGGTTATTTTCGTAGGCTATGCGGGACAATTCGGCTGGAACTTCGGCCTCGCTTCCACGTGGATCGGATTGGGCAACGCCTTTATCGGCTCGTTGTTGGCGTGGTCGGTATTGGGACGGCGCACCCGTGTTATGACCCAGCATCTCGGCTCCAAAACCATGCCCGATTTCTTCGAAAAACGATATGGCTCCAAAACCCTCAAAGTGATGGCATCCTTTATCGTATTTGTGTTCCTCATCCCGTATACCGCTTCGTTGTATAACGGGTTGTCGTCGTTGTTTAACAACGTGTTTGCCATCCCCTACTGGGTGGTCGTGGTGGTCATGGCGGTACTCACCGGTGTGTATGTGATCTTCGGCGGATACATGGCCACCGCCATCAACGATTTCATTCAAGGCATTATCATGTTGGTGGGCATTATCGCCGTGATCGCGGCGGTACTGTCCCAAAACGGCGGCTTTACCGCTGCAGTGGAAGCGCTGAACGTGAGTGAACAGGCGGGTCCCGCTTTCACGTCGTTGTTTGGCCCCCATCCCCTCTTCCTGTTGTTCGTGGTATTACTCACGTCATTGGGAACGTGGGGTCTGCCCCAAATGGTGGGAAAATTCTATTCCATCAAAGATGAAAGTTCCATCAAAAAGGGTACCGTCATCTCCACTGTGTTCGCCATCATCGTGGCGGGCGGGTGTTATTTCCTGGGCGGTTTCGGCAAACTGTATTATGCCGATATGGCAGACGGCGGGTTCCTCTCCGCCACCGGCGCCGTCATGTTCGATAAAGTCATTCCCACCATGTTGTCCGATCTGGCACCTGTGGTGGTAGCACTCATCATCGTACTGGTGTTGGCGGCCTCCATGTCCACCCTGTCCTCGTTGGTGCTCACCTCTTCGTCCACCTTAACGTTGGATGTGGTGAAACCCCTGTCCCGCAAAGAGATGAGCGAAAAACGCAGCGTGTTTGTCATGCGCGTTTTCATCGTTTTCTTCATTGCGGTATCGGCGGTCATCGCCATCCTCAAAGACAGTTTATGGAAAGATTCCGTGTTCATTGCCCAAATGATGGGTGTGTCGTGGGGTGCTTTGGCGGGCGCGTTTCTCGCGCCGTTCCTGTACGGCCTGTATTGGAAAAAAGCCACCCGCACGTCGGTGGCAGCGTCCTTTATCTTCGGCACGGGTCTGGAGATCGTGCAGTTGTGTATCAGCGTAGGCTGGATATCCGTAAAAGGAATTCCCGTGTTAGAATTTGTGTTTACCAACTCCCTGTATTCGGGGGTATTCGCCATGGTAGGCGGCCTCATTTTGGTGCCACTCGTCAGCGCGTTCACCCAAAAGACTCTGCCCGCCGACATCGACGGCAAATTCTCTTGCTACGACGTGCCCGTGGTTACCAACAAAAAAGAGTCGCTGGGATAACACCCGCGTCAACCAACAAAAAAGTGATCGGAAGAGCTTGGTTTCCGG
>JAZQJE010000034.1:0-40068 GCA_045541495.1 Acutalibacteraceae bacterium | reverse complement strand
GAACTAATTTTCACGAAGTTTCTGATGAGGAATTAGAAGAAGTTGTATATTTAATTAACACTCGCCCAAGAAAATGCCTTAATTGGAAATCTCCTTTTGAGGTATTCTGGGGTGTTGCACTTGCTTGACAATCTGCCGGGGATTTTTGCGAAGCAAAAAGACGGAGGGAGGGAAAACCGAAAGACGCCCCTTCAGCTATAGGGTATGCCTGAAAATAGGATTCCCCTATAAGGGGGATATTGATTATCCTTGTAACAATTCCCACAAGATTCGCCAACGGGCGGGTAACAACCATAGGGGCAGTTCTACGGTGGGGAGCGGCGTGCGGTAATCCCCGCCGAACAATACCTGTCCGTTCGTCTGATCGGCTATGAGAAACGCTAACCCTGTCAGCAACGCGCAAAGGCTCAACAAAAACGCGTATGCGCACAAACGGCGCGTGCGCTTTTTTTGCGGATTCTTTTTTTTCATGATGGTTTCAACACCTGTATCAACCCTTCTGCTACCAATTGGGCGGCATATACCGCTTCCTCCAATGTATTGGCATCACTGCCCACTTCAATGAGCAACGACCCGCCGCTCAATTGTTGATTATAGCGGGCATTCACCAAATTGAGAGGGCGCACCAGACCCGGATGATCGGCATGTAACCGTTGTTGTAACCGTGCCCCGAACGACAGGTTTTCCTGTACGTGAGGATTGGGGGTCTTGGCCGTGTTCATCATCCCCACAATGATCATCACTTGCGCGGCTTTCTTCCCGTCGATCACCACTGTGGGTTTCACACGGGTGTGATCGTCGGGATAAATGGCATCCCGATGGAGATCAAGTACCACCCGAATGGTGGGATATTGCTTCAAAAACGCTTCCACAGAAGCCTTGGAATGACTGTACGCGCCCGTATACGGCTGATCGTGGATCGCGGTATCGTGGATTACCCCGATCCCCGCTTGTTTCAGTACCGTCGCCATGGCTTTCCCTACCGCCACCATGTTTTGGGTTTCATCCACCGTGCGGGTCGCATCGTCGGCGGCATAGGTACCGTCGTCGTGTTCCAAATAACATTCCGTGGTGTGGGTATGAACAATCAGTACTTGAGGGGAACTTTCGTTTTTATCTACCGTTAAAACGGGGGAGCGGGTAAGAGCCGCGTCTATGTCCACGGTTTGTCCGTATCGATTGTTCACGGCCACCCCTTGTATAAACTGATTGCCGCTGCTCAGTTGCTCGGTCACCACGTTTCCGCCGCCCGCCGTCACACCGCCGTTTTGTGTAGCTGAAGTGGCGGCGGTCTGCAGATGCTCACCGTCCACATAGATGAGTGGCGAGGTAACGGTGGTGCTTGTACTTGCCGTCGCCCCTGCCGTTTCCCGTTGTACCCAGTGACGGATCAGCTTTGCACTTTCCTGCGGTTGATTTAACCCGATGGCCACTACCGCCGCCCGTTTCCCCAGGGATAACCAATCAACAAGAGGTACGGAACACAGTACCGCCCCCGCCGTTACCACGGCTACCACGGTAAATATCCATTTTCCGATCTGCGATCTCATTTTTCTTCACCGCTACACTATATGTGAGGCACGGAGGTTTTATACCGCCGCGGCGGCAAGATCGGCGGGGGAGTAGGCGGGTTGCAAGGCGGCATTGACCGCCATGGCTATCAAACGGGAGGCGCGGGCGATCATCAGATCTACCTCCCGCGGTGTCACCATCATGGCGCGCCCGTCGGGCGAAATGCGATTTCCGCCGTCGGTTCCCGTCAGTTCCCGCGCTACGGTTGCCGCATCCACCACCGTGGGAACCCCTACCCCGATCACGGGTACACCCAACAACTCACGGTTCAACGGAGCACGGTTGTTTCCCACCCCCGAACCGGGGGCGATCCCCGTGTCACATACCTGTACCGTACATCCCAAACGGGATAAACTTCCTGCCGCCAACGCATCAATGGCGATTACCGCCGCCGGCGCCAACCGCTGGCAGATGCCCGCCGCCATTTCGCCGCTTTCCATGCCTGTGTCACCCAATACCCCCGTGGATACTACCGCTACCGGCCGCAGATCGTCCAGCCCCATACTGCGGGCCAATTCCCCGCGAATATGACGGGTGGCCAACACCATACGGGCGGCGCGGGGCCCCAAGGCATCGGGTGTGATGGCTTCGTTTCCCAGCCCCACCACCAACACCGTACCGTTTTCGGGTAATAAACGGCGCACTTCTTCTCCGATAGCCACCGCCATGTCCTCCAACTCTTTGTCGTTATCGGTCAGCGGCGGTAACTGCGCTGTCACATAGGTGCCTGCCGTGCGCTCCAACGCCCGGGCGGCGTTTTCGCCCAAGGTCATCACGCTGAACACCGCAGCGCCCACCCGCTTTTCCCGTTGCACCGCGTCGGTGGGCAGTTTTTCGCCGTATCCCATGGCCGCTTCCAATGCCAGGTCTGTTCGATATTGCATAGGCATGCTCCTTTCGGCGGTTTTGACTATTAGTATAAAAATAAATTTTCTCATTATTCGAAAAAAAGTATTGATTTTCCAAAATGTTCGTGGTATTATAATGCGTGCGTGATTTAGAAGTATTCTTTTTTGAGGAGGTGTGACCATGCCCAATATTAAATCCGCGAAGAAACGTGTCAAGGTGATCGCCACCAAAACTGCGTACAACAAAGCCAATCGCTCCGCTCTGAAAACGGAGATCAAAAAGGCGAACGCCGCCATCAAGGCCGGTGCGGAAGACAAGGAACTGCTTGTCAAAGCCGCTATCAAGAAGATTGATCAGGCCGTTGCCAAGGGTCTCCTGCACAAGAATACCGCTGCAAGGAAAAAGTCCGCCCTCGCCAAAAAGGTGAATGCATAAGAATGGCTCTAAAAACACCCTGTCATTTTCATGACAGGGTGTTTTTTGTTTCCGAAAAACCAACAAATAGGCATTGAAAGTCCGCACAATCTTTGTTATAATACTATGATAGGTAATCCGTTACCCAAAGGAGGTGTCCTATGGCGGATATTCACATTCTCACAGCGAAAGAATTGGCGGCGCAAACCGCCCATATGGAACGGGTACGTGCATTTTATGAAGTCCACAACATTCACCGCCCGCTGGCCTATGTCCGCACATACGGATGCCAGCAAAACGTGGCGGATTCGGAAAAGATGAAAGGCCAACTGGCGCAAATGGGTTTTGATTTCACCGACACGCCCGACAACGCCGATTTTATCCTGTTCAACACCTGTGCCGTGCGGGAACATGCGGAAGACAGGGTGTTCGGCAACGTGGGGGCGCTCAAAACCCTCAAACGCCGCCATCCCCGTTTGCTCATCGCCTTGTGCGGCTGTATGGTCCAGCAATCCCACATTGCTGAAAAACTTTATCGCAGTTATCCCTTCGTGGGCCTTATATTCGGTACTCATGTGGCACACCGTCTGCCTGAACTGATGGCAACGGCACTGTTGGAACAACGGCGGGTGGTGGAGATCCCTACTTGCGACGGTGTGATCACCGAGGGTATCCCCGTTAAACGGGACGGTGGGTTCAAAGCCTTTCTCCCCATCATGTACGGATGCAACAATTTCTGTACCTATTGTATCGTCCCCCATGTGCGGGGCAGAGAACGCAGCCGCGACCCCGAACACATTCTTGCCGAAGCACGGGAACTGATAGCGGCGGGATACAAAGAAATCACCTTATTGGGTCAAAACGTCAATTCCTACGGCAAAGGCGAAGCCCACGGCGTGGATTTCCCCGAACTGCTGCGGCGGCTCAACGCCATCGACGGTGATTTCCTCATTCGGTTTATGACCTCCCACCCGCGGGACGCGTCCTACCGTTTGTTCGATACCATTGCCGCCTGCGAAAAAGTATCGCGGCATTTTCATCTGCCCTTTCAATCGGGCAGTAACCGCGTGTTGAAAGCCATGAATCGGCACTACACCCGCGAACAATATCTGGATCTGATCCGCTATGCCCGTTCGGTGATCCCCGATATCTCGTTCACCAGCGATGTGATCGTGGGTTTCCCGGGCGAGACGCGAGAAGATTTTGAAGACACCTTATCCCTCATTCGGGAAGTGGGCTTCACCTCGTTATTCACCTTTATTTTCTCCCCCCGCAAAGGTACGCCCGCCGCTGAGATGGACGACCCTATCCCTGCCGAGGAAAAATCCGCGTGGTTCACGGAAATGACCGCCCTGCAAGAGGAATTATCGGCTGTTCGTCTGCAACAACTGGTGGGCACCGTCAAACGGGCACTCATCGAAACCAATGCGGGTGACTATCTGGAAGCCCGATTGGGGGATAACAGCGTGGTGCGGGTGCAAGGGGATGACAACCTGATCGGCCGTCGCGCCATGGTGCGCATTACCGGTGCTCGCAGTTTCATTTTAACCGGCGACATTCAAGAAATTTTATCATAAGGAGATTGTTATCGTGGAAGCATTGTTAGAACTGGCAAAAGATTTAGGTCACGAAATTCAGCGGGATTCCCGCTTTATCCGCACCCAAATGGCGCAAGCCAAAGCGGACGAAGATAAAGACCTGCAAGACCTCATCGGCGAATTTAACTTAAAACGCATGGCCATCAACGCCGAAAGTGCCAAAGCGGAGGAGGAACAGGACAACGAAAAACTGTTAAAACTCAACGCCGAGATCCGCGAAGTCTACGCCAAAGTGATGGCCAACGATGCCATGGCGGAATATCAGGCCGCCAAAGCGGAACTGGATAAAGTCATTAACGGCATCGGCGCCATCATCAACATGGCGGCGCAAGGTCTCGACCCCGATGACTACGAAGAACACAACTGCGGCGGCAACTGCAGCAGTTGCGGCGGTTGCCACTAATCCAAGCTCAAGGACGTTACAAGGCAGGTGAGAAATCATGGGTACGCTGTCACCGATGATGCAACAATATCTGGAGATCAAACAACAAAATCCGAATTCCATTCTGTTTTTCCGTTTAGGCGACTTCTATGAAATGTTTTTCGACGACGCCAAAACCGTTTCACAGGAACTGGAACTGGTGCTCACGGGTCGTGATTGCGGACTGGAAGAGCGGGCGCCCATGTGCGGTGTGCCGTTCCACAGTTGCGAAGCCTATATTGGCCGCTTGTTGGCCAAAGGCTATAAAGTGGCCATCTGCGAACAAACCGAAGACCCTGCCCAAGCCAAAGGGCTGGTCAAACGGGAGGTGGTACGCGTCATCACCCCCGGCACCGTCATCGAAGGCAGTATGTTGGATGAAAGCCGCAACAACTATCTGTGTGTGCTGTACGCGGCAGACGGTTTTGCCGAAGCGGGTTTGTGCTTTGCGGACAGTTCCACAGGAGAAGTTCACCTCACCCAACTGAAAGGGGAGGACGTTCGCCTTCGCCTGCAAAACGAATTGGGGCGGTTCTATCCCCGCGAAGTGTTGGTCAACGACACCGCGTTAGCGGATGCGGATACCGCCGCGTTCATCACCGACCGTTTGGGCGTTCGCCCCGAGCAACTGCCTTCGGAACAGTTCGACCATACAGCGGCCTGTGACCGTATTCTCACCCATTTTCACAAATCCTCCTTGGCCGATCTGGAACTGCAAGAACGCTACACCGCCGTGCGGGCGTTGGGCGGCGCTCTGTCCTACCTGTATGCTACCCAAATGACAGGTCTGGAACGCATCAACCACTTAAACATCTATTCTGACGTTCAGTATATGCGGCTGGACCTCACCGCCCGCCGCAATCTGGAACTGCTCGAAACCATGCGCAACAAAGAAAAACGGGGTTCGCTCTTGGGCGTGCTGGACAAGACCCGCACCGCCATGGGCAAACGGCTCATCCGCAGTTGGATCGAGCAACCCTTGCTCCATCCTGCCCAGATCACCCGCCGTCAAAACGCGGTGGGACACCTGTTGCACGATCCCCTGTTGCGGGGAGATCTGCAAGATTTGCTTTCGGATATTTACGATCTGGAACGGATCATGACTCGCATGGTATACGGCAGTGCCAATGCCAAAGAACTGCGTTCTCTGCACCGTACCATCGGTTGTTTGGCCCCCATTCGGGAACGGCTGGCGGGGGCGGACAGCGCCCTGCTTCGCGAGATCCGTAACAACATTGACCCCCTCACCGATCTGTACGATCTGATCGGCAACGCCATTGTGGAAGATCCGCCTTTCACCGTGCGGGAGGGCGGCATGATCGCCGACGGCTATAACGCCGAGCTGGACGAACTGCGCTATGAAATGACCGACGGCAAAGGGATCATCGCCCGTGTGGAAGCGGAAGAAAAAGAAAAAACCGGTATCAAGACCCTCAAAGTGGGATACAATCGGGTGTTTGGCTACTATATTGAAGTCTCCCGTTCTTTCGCAGATCAAGTGCCCCCGCACTACATCCGCAAACAGACTTTGGCCAATGCCGAGCGGTATATTACCGAAGAACTCAAAGATCTGGAAGCGCGGGTATTGGGTGCCAAAGACCGCTCCATTGCGCTGGAATACCAGTTATTTACCGCCGTGCGGGACACGGTGGCAGGCGAACTCATCCGTATCCAAACCACTGCCGAAGCGGTGGCGGCGCTGGATGTCCTGTGCTCCTTTGCACAGGTGGCCATGCAACACAAATATGTCTGTCCCGTCATCGACTTAAACGGCGTGATCGATATCAAAAACGGCCGTCATCCCGTAGTGGAATCGTTGCAAAACGCCCCCTTTGTCCCCAATGATGTACAGTTGGATAATCACCAAAATCGGGTAGCCATCATCACAGGCCCCAACATGGCAGGTAAATCCACCTATATGAGGCAAACGGCATTGATCGTACTCATGGCGCAGATCGGCAGTTTTGTTCCCGCCGACAGTGCTACCATTGGCATTGTGGACAGCATTTTCACCCGCGTGGGCGCATCGGACGACCTGTCTTCGGGCCAATCCACGTTTATGGTGGAAATGAGCGAAGTGGCATCCATCCTCAAACATGCCACGCGGGATAGCCTGATCGTGTTTGACGAGATCGGACGAGGCACCTCTACCTTTGACGGTATGAGCATTGCCCGCGCCGTGTTGGAATTTGTGGCGGATACCCGCCACATCGGTGCCAAAACCTTGTTTGCCACCCACTACCACGAACTCACCGTCATGGAAGCCGAAATGGACGGTGTTCATAACTACAACGTGGCGGTGAAAAAACACGGCGACGATATCACCTTCCTGCGCCGCATCGTCCGCGGCCCTGCCGACGACAGTTACGGTATTGAAGTGGCCAAACTGGCGGGTGTACCCGACGTGGTAGTGGCCCGATCCAAAGAAATTTTAAAAGAGTTGGATAACGGTAACGGCTTGGTATACGAACGCCCCGCGCGAGTGTGTACCGAGGAAGAGGACGGACAGCTGTCCCTCATCCCCGCCGGGGATAACGACCTGATCCGCCGCTTAAAAGACTTGGATGTCAACGTTCTCACCCCCATCGAAGCCTTGCAGACCTTATACGATCTGCACACCGAAGCCCAAAGTTACTGATCTGCAAAAAAATTATGGCAACACAACGCGGATGAGGTATTACGGTTTGCGCCATAAAATTGAAATTAACAAGGAGGGATTCCCATGGCACGTATACAGGTATTGGACAAGCATACCGCCGAACTCATCGCCGCCGGCGAAGTGGTGGAACGTCCCGCCTCGGTGGTGAAAGAACTGGCGGAAAACGCCATTGATGCCGGTGCCTCCACCATCACGGTAGAGATCAAAAACGGCGGCGTGACCTATATCGGCATCACCGACGACGGTTGCGGTTTTGCCCGTGACGATGTGCCGGTGGCGTTCCTCCGTCATGCCACCAGTAAGATCCGCGAAGAACGGGATCTGGATGGCATCGCCACCTTGGGTTTCCGCGGCGAAGCCTTGGCATCGGTAGCGGCGGTGGCGCGGGTGGAACTCATCACCCGCGCCGAAGATGAACTGGCGGGCACGCGCTATATCATCGAAGGCGGAGAAGAGATCTCCCTGTCCGATACGGGTTGCCCCCGCGGTTCGACCATTTGCGTGCGCGATCTGTTTTATAATGTTCCCGCCCGCATGAAATTTCTCAAAAAAGATGTAGGGGAAGCCAACGCCGTGGCGGGGGTGGTAGATCGCTTGGCCTTGTCCCACCCTGAAATCTCGTTCCGCTTTATCCGTGACGGCAAAGACGAATTGCTCACCCCCGGCAACGGCGACTTGTTTGCCTGCATCGGCTCGGTATTGGGCAGAGAATTTGCCAAAACCCTCACCCCGCTGGACTATTCCCTGGGCGGCGTTCACGTTCACGGGTTTATCTGCCGTTCCGACGGTGCTCGCCCCAACCGCACCATGCAACACTTTTTCGTCAACGGACGGTATGTGAAGACCCGCACTGCCATGGCGGCGCTGGAACAAGCCTATAAGGGCAGTATCATGGTGGGGCGCTTCCCCGCCTGTGTGTTGCACATCGATTTGCCCACCGAAACGGTGGATGTCAACGTCCACCCCGCCAAGATCGAAGTGCGTTTTGTCAACGAAAAACCCGTGTTTGACGCGGTCTATCACGGCGTCAAAACCGTTTTAGAGGGCGGCACTCCCCGTCAGGCTACGTTGCACACACCGGTGCAAGCCGCCGCCCCCGTCATCGTCAGTCCCACCCCCGCGCGGGAGATCGCGCGCCAAACCGTCGCACAGGCGGAACATCATCCTGTCCCGCCCGTGTCCATACCTAAACCCGCCCCTCGCCCCGCCTACCGTCCGCCCGTTCTGCGGGACAGCGGTAGCGGAATTCGCAAGCCGTGGGATATTACCGTGGACGAGCCGGTCGTGTCCGTCACACCGCCGCCCACACCTGCACTCGCCGCACCGCAACCGGAAATTGCCGAGCAATTGGTCATCACCCCGTCTGCTCCCGCTCCCGTGCGGTTGATCGGCGAGGCCATGCACACCTATGTGTTGGCGGAATGGCAAGGCTCTCTGTATATCATTGATAAACACGCCGCTCACGAGCGGATCGTATATAACGACTTAAAAAAAGCCGCGACCCACGACTCCCAATATCTGTTAACCCCCGCCGCCGTCTCGCTCAGTCGTGACGAATACGGCGCGTTGCTGGAGCAGTTGGATGCCCTGTCCGCGGCAGGTTTTGAGGTGGAGGAATTCGACGGCTCGCTGTTAGTGCGCGCCATTCCCGCCGTATTGACAGGCGGCGATGAAGCTGCCATTCTGCGGGAGATCGCCGGCGGCCTGTTATCGGGCAAACGAGACATCACCACCGATAAACTGGATTGGATCTTTCATTCGGTGGCCTGTCGCGCTGCCGTCAAAGCGGGGGATAACAGCACCCCGCAGGAACTGACGGCGCTGGCCAAACGGGTATTAACGGAAGATGATATCCGCACCTGTCCTCACGGCCGTCCTGTCTGTGTGGAACTCACGAAAAAAGAACTGGAAAAACAATTCGGAAGGATCGTGTAAGTATGAGGCAGATTCCCTTGATCGTTGTCGCAGGCCCCACCGCTTCGGGCAAGTCTGCGTTGGCGATCGAGTTGTGCCGCCGTTTGGGCGGGGAAGTGGTATCTGCCGACTCCATGCAAGTTTATGAACAACTCCGTATCGGCACCGCCCGCCCCGACGAACGGGAAATGGATGGGATTCCCCATCATCTGATGGGATTCTTACCGCTGGGTGAGTCCTACAGCGTGGCGAAATACGCTGCCGATGCCCATGCCGCCATTGCGGATATTCACGCCCGCGGCAAACTTCCCGTGTTATGTGGGGGGACGGGCCTGTATATCCAAGTCGTGACGGAGAACTTACTTTACGAAGAACAAGAAAGCGACCGTACCTTGCGGGATACGTTGCGCCGCCGTGCCGAAATCGAAGGCGGCAACACCTTGCTCCGGGAACTGGTCGCCGTAGACCCCGATACCGCCGCCCGCCTGCACGAAAACGACATCGGTCGTATCGTGCGAGCACTGGAACTTTACCATACCACGGGCTACACCCTTACCGAACAAAATGCCCGTTCCCGCCGCGAACCGTCGCCTTATGCGGTATGCGGCCTGTATCTGGATTTCAGCGATCGGCAAGTGTTGTACGATCGCATCGAGCGCCGTGCCGCCGCCATGTTACAAAATGGATTGCTGGAAGAGGCCATCCGCCTGCGCGCTTGCGGCGAAGCGGATACCGTGCGCCAAGCCATCGGCTATAAAGAACTTTATGCCTATCTGGACGGCAACTGTTCCTTGGAACAAGCCATGGACGACCTGTGCCGCGCCACCCGCCGCTATGCCAAACGCCAACTGTCGTGGTTTCGCAACCGCGGCGGTTTCACGCCGTTGTACGTGGATGAGGCGGGCAAGGAATTGACGGAACAAGCCGTCGCCATTTTGCAAAGAAAGGGGATCTCCGTATGAATCCGATCGTCAAACGCGTGTTACTCATTGCGGCATCCCTGATTCTGATTGTGTACGTGGGCTATCAAGCCTACCGTGCCTTTTCAGGCTCCACCGTCACCGAGATTGTGGAAAGCGCCACCGCCTACGAAACGGTGGATACCACCGGTGTAGTATTCCGCGACGAAACGGTACTGGAGAAAGAAGCCGACGGCTACTTTTTCTACACCGTCAGCGATGGCAACCGTATTGCCAAAAACGGCGTTATTGCCAATGTATTTCCCACCTTGCAAGATGCCCTTGTTCAGCAACAACTGGAAGTGTTGGATGAGGAGATCCACACCCTCACTTCCATCAACGCCCAAGGAACCGCCAACCGTGCCAACCTGTCCAGTATCAATCAGCAGATCAGCGAAACGTGGCTGGCCATTTCCCGCGCGGCGGCATCGGCGGAGTTCATGGAACTCACCGCCGAACGGGCCAAACTGTTGGCATTGCTCAATAAAAAACAACTGACCATCGGCAAAGAGACCTCCTTTGACAATCGCTTGGCACAACTCAAAGAACGGCGGGATACCCTTGCCGCGTCGTATACGAAAGCCACCGCCACCGTGCGCTCCCCCGTCGCGGGCTATTTCATCAGCACCATCGACGGCTTTGAAACCTTGTTCACCACCAAAGGTGTCACACAGATCACGGTAAACGATCTTCAGCACTATCTCGATATGACCCCTGCCCCCGTGAGCGAAAGCGTGGGAAAAGTGGTAGGGGATTACGAATGGTACATGGCCTGTATCGTTCCGTTGGAACAAACGGCCTTTATCAAAAAAGACACCGTGCTGGATGTGCGCTTGCCTTTTGTCACCGACGATACCGTCCCCGCCCAGGTAGCGGCCGTCAACAAAGGGGAGGGAGACGTAGCGGCCGTTATTTTACGGTGCACCCACATGTCGGGGGAGCTGTCCTCCACCCGTCGGGAAACAGTGGAACTGCGCCTCACCGCCTACAGCGGTCTGCGTATCCCCGATAAAGCCATCCATTTCAACGAAGCGCAAGAACCCGGCGTGTTCGTACAAGAGGGAAACTATCTAACGTTTAAAAAGATACGGGTTTTGTATCACGACCAGGAAAACCGTATCTCCGTTTGCGAAAAGACCGACGGCAACGGGTTCGTTCAACTGTACGACCGCGTGGTAACGGAAGGGGAAGATCTGTATGAAGGAAAATTGGTCCGCTGACCAATTGCGGGTGCGGGACAACCTGTTACGCATTGAAGAGGATCTGCAAAACGCCTGTGCCGCTTGCAGCCGCAAGCGCGAGGAGATCACCTTGATGGCGGTCACCAAAACCGTGGACCCCGACCGTATCAATGCGGCACTGGAAAGCGGTATCACCTGCATCGGTGAAAACCGTGTACAGGAATTTTTGGGGAAACAAAACCACCTTAAGTTAGAGGGCGTCACCAAATGTCTCATCGGCCACCTGCAAACCAATAAAGTGCGCCGTATCGTCGGTCAAGTAGACCGCATCGAATCGGTAGACAGTGTCCGTCTGGCAAACGCCATTTCCGAAGCCTCGCTTCGGCTGGGAATCTGCACCGACGTGTTGGTGGAAGTCAACATCGGCAATGAAGACTCCAAATCCGGTGTTTCCGCCGACGGACTGGAAGATCTGTTGTGGGAAATCAGCGGTTTTTCGGGATTGCGGGTGCGGGGACTGATGGCAATTCCGCCGATTTTGTCCGAAGAACGGGAAAAAAGAGCGATTTTTTCGAGAATGCACAAACTGTTTATTGACATAAAGGGTAAAAATGTAGATAATGTAACTATGGATATACTGTCGATGGGTATGTCCTCGGATTATGTACAAGCCGTATTAGAAGGATCCACTCAAGTTCGTATCGGCTCGTCATTATTTGGAAAACGCATTGGATAATATCAATATAGGAGGAACTGAACATGGGTATCTTTGACAAGCTCCAAAATCTTATCAACGACGGCGAGGATGAAGTGGTGGAAGAAACCACCGATTTCGTGTCCCGTACCCCCGACCGTTCCGGCGACGCAGATACCGCCCGCCGCAACAACAAAGTGGTCAACATTCACGCCACTGCGCAACTGCAAGTGGTACTGGTTAAACCCGAACGGTTTGACGACGCCACAGGCATTGCCGATCACCTCAACGCCAAACGCACCGTAGTGCTCAACTTGGAATCGTCCAATAAAGATGTGGCTCGCCGCATTCTGGACTTCCTCAGCGGCGTGGCCTACGCCAACGAAGGTCAGATCAAAAAAGTGGCTAACTGCACCTACATCATCACCCCCTACAACGTAGGTTTTATGGGTGACCTGTTAGACGAACTGGAGAACAATGGCCTCTATTTCTAACACAACGGACGATGCCCATCTGCGTGCCCGCGTAGCGGATGCGTGTCATCTGTGTGAACTGCGCTCGTGTCCCCGTTTTGTCGGTTTTCTGGACGAACACCGTCAAGCGGTGGCGCGAGCCGTCTTGCATGAAAAGGGCTGTTCCTCATACCTGTTTTTCGGCGGATTTGAAGACGCCGAACGGGTTATGCTGGGTATTTTTCCCGATTTTTTGCCGCCCGATCCCGCTCTGTTTCCCCTCGTGGCGGTGAACATTACCTACCGTTCCTCGGCTGCTCTCACCCATCGGGATTTTTTGGGCACTTTAATGGCGACAGGTATAAAACGGGACGTAATCGGCGATATTCTTTGTGGAGAGGGAAGCGCCATCGTCTTGCTGACGGAAGAGTTGGCACCCTATATCGCCGACACCGTGACCAAAGTAGGTGGTGAAGGGGTAACGGTGCACTATCCCTATACGGGAGACATCACCGTGTCCCGCGACTATCGGGAGATGACCGATACGGTGGCTTCTCCGCGGCTGGACGCCGTGGTTAAAGCGGCCATGCGTGTTTCGCGGGAAGAAGCGGCCCGACGGATCGAGGCGGGACTGGTTTCTCTCAATCACATGCCCTGTTTATCGGTGTCTGCCGCGGTAAAGGAGGGCGATATCCTGTCTGTCCGCGGCGGCGGTCGGTTTTTGATCGATGCTGTAGGCCCGCAAACCAAAAAGGGTCGCACCCTTTTAAAATTTCGCCAATACTTGTAGGGAGGAAAAAGCGTATGTTAACCTTGGAGAATATCCGCAATATCGAATTTTCCCGCGGCCGTGGCTATCGCGCCGACGAAGTGGACGATTTTATTGATAATTGTGTAGAAACGGTAGAAGCCATCACCCGTGAAAATGAGGAATTAAGCCAAAAAATAAAGGTGTTGGCGGACAAGATCACCGAATACCGCAACGATGAAGACAACATTCGTTCCGCTTTGCTCAGTGCCCAGCGGGCAGGGGAGACCATTCTGCGGGATGCTAACGCGCGGGCGGAGCAACTGTTAAAAGATGCGGAAGAAAAAGCCCGCACCATCCGTGAAGATGCCAAAAGCGCCATTGCGGCGGAAAACGAGGAACTGGCCCGTGTTCAGCGGGAAGTGGCCGCGTTCAAAGCCCGCATGATGGCTTTATATAAAGAACATTTGTCGCTGATCAGCGCGTTGCCGGAAGAAGCCCCCGCCGTATCGCCTCCCGCCCCTGCGGAAGATCCCGATGTGGTGGTCATGCCCGACATTACCGCGGAAGAGATTGGCGAAAACGAGGAGCAAAAACCGCTCTCCCGTTTTGCCAATTTGAAATTCGGCACCGACTATAACATTGCCGACGACGAAGAAGACGAACAACCCGATGCCGACGACGGTACTCGTGTGCACAATCCTTTCCGCAAGAGAAAATAAGGAGATACGACCATGCAGCAGGATTATAATCAAACCCTCAACCTTCCCGTAACCGATTTCCCCATGCGGGGCAATCTACCTCAGCGGGAACCCGAATTTTTAAACAAATGGGAGCAAGAAGATCTCTACGGCAAGATCATGGAGAAAAACGAGGGCAAACCCCTCTACGTTCTTCACGACGGCCCTCCCTATGCTAACGGCAATATCCACATCGGCACCGCCATGAACAAGATCATCAAAGACATGATCGTGCGGTACCGCAACTTAGCGGGATATAAAGCGCCTTTCGTTCCCGGCTTTGATACCCACGGCTTGCCCATCGAACTGAAAGCCAGAGCCAAAGCAGGCATCGAAAACGCCCTGTCCATGCCTCCTGTGGAATTGCGGGATATCTGCCGCGATTTTGCCTTGCAATATGTTCATGACCAAACGGAACAATTCAAACGGTTGGGCGTGCTGGCCGATTGGGAAAACCCCTATCTCACCCTCGCCCCCACCTTTGAAGCCCGCCAGATCGAAGTGTTCGGCGAAATGGCTACCAAAGGCTATATCTACAAAGGCTTAAAACCCGTCTACTGGTGTCCCGAATGTCAAACGGCACTGGCAGAAGCGGAGATCGAATATGCCGAAGACCCCTGTTTCTCCGTCTATGTCAAATTCGCCGTCAACGACGATAAAGGCGTGTTATCCGCCGCGGGTATCGACAAAGCGAATACCTACTTCGTCATTTGGACCACCACCACTTGGACGTTGCCCGCCAACTTGGCCATCTGTCTGGGCCCCGACTTCACCTATGAAGTCATCAAATGCGGCAATGAGAACTACATCATGGCAGGGGCCCTGAAAGAGGAAGCCCTCACCGCCGCAGGTATCACCGACTACGAAGTATTGGCTTCGTTCACCGGCCGCGAACTGGAACTCATGACCGCCCGTCATCCGTTCCTCGATCGTGACTCTCTCATCATTGTGGGCGATCACGTCACATTGGAAAGCGGTACCGGCTGTGTACATACGGCTCCCGGCCACGGTGTAGACGATTTTAACGTCTGCCGCAAATATCCCCAGATCGGGGTGGTCGTCCCCGTGGACAGCGAAGGCCGCATGACCGCCGAAGCGGGCGAATTGTGTGCCGGTATGACCACAAACGATGCCAACAAAGCCATCGCCATCCACATGGATAAAACAGGTTCTCTGCTTGCCATGAAAAAGATCGTTCACCAATACCCCCACTGCTGGCGTTGCAAACAACCCGTGTTGTTCCGCGCCACCGACCAGTGGTTCTGCTCGGTGGACAGTTTCAAAGACCAAGCAGTCGATGCCATTCACACCGTCAACTGGATGCCCGCCTGGGGCGAAGATCGCATCGTGTCCATGGTACGGGAACGCAGCGACTGGTGTATTTCCCGTCAACGATTGTGGGGCGTGCCCATCCCGATCTTCTATTGTGAAGAATGCGGCAAACCTATTATCGACGGCGAGTTTATCAAAGCCGTATCCGACCTGTTCCGTAAAGAAGGCTCCAACGGCTGGTACACCCATGAAGCCAACGAGATTCTGCCCGCCGATGCCGCTTGTCCCCATTGCGGCGGCAAACACTTCCGCAAAGAAAGCGACATCATGGACGTGTGGTTCGACTCCGGCTCGTCCCACGCCGCCGTGCTGGAAGAGCGGGACGACCAATGCTGGCCCGCCGACCTGTATATGGAAGGTGCCGACCAATACCGCGGTTGGTTCCAATCCTCGTTGCTCACCTCCGTGGCTTGCACGGGTAAAGCCCCCTATAAAAACGTTCTCACCCATGGCTGGGTGGTGGACGGCGAAGGTAAAGCCATGCACAAATCTCTCGGTAACGCCATCGCCCCCGACGAAGTTATCAATACCTACGGCGCGGAAATTTTGCGTCTGTGGGTGGCGTCGTTAGACTATCGGGTAGACGTTCGCCTGTCCAAAGAGATCTTAAAACAACTGTCCGAGGCCTATCGTAAAGTGCGCAACACCGCCCGTTACATCCTTGGCAACTTGCACGATTTCAACCCCGATACCGACAGCGTGTCCGACGATCAACTCACCGATATCGACCGCTGGACACTCATGCGCTTGGATCGGGTGATCACCGAAGCCCGCACCGCCTACGACACGTTTGAATTCCACGATGCGTTCTACGCTATTCATCACTTCTGCGTGGTGGATCTGTCCAACTTCTATCTGGACGTGCTGAAAGATCGCCTGTACGTGGAAAAGGCCGACAGCGTCAGCCGTCGTGCCGCCCAGACGGTCATCTATCGGGTGCTCAACGCCATCACCCGCTTGCTCGCCCCCATCTTGGCGTTCACGTCGGAAGAAATCTGGAGTTTTATGCCCCACGGCGCCGGTGACGATGCCCGTTCCGTCCTGCTCAACGAGATTCCCGTAGGCGGTACCGTGGCAGCCGACCCCGCTTTCGAAGAAAAATGGGCCCGTATCCACGCTTTGCGCGATGATGTACAAAAAGCCTTGGAAAATGCCCGTACCGCCAAGGTCATCGGCGGCTCGCTGGATGCCTGTGTCACGCTGTATTGTGACGAACAGGCACTCGCCTTTGTTCAATCGGTCAGCGATCTGCTCCCCGCTGTGCTCATCGTCTCTCAAGTGGAGATCGTGGCAGGCACGGGCGGTGACTACACCGGCGACTTTGCGGGTGTATCCATATCGGTGGCTCATGCCGACGGCGGCAAATGTTGCCGTTGCTGGACATACAGTGATACCGTTACCGAGGACGGCGAAACCGCCGGTCTGTGCGCCCGTTGTGCGGCCATTTTAGGTAAATGATCGATGAAAACAACGGACGGGTTTCCCCGTCCGTTGTTCGCTTAAAAGGAGGTACCGCCATGTTTCAGGCAATCGTATTGGTTGCCACCGCTCTGCTTGTGGGTGTAGACCAACTCACCAAGAACCTCACCGTCACCTATCTCAAAGGTGCGGATCCCCTGATTCTCATTCCCGGCGTGTTTGATTTCACCTATGTGGAAAATCGCGGCGCCGCGTTTGGTATGATGGAAGGGTTCCGTTGGGGATTTGTGATCTTCACGGGCATTGTGATGGCGGCGTTACTGGCGTTGTTGCTGTTTGGCAACTATCGCCGTTTTCGCCTGTTTAACATCAGCGTGATCTTGATCGTGGCAGGTGGTATCGGCAACCTCATCGACCGTATCGCCAACGGTTTCGTGGTAGATATGCTCCATTTTCATATCGATGCCATCAGCTTTGATTTTCCTGTTTTTAATTTTGCCGACTGCTGCGTGGTGATCGGCGCGATTTTATTGCTCATTTTCTTTTTCTTCTTATACGACGACAAAGCCCCCAAAAAGGTGGAGGATACCCATGAAAATCAAACAGATGGTTGAGGAGGACGCTCGTGGCAAGCGGGCGGACCAATATGTGGCGCAGGTCATGGACGTGACCCGCGCCATTGTTCAAAAATGGATGGAACAAGGCCGTGTCACCTTGGAAAACGGAAAGCCCTTATCCAAAGGCGACCGTTTAAACAATGGTGAAACCATCGTGATCGACCCGCCCGCGCCCGCTCCTTGCGAAGCGGTGGCACAGGCGATCCCGCTGGATATCGTCTATGAAGATGAGGATCTGTTGGTGGTCAACAAACCCAAAGGTATGGTGGTGCATCCCGCCGCCGGCAACCCCGACGGCACGTTGGTCAACGCCTTACTGGCCCATTGCGGGGACAGCTTGTCAGGCATCGGCGGCGTCATGCGCCCCGGCATCGTTCACCGTATTGATAAAGACACCAGCGGCTTGCTCATTGTGGCCAAAAATGATGCCGCCCACCAAGGCTTGGCACAGCAAATCAAAGACCATTCTTTCACTCGTGTCTATGAGGCTGTCATCGTGGGCCACTTAAAAGAGACGGAGGGCACCGTCAACGCTCCCATCGGTCGCCACCCTATTCATCGCAAAAAAATGGCGGTCACCGATAGACATTCAAAACCCGCCGTCACCCACTATCGGGTACTGGCGGAATATGCGGGTTACAGCCATGTCCGTTTGCAACTGGAAACGGGTCGCACCCACCAAATTCGGGTACACATGGCCGCTCTCGGTCACCCCG
The DNA here is from genome assembly GCA_045541495.1 of Acutalibacteraceae bacterium. Taxonomy (GTDB): domain Bacteria; phylum Bacillota; class Clostridia; order Oscillospirales; family Acutalibacteraceae; genus RGIG3009. Next base: position 21,783 of record JAZQJE010000034.1, on the reverse strand, counting down.
TAGCGGGGGATACCGTCTATGGTGGCAGCAACCACCCCCTCACCAAGGCGGGCCTTGCAGGTCAGTGCTTGCATGCCAAAATCATCGGCTTTATTCACCCCCGCACCGGTGAATATTTGGAATTTGACAGCGACCTACCTGCCTATTTTCATCAGGTGTTACGCACCATAGCGGGCGGTTAAATTTGTAAAATTTTATAAATTTTGTGGATGTTCTTGCACTTTTTCCCTGTTTTTGTTACACTGAATCTATGGAAGAACAGAAAGGATGACGGTATATGAAACGGTTATCGCAAATCGGTAGTGTTGCTTTTGTTTTATTGATGCTTTGTTCACTCTTGCTGGCCGCATTGCCTGTGTATGCTGAGGGAGAAAGCACGCCCATCGATACCATCGAGGTTACCGTAGAACCGCCTTTGCTGGGCGATGATCCCACCGTAGTATTTTCCGTAACGGAGGACGCCCCTTATACGATATCGTGCGATGGTCTGTGGAAATTGGACAATCACGAGTTGGTTGACACAATTTATGGAGAAGCCACCAACTACAGCACCATCTTTTCTGTGAATGCGAAAGAGGGATACACCCTAACAGCAGATACTACCGTTACTGTTTATGGGACGGAAAGTGAAGCGACGCTTCTTGGCACTTCCGGTATACCTGCCGATGAGTTCGAAGTTGTTTGCACCCCTGTGATTAACGGCGTTATCGACAAAGTGGAACTCACCGATATTCCCGCGGGACAGGTGGGGGATAAAGCCGCTTCTCAAACCTTCACGGGCGAACACTATACCGCCGTGGGCAACTGGCATATTTACGACTATGAAGAGAAAACCTTTGTACCCATGGATACCGACAGTATCCTCGAAGATGGCGGCCTGTATCAGTTTTTGATCACCATCCGGTTGGAAGTGGGCTATCAGTTTGATAATTCCGTGTTGGTTTATCTGGATGGTACCGAATGTATAGGAGATTCGTACACGGATACCGTTTGCACGGTATCGCAGACCGTATCCCATGTCCAACCCATCCATGCTGTTTCGGTGGACGAAGCAGACCTTCCTCAACTAAAAGAGGGCGAGACCTTTTCTAAAGATTCTCTCACCATCCCCGTACCGACAGACGCACCTTACACCGTTGATGCCTATTGGTTCTGCGATTTTGACGGCGCAGAAGAGGGCACTTTCGAAAAAGGGAAGGCTTATTGGCTGAATATCACGTTCCGTCCCAAGGCGGGTTATGTGTTGGCGGATATGGTGGACGTCACCCTCGGTAATGAACAAACGACATATTCGCCCTATGATCCGACTGCCTTGACACTCGATTTTCGCGAAACACTGGCGACTTCTATCTCGGATGTCACTGTCACCGGCCTGCCCACATTGAAAGTGGGGGATACCTTTCCTGAAACACCGGTACAACTCACTGTCCCGAAAGATGCACCCTATACCGCCTACGGAGAATGGTGCGATAGCGAATACGAACCGGCTGTGGGCAAGGCAAAAAAAGGCGAAAACTATTGGTTTTATGTTTATCTGGAATCCAAAGAAGGATACGAATTCAGTGAAGACCTTATCGTGAAACTGGACGGCAGCCGCCATGCTAACTGGGCAGGCGATCCCAACACCGTCTTCTTGAAAAAACCGTATATATTGGGTGACAGTATCGATAAAATCGAGATCACTACCACCAAACCTGAGGCCGGCGACATCCCTTCCGACAAATATTTTTCCATCCCGAAAGATGCCGCCTACACCGTCGCTTCGGTGGAGTGGCTGGATATGGAAACGGGTGATTCGGTAGAAAAACTTGAAGAGGGAAAATGGTATCTGGCGTTTGTGGAAATCCAAGCGACAGATGACTATACCTTTACCGAGGATCTGGAATCGTGGGTGGACGGAGAGCTTTGCAATATTGGTTGCGATTTCGCGCAGACAACCCTCTTAACGGTGGACTTTCTGTTGGGCGAAGCGCTTGAGGAGATCCGGCTGGAAGACGTCCCGTCGTTTGCTATCGGCGGGGAAACACAAACCACGATCACCGTTCCCGAAGACGCTCCGTATAAAGCAGAAGTGGAGTGGCTTCGTTGGAACGAAGAAGAACAGATGTACGAACCTTTTGACGGTATCTTTGAAGAAGGTGAATCCTATTCCCGCCTTATCGGCATCTCAGCAGAAGAGGGGACCTTCTTTGACGATAACCCCCTTGTCTTCCTTAACGGTGAGAAATGTCAAGACTTTTACACGTACGGTCTGGCCAACCTCTTGATAGCGGAAGACGAGTTCGTTGCAGGCCTTAAAGAAATCGACTGTATTCAGTTGACTATGGATCCGCCGGTGGTGGGCGACCACGCCAGCGTGTTACCCACCGTCACCATCACAAGCGGCGAACATGTTTCCGTGGCGGATTCGCGGAATGATTCCATGTGGCTTGTGGGTACTCCCCGTATGAATTTGTGGTACGAAGGGTATTTCCGTGAAGGAAAATCCTACGGTGTTGCCGCAAACTTTGTGCCGGAAGATGGCTATGTCTTCGCACGGGATATAACGATCATCGTCAACAACACGGTGCTGTCAGAAGACTATTATTTTTGGAGTAATCGTACCCTCAACGTTTCCTATTTCTTTGACGCCGAATGTCAACATCTGTTACCCGACTGGGAAACAGACGATACGAAAAACCATACCAGGATCTGCGAAGTCTGTGACGAAAAGATCACGGCGGATCATGTGTTTGGCGACTGGATCGTATGCGATAAGGAAAATCATGAAAAGAAGTGTGCCGATTGCGGTTATTCTGCCATCGAAGCCCATACTTACGGCGAATGGCAGATCGGCAGCAAAGGCAAAACAGGCACCCACACCCATGTGTGTACGGTTTGTGAGTACGTGGAAAGCGGCGACCACACCTATTCTCAGTGGACATCTGCCGACGACGATACAGAAAAACGGAACTGCACCGTTTGCGGTGATGAACAGACTCGCGAGGTAGAGAAGGAAGACACAACCACCTCAACAGACACGACTACCGCAATCGATACGACCACCTCAACTAACACGACGCTCTCACCCGATACCGGCGTTAAGAGCAGATCGTGGTTGTGGATCGTGGTAGCAGCGGCCGCCGCTGTCTGCGCGATTGCCCTGTTGCTCACCAAAAAGAAAGATTAAATAAAAAAGGGAAGTCCCCTCGGGACTTCCCTTTTTTATGTTCTACAACTACCCCTTCCCCTTGAGGGGAAGGGGACCGCTTGCGGTGGACGAGGTGGTGTAACGCAACCGTGACGGCGGCATGATATAGCCGAGGGGAGCTGAACTCCCCTCGGCTATATCACAGCAACGTTTTCCGTAATTCCTCGCCCGACAAGGGAGAGAGATACGCAGGAGGAATATCCAACACCGTCTTGCAACCCGAAACGCCCTCTGCGGCCAATCGCGCTACCGCGCGGGCATACGCCGCCAGTACGGACGAGGTGAATTCGGGATTGGAATCCAACTGTAACCGATATTCGATCAGATGGGAATGTTCCCGTTCCCATCCCGTTTTGCCCGAACGAATCACAAATCCGCCGTGGGGAATACCGCTGTGATCACGATCCAATTCTTCTTTGGTGATGAAATGCACCACCGTATCGTAATCGGCAAAATAGTTGGGCATGGTCTTGATCTCTTGTTCGATCGTTGCTTTGTCTGCGCCATCGGCGACCACTACAAAACATTCCCGCAAATGCTTGTCACGAACCGTAAGAGCAGGATTGACACCGCTTCTCACTGCCATAAGCGCTTCCTCTTTGGGAATGGTATATTGTTTCGCATCCACCACCCCATCAATACGGCGAATGGCATCGGAGTGACCTTGGGAAACCCCCTTGCCCCAAAACGTGTAATCGGCGCCGTCGGGCAAAATCGCCCCCGCATATAAACGATTGAGGGAGAACATTCCCGGATCCCAACCGCAGGAGATCAGTGCCACGTGTCCGCTTTCAGTCGCTGCAGCGTTCACCGCCGCAAAATGTTCGGGGATACGGGCGTGAGTGTCAAAACTGTCCACCACATGGAAATGGCGGGCATATAGGGGCGTTTGGGAGGGCAGATCGGTAGCACTGCCACCGCAAAGGATGAGTACATCCACCTTGTCTTTATGATTGAGGATCTCGTCCGCCGTATACACGGGTACCCTCGCAGTCAGCGGGGTGATGGTATGGGGAGGCCGTCTGGTAAAGATCGCCGCCAGTTGCAGATCGGCGTTTTGTTTCATGGCACATTCGATTCCCCGACCCAAGTTGCCGTATCCTACGATCCCGATACGTACATTCATTTTCATCAGCCTCCCAAGTTTTTTACGAAAAGTATTGTAACACTATCCTGTACGAATTTCCATAGTTTTTCCTATTTTTTCGAATTTCTTTCCGACCATGCCTCCCTTGCTAAAAAAAGGGGGGACCAACGCAGAGCATTGGTGGCGGGATAGTAAAAAAAGATCACTTGCCCCAAAAGCAAGCGACCTTGTAGTCTGTTAGAAAATGTTATGTGTTCGTTTCGAATCCCATCGCCTCATAGAAAAAAGCCGCCCACACAACAGTGTGAACGGCTTTTTTGGTGAACCATCGGGGATTCGAACCCCGGACACCCTGATTAAAAGTCAGGTGCTCTGCCAACTGAGCTAATGGTTCGTATTTGTTTGACGCTACGATATTATATCCAATTCTAAACAGAATGTCAAGGAAAATTTTGAGAAAGTCGCGCTTTTTCCGTTTGAACTTGTCGTTCCCCCTTGCAAAAGCCCTATAAACGCGGTAGAATAGCGAGGAGAAAGCGGGGAAGTCGGTGAAAATCCGACACGAGCCCGTCGCCGTGAGGTTAAAATTGCTTTTGCCTGTACCTGTTGCCGCAAACGGGAGAAACGCCATTGAACAACTTGTTTGAGAAGGCGGCAAAAGAAACCGCAGTCGAAATACCCGATTTCTCTGAAACAAGCTTTCCCCGTTCCTGCGAGTGCCGGTGGGGGAGGACAACACAATAAGGAGAGAAATCCTATGAAAAAGAACAGTTTATTAAAACCATGGTTCTCGGTAGTTCTTTGTTTGGTGCTGACAGCGGCAATGGCACTGACAATGACCGGTTGTGTGGATGGCAATAACACCACGACAACCACGACCGCGACCACCACAGCGGCAGTCACCACCACGACCACCATGTCCGGTCCTACAGAACTGGGCAGGGGCGAAATGCGGTTCCTGTTCACCGTGGCCGACGGCGAAGGCAACACCACCGAATTCGCTATCTTAACCGACGAGGTGATGGTGGGCACGGCACTGCAAAACCTCGACTTGATCGACGGCACCATGGGCGATTACGGCCTGTATGTAAAAACCGTCAACGGTATCACCGTCGACTACGACAAAGACGGAGCCTATTGGGCGTTTTATATCAACGGAGAATACGCTGTATCCGGTGTAGACACCACCCCCGTCACCGACGGCGCCACCTATGCCTTTAAGGTGGAAAAATAATGAAACTCACCGTTCGTGAACTGGTGACCTTCGCATTATTGGGCACGCTCATGTTCGTCAGCAAACAGGTGATGGAGTTTTTGCCCAATATCCATTTGCTGAGTGTGCTCACTATGGTGTATACGTTGGTATATCGCCGCAAAGCCTTATACCCTATCTACGTATGTGTATTTTTGCAAGGCTTGTTCGCGGGTTTTCACACCTGGTGGATCCCGTATCTCTATCTGTGGACGGTATTGTGGGGTGTCACTATGCTGCTTCCCCGCAACTTGCCTCCTTTCGCGGCAGTCCCCGTCTATGCGGTCCCTTGCGGTCTGCATGGTCTGTTATACGGCGTTTTATATGCGCCCGCCCAAGCCTTGTTCTTCCGCTTGGATCTCCGCGGTATACTCACATGGATCGCGGCGGGCTTTCCTTTTGACGTGATCCATGGCATCGGCAACTTGTGTTTGGGATTGCTTATCGTCCCGTTGACGGCCTTGCTCAACAAACTGGAAAAATACAGTTCCCATTTATGATCGGTTGGGGGCAGAATTCGTTCTGCCCCCAACTTCCCCTATTTTTTTGAAAAAAGTCTTGACTTTAACAAAGTAAAGTGATACTATGATGTAACGATAAATCAACAAGGAGGGAGCGGCATGGCGAATTTTCGTTCAGAAGCCATCAATCGGTTGTTCGAAACCATCTTAGCGTTGGAAACCACTGAGGATTGCTACCGTTTCTTTGAAGATGTTTGTACCATTAACGAATTGCAGGATATGGCCCAACGGTTTGAAGTGGCGCTACTGTTGGAACAAGGCCTTAATTATCAGCAGATCGCGGCACAAGTGGGCATCAGCACCGCTACCATCAGCCGTGTCAGCCGTTGCTTGAACTACGGCAGCGGCGGTTATCGGGATGCCATCGCCAAACGAAAAACGGAAGAGGAACAAGCATGAATATTCGGTTGAACAACTGTGAGTTCGCGGCATTTACCCTGCGTGAACTGTACGGGCGGTATGGGTATGCCCCCTACAAAATGAATAAATTTGAAGAATACGACCTGTATGTGCGCAACAAAGATTTTCTCATTTCGGACAGTGTCATTACCTTTACCGACACCAATGGTCGTTTGTTGGCACTAAAACCCGACGTGACCTTATCTATCGTAAAAAACAGCCGCGATACGGCGGGCGTGCAAAAGGTGTACTATAACGAGAATGTTTATCGGGTATCCGAAAGCAGTCACGCATTTCGTGAGATCATGCAAACGGGTCTGGAATGCATCGGTGACATTGACGACTATTGCCTGTACGAGGTACTGTCCTTGGCGGCGCAGAGCCTTGACAGTATCGCTCCCGATTGGGTGTTGGACATCTCCCATTTGGGGGTGCTGTCTGCCGTCATGGACCACCTGTCTGTTCCTGACTCTTTGCGGGGCGAGGTGCGGCGCTGTATCGGTGAAAAAAACGTTCACGAACTAACGGCCGTATGTATGGGCGGTGGTGTCACCAAAGAAAAGGCGGCGGCATTGTCTCGACTGATCACGTGTTACGGCTCACCCGCACAGGTATTGCCCGCATTACGGCAACTGTTGGGGGACGATTCTGCTCTCACCCAACTGGAAACGGTGCTCTCTGCCTTTGACGAAAAAACAGCAAACCGATTGCGATTGGATTTCTCCGTGGTCAGCGATACCAACTACTATAACGGATTTGTTTTTAAAGGCTTTATCAACGGTATTCCCGACAGCGTGTTATCCGGTGGCCAATACGATAATCTTATGAAGAAAATGGGACGGCGTTCGGGCGCTATCGGCTTTGCTGTCTATCTGGATATGCTGGAACGGTTGGATCGAGCGGTCGATCCCTACGATGTGGATATCGTTTTGCTGTACGACGGGGAAGAGATTCCCACCGTAAACCAAGCAATATCGGACTTGTCGACAGACGGTAAATGGGTCATGGCAGCGCGGGTATTGCCCGAAAAATTGCGGTACCGTCAACTATGGAAATTCATAAACGGCGAGGTGAAACAACTTGAAGACCATGCTTAATGTGGCGCTCCCCAAAGGCAGACTCGGCGAAAAAGTATACGCCATGTTCGAAAAAGCGGGTTTCGAGTGTCCCTCCATCAAGGAAACCAACCGCAAACTTATTTTTGAAAACGAGGAAAAAGGTATCCGCTATTTTTGGGTCAAGCCTTCCGACGTGGCCATTTATGTGGAACGTGGCGCCGCAGACATCGGCGTGGCAGGCAAAGATATTTTGCTGGAATATCGCCCCGCCGTCTACGAACTGTTGGATCTGGGACTGGGCAAATGCCGTATGGCAGTAGCCGCCAAAGCGGATTTCCGCGACGATCCCCGCCGCACCCTGAAAGTGGCCACCAAATTTGCTACCATCGCGGGCAACTACTACGCCTCGCTGGGAAGAGACATCGATATCATTCACCTAAACGGCTCCATCGAGATTGCCCCCATTTTAGGACTGTCCGATGTGATCGTCGACATTGTGGAAACGGGTGCTACCCTCAAGGAAAACAATTTGGTGGTCACCGAAACCATCGTCCCCATCAGCGCCCGCCTCATTGCCAATAAAGCCAGTTTTACATTCAAAAACGAAGCCATTGAGACCCTGTTGCGGGAACTGTCCGCACAAACGGAGGAAACGGTATGATCACGATTTTACCCTACGGCGAAGTAGAAAACGACAAGATCTTTGCGCGAGTAGAGCCCACGGTGAACGTCACTGATATTGTCCGCGACATTTTAAACGAGGTTCGCACTCGCGGTGACGCGGCGCTCAAAGAGTATACCGCCCGTTTCGACGGTGCGGTGCTGGACACATTGCAAGTCACCCCCGCCGAGATCGACGAAGCGGTGGGATCTGTCTCGCCTAAATTTTTGGCGATCTTACAAAAAGCGGCGCGCAACATCACCAAATTTCACGAAAAACAAGTGCGCAACAGCTTTATCATTAACGATGAAGCGGGCATTGTCATGGGCCAAAAGGTCGTCCCCGTGGATCGAGCGGGTTTATACGTTCCCGGTGGCACGGCGGCCTATCCCTCCACCGTTCTCATGGACGCCATCCCCGCTAAGATTGCGGGTGTCCCCGAGGTAGTCATGGTTTCCCCACCCGATAAAAACGGCAAGATCAACCCCGTCATTTTAGCTGCCGCTCATGTGGCGGGCGTGGATAAGATCTTTAAAATCGGCGGTGCTCAAGCCGTTGCCGCTTTGGCATTCGGCACCGAAAGTGTCCCGAAAGTGGATAAGATCGTAGGCCCCGGCAACGCCTTTGTGGCGGAAGCCAAAAAACAGGTGTTTGGCACCGTGTCCATCGACATGATTGCCGGCCCCAGCGAGATCCTCATCGTGGCGGACACCACCGCCAACCCCCGCCATGTGGCGGCAGATCTGTTGTCCCAAGCGGAACACGACAAACTGGCAAGTGCCGTCTTAGTTACCGATTCCATGGCACTGGCCACGGCGGTACAAGCGGAACTGGAAGTGCAGATCCCTCTGTTATCCCGCAGTGAGATTGCCCGCGCTTCCATCGACAACAACGGCAAGATCATCGTAGCAAACGACCTGTCTGTGGTATTGGACATTGCCAACGAGATCGCCCCCGAACACTTGGAACTGTGTGTGGACAACCCCTTTGATTATTTGGACGGTATCCGCCATGCGGGGTCCATCTTTATGGGCAAACATTGCCCCGAAGCCTTGGGGGACTATTTAGCGGGCCCCAACCACACACTGCCAACCGGCGGCACGGCCAAATTCTCCAGCCCCTTGTCGGTGGATGATTTTGTTAAGAAGACCCAATACACCTATTTCACCCGTGACGCGCTGAATTCCGTGGCGGAAGACGTGGCGTACTTTGCCGAGCAAGAAGGTCTCACCGCCCACGCCAAAAGCGCTGTCATCCGATTAGAGGATACGTAAATGAGCCGATTTTTCAGTGATAAATACGCGAGTCTGACCCCTTATACTCCCGGTGAACAACCGCAGGATAAGCGATATATCAAACTCAATACCAACGAATCCCCGTTCCCGCCGTCCAAAAAGGCCCAAGCCTATGGGGCGGAGGCGGCCAAACAACTGGAACTGTACCCCGACCCCACTTATCAGGCACTGACCGACGCAGTGGCCAAACAATGGGGCGTAACACCCGACGAAGTCATTCTCGTCAACGGTTCCGACGAAGTGCTCAACTTCGCCTTTATGGCCTTTTGCGACGACACACACCCCGCCGTATTTCCCGATATCACCTATGGGTTTTATAAGGTGTTTGCCGCCTGTAACGGTATCCCGTATGAGGAAAAACCTCTGCAGGACGATTTCACTTTGGATGTGAATGATTATCGCGGCGTGGGAAAGACCATCTTTCTCGCCAACCCCAACGCCCCCACGGGCCTGTGTTTGCCGTTGTCGGAGATCGAACGCATCGTCAGCAGCAATCCCGACTCGGTGGTGGTGATCGACGAAGCCTATGTGGATTTCGGAGGTGAAAGTTGCGTACCCCTCATTCACCAATACGATAACCTGTTGGTCACCCAAACTTTCTCCAAATCCCGCTCTATGGCGGGTGCACGATTGGGACTGGGCATCGGTAATGCCGCCCTTATCCGCGACCTGAACACCATCAAATATTCCACCAACCCCTACAACCTCAACCGCATGACCGCGGCGGCGGGCTTGGGTGTGTTGGAAGACGAGGAATATACGCTGGAAAATTGTCGCACCGTTATGGAAAATCGCGCCTATACCGCCGCGCAACTGCAAGCTTTGGGTTTCGAAGTGATCCCCTCCGCCGCCAACTTCGTATTGGCCCGTCACCCGCGGGTGAGCGGCAAGATTCTGTATCAGCAACTGAAAGAACGGGGTATTCTGGTTCGCCATTTTGATACCCCCCGTTTAACCGACTATAACCGTATTACCATCGGCAGCCATAAACAAATGGAAACCTTAATCAATACACTGGAATCCATTCTTTCGGAGGTAACCCTATGAGAAACGCCACCATCATTCGTAAAACCGCGGAAACCGATATTCAACTGACCTTGGAACTGAACGGCAACGGCAACAGTACTGTGGCAACCGGTTGTGGCTTTTTAGATCACATGCTCACCCTGTTCGCCCGTCATGGCCGTTTTGATCTGATTGTCACCTGTAAAGGCGATACGCAGGTGGACGACCATCACACGGTGGAAGATATCGCCATCTGCTTGGGTCAGGCCTTTGATAAAGCCTTGGGCGATAAAAAAGGCATCACCCGTTACGGCAGTATGCTGTTGCCCATGGATGAAGCGTTGATTTTGTCGGCGGTGGACATTTCTGGCCGTTCGCTGTTGCAATACGGTCTCACTATCCCCGCCGCCAAAGTGGGGACGTTCGACACCGAACTGTGCGAGGAGTTTTGGCTGGCATTCACCCGCCACGCCGCCGTCACCCTGCACATTCGCCAACTGGCGGGCAGTAACTCTCACCACATCATCGAAGGGGCGTTCAAATCCGTGGCACGCGCCCTGCGCGCTGCCGTGGCTATCGATCCTGCCTGTGCGGACGAAGTGCCGTCCACGAAGGGAGTTCTGTAATGATCGCCATTGTGGATTACGGCGTGGGCAACCTATTTTCGCTGAAAAGTTCTTTCGCTGCCGTAGGTGCCGAAGCGGTGGTTACCGCCGACCCCGCCGTTTTACGGGCGGCGGATAAGATCGTATTGCCCGGTGTGGGTGCGTTCGGCGATGCCGCCGAAAAATTGCGCCGTTCAGGCCTTGCCGCTGTTATCAAAGACGAAGCGGCGGCGGGCAAACCGCTCCTCGGCATTTGCCTCGGTATGCAGTTGTTGTTTGATAAAAGTTACGAATACGGGGAACACGAGGGATTGGGATTGGTACACGGCAACATCCGCTCTATTGCCGAGGTGATCCCCGCTGACTATAAGATTCCCCATATCGGGTGGAACGCTCTTGTTATGGCAAAACCGCATCCCCTGTTTCGCTACGTGCGGGAGGGGGACTACGTGTATTTTGTACACTCGTTCTACGCCGCCGATTGTGCCGACGCGGTCATCGCTACCGCCCATTACGGCGCACCCCTCACCGCGGCGGTGGCCGATGGTCGCGTATACGGTTGCCAGTTTCACCCCGAAAAAAGCGGTGATGTGGGGCTTGCCATCTTGCGCGCCTTTTGTGAGGAGGACAACATATGAACATTTTTCCCGCCATCGACCTGTACGACGGCAAAGCTGTGCGCCTGTTTAAGGGCGATTATGCGCAAATGACCGTGTACAGTGATGACCCCGCGGCCGTCGCCGCCCAATTTAAAAAGCAAGGTGCCACCCATATTCACCTGGTAGACCTGCAAGGTGCCAAAGACGGCACCACCCCGCATTTAGAATTGATCTGCCGCCTGAAATCCCAAACCGACTTGTTTTGCGAAGTGGGGGGTGGCATCCGTACCATGGATGTGATTGACCGCTATCTGATGGCGGGTATTGACCGTGTGATCTTGGGCACCGCCGCCGTCACCGAAGAAGGATTTGTGGCACAGGCCGTGAAAAAGCATGGTGACAAGATCGCCGTCGGCGTCGATATTCGAGATGGTCAAGTGGCCATCAAAGGCTGGACCCAAAGCGCGGGTCTGGATGCCTTTGATTTTTGCAAACAGATGGAAGCGATCGGCGTGCGCACCCTTATTTGTACCGATATTTCTAAGGACGGTGCCATGCAAGGTGCCAACGCGGCACTATACGAACGCTTGTCCCGCGACCTGTCATTGCAACTGGTAGCCTCGGGCGGCGTATCCTCGTTAGACGATGTGAAACGATTGGCCGCCATGGATTTGTACGGTGCCATCGTGGGCAAAGCCTACTACACCGGCGCTATCGACTTGGCGCAAGCGATCGAGGTGACAAGATGATAACCAAACGCATTATTCCCTGTCTGGATGTAAAAGACGGGCGCGTGGTGAAAGGCGTCAACTTTAAAGGATTGGGGGACGTGGCTTCTCCCGTGGAACTGGCCAAACGGTATTCCGCGGGCGGCGCGGATGAACTGGTGTTTTACGATATCCCCGCCTCCGCCGAAGGCCGTCAACTGTTCACCGACATTTTATGCGAGACTGCCCGCTCGGTATTTATCCCCCTGACGGTGGGAGGCGGTATCCGCACCACCGCCGACTTTGAACGGGTGTTGGCTTGTGGCGCAGATAAAGTCAGTGTCAATTCGGGTGCCATCGCCGACCCCACGCTGATCGGGCAAGCCGCCAAACTCTACGGTGATCAGTGTGTGGTACTGTCCGTAGACGTGAAACGGGTCGATGGGGTATTCCGCGTTTTCGCCAAAGGCGGACGGGAAAACACCGGCATGGAAGCCATCGACTGGATCCGTCGCTGTGTCGACGACGGTGCAGGGGAAGTGGTGGTCAATTCCATCGATACCGACGGCGTGAAAGGCGGCTTCGATCTGGAAATGCTGGAAGCGGTATGCAACGCCGTGTCTGTGCCCGTCATTGCCTCCGGCGGCGCGGGTAACATGGACGATTTCATCACCCTGTTCCGCGCGTTACCAAAAGTGGATGCCGGTCTGGCGGCTTCGATTTTCCATTTCGGCGAAGTGGATATTCGCGATCTGAAAGCCTATATGGCGGCCCAGAGGATTCCCGCCCGCCAACTGTAAAAAGGAGGAGCAACATGCTCAACATTGACGAGTTAAAATTTGACGAAAAAGGGCTTATCCCCGCCATTGTGACCGATGCGGTCACGAAACAGGTGCTGACCCTTGCCTATATGAACAAAGAAAGTTTGGCCGTCTCCATGGAAAAAGGTCTTACCTGCTTCTGGAGCCGTTCACGAAACGAATTGTGGCTGAAAGGGGAAACCAGCGGAAACTATCAACACATTGTCTCCATCACCGCCGACTGCGATAACGATGCCTTGGTGGTGATGGTGGAACCCGACGGTCCTGCCTGTCATACGGGCACGACCTCCTGCTTCACAACCCCCGTATGGAACAGCGACGAACGGCAAGAGTTTTCCTTGCCGGCGCTGATGTCCCTCATAGAGAGGCGCAAGACCGATCGGAAAGAAGGCTCTTACACCACCTATTTGTTCGATAAAGGATTGGACAAGATCTTAAAAAAGGTGGGCGAAGAATGCACGGAGGTCATTATCGCTGCCAAAGCGGAGGATAAAAAAGAAACCATCTATGAGATTGCGGATTTGGCCTATCACACCATGGTCTTGATGATCGAAGCGGGTATTTCACTGGAGGACATTCACAGGGAACTGGCGTCTCGCCATGTGATCGACCGCAAAGTCAAGCAGGAAAAAATGACCTCTTGATCGTTTCTTGCATCTCATTGATAAATTTGATATAATGGTTTTAATCTTAAACAAAGGAGCGACCATCATGGCGAGAGAACGCTATTTGGTGGGTGTCAGTGAAGAGGAGTTAACCTATCAACCGTCCCCCTTGCCGCCCATGACACCGAAGGGCAAACTGCAAAACTTGTGGTATCATTATAAGTGGGGGATCATCGGCGGGATCTTTGCGGTGATCGTGCTGACCGTCTTTATCGTACAAACCGTTACCCGCGAAGAAGCAGATCATTACATCTGTATGGCAACCATGTCCTATATACCCGATGGTATCATTGCGGAAATGGAACAAACGCTGGAAACCTACGCCACCGATCTCAACGGCGACGGTGAAGTGCGTGTATCCATTCAGAATCTCAACATCTCGTTGGAGCAAGGCAATACGGTCGGCATGACCAACCGTCAAAATGTGTTGGCGCATATTGCGGCGCGGGATATGACCGTGTACATGTTCGCCCCCGACTATTATGCCACATTGGAAGACGCCATGGCGGCAGGTACCACGTTCTTTGCGCCGCTGGCACAGGAGCACGACGCCGTGGGACAAGACGGCACGTGGTTTACATGGGATGTCTATGCCTTTGCCAAAGACTCCTTTCCCGACACCGATCTCACCCCGTGGGAAGAGTCTTTGCCTACCAATTTGATCGTGGGTGTTCGCGCCCTGCGTAAAAACCCGTCCGACGAGGAAAAAGCTGTCACCGAAGCGGCCCTCGCCATGTTGCGAGAGTATCTCAAGACCCATACCGCTTATTGAAAAATTTTCCATACAATATTTTTTGATACCAACCAATACTATAGTCGACGAAATATTTTCGTCGACTATATCATTTTATAAGGGGGCCTTTCTCATGGATCGTCAACAAAATCAGAACAGACAGCAAAATCAAAATAACCAACAGAACCAGAGCAATCAGAACAACCAGCAGAACCAAAACAAACAGCAAAACAACCAGCAAAATCAGAACAAACAGGAGAACCGCAAAGATCAACACAACTTCTGATAACTCCTGCCAAACCGCGCCGTTTCCAAGCGGCGCGGTTCGAGTTTGATTTCCAAAAAGCCGAAACACTTGACTTTTTGACGGTTTTGCTATATGATGTTGTATACTGTCCATATTAGAGTGGAAGTTCGTGACCAATCGACGAGGGGATGCTTGCATCTCTTTGACTACACGAAAAGAGGGATGGCATGGGTTTTCAGGAGATCGCTTCTCAGTTCGGCATTACCGAGCCGATCGTTGCGGAAGAGGAGATTCATTCCGGAAACATCAATCGCACCTACCTTGTGACCGTTCGGGAAGAACAAGGGGAAGAAAAACAATACATATTCCAACGTATCAATACATTTGTCTTTAAAAATCCGGAAGCCGTGATGGATAACATCCTCAAGGTTACCGAGCATATTAAGCACAAGCTCACTGCGCAAGACGGATGCTATGCCCGACGCGTACTGTCTTTTTTGCAAACGGAAGACGGTTTACCGTATTACTATACGGCCAGCGGCCGCCACTTTTTCCGTGTGTACGAGTATGTGGCGAATTCTTCCGCCTACGATGTGGTGGAAACCCCCGAACAATTCTACGAAGCGGGACGGGAATTCGGTGAGTTTCAAGGTTGGCTGTCTGATTTTGATGCCGGTACGCTTACGGAGATCATTCCCGATTTCCATAACACACCCGTGCGGTATAAAGCCCTTCACGAAGCCATCGATAACGATGCAGCGGGTCGCCGCGGAGAAGTGGAAGATGAAATTCGGTTTTTGCTGGACCGTGAAGAAGATTGTGGTGCCATCGTGGATGCCTTGGCGTCGGGTCGCATCCCCTATCGGGTGACCCATAACGATACCAAGATCAACAATATTCTGTTCGACGATATCACCGGAAAGGCCATCTGTGTCATCGACCTGGATACGGTCATGCCCGGCTCTTCGTTATACGATTTCGGCGATGCCATTCGCTTCGGCGCTTCCACCGCCAAAGAAGACGAGCGGGATCTGTCCAAAGTATCGCTGGATATTGAGTTGTACGAGCAGTTTACCCGCGGTTATATGGCGGGCGCCAACGGCTTGCTTACCGAGGAAGAAGTAAAACTGTTACCCTACGGCGCGTACATCATGACCTTGGAACTCATCGTCCGTTTCTTGACAGATTACTTAAATGGGGACGTTTATTTCAAGATCCAGGCACCGGATCACAACTTGGTGCGCACCCGTAATCAGTTGCAACTGCTCAAAGACATGGAAGCTAAATGGAGCGACATGTGTGAGATCGCCAAAAAATGCCGCTTGGAACGTCAGCACTGATGTTGAGATAAAGACCGCCTGTGGCGGTCTTTGTTTTTGCTGTCAAAACGGCTTGTATTTCCGCATAGAATGTGTTAAACTGATTGCGTATATTGAAAAAGGAGGGGTATGATGGATAACCGTGCGATCGGTGTTTTTGATTCGGGGCTGGGCGGTCTTTCCGTCGTGCGCCGCTTGCTTCAGCTACTCCCCAAAGAAGATATCGTCTATTTTGGTGATACGGGCCGTGTTCCCTACGGTACTCGCAGCCCCGAAACCATCGAACGGTATGCCCGACAGGATTGTCGTTTTTTGCTGAGTCAAGATGTGAAATTCATCATTGCCGCTTGTGGTACGGTCAGTTCGGTGGCACCCTCGGTACTATCGGAACTTCCTGTCCCCGCCATGGGCGTGGTAGACCCTACCGTCGCGGCCGCTCTGCGCGCCACGAAAAATGGCTGTATCGGCGTTCTCGGCACTACCGCCACCGTCCGTTCGGGATCCTTTCACACAGCACTGACCAAAGCCGATCCGACGATACAAGTCTTTTCACAGGCTTGTCCTTTGTTTGTGTCATTGGTGGAAAGCGGTTGGATCGAGCGGGATAACGCCGCCGCCATCGAAGTGGCACGCCGCTATCTGCAACCGCTCATGGACGAAAAGGTGGATACCGTGATTTTGGGTTGTACTCATTTTCCGTTGCTTACCCCCGTACTCTCCGATATTTTAGGGGAGTCGGTTACCCTCATCGATTCGGGCGCCGCTTGTGCCGCCGCCTGTGCCGATCTTCTCCGCCAACAAAACGCCTTGCGCGAAGCCGGCGAAAACGGCCACTGTCGCTTTTTCGTCAGCGACCATCCTCACGACTTCGGTACCGTTGCCGAAATGTTCTTAGGCCGTCCCGTGCAAGAAGCTGTTCAGCATATCGATGCGGAAAGTGTGGAGTTATGACCGTCACCGTCACTGTTTTTAGTAAGCAATGCTTGGACGGGGAAACCGACTGTTCCCGCCTTACCGCTGTTGGTACGTTGCAACAGCAAGGACAAGCCTATCGCCTCACCTACGAAGAAGCGGCCACCGCCGATTCTCCTGCGGTCGCTACGGTCATCGTCATCACTCCTCACCGTGTCACCATCGACCGTCAAAGCGATACGCGGTCGCAACTGACGTTGGAACCCGACCGCACCTATGCTTGTCCTTATCACACGCCCTATGGAGAGGTATCTCTTAGGATAACCACTCACCGCATCGTCAACGAATTGTCAGCTCCCGCGGGCCGTCTGCTTCTCCGCTATTCTTTGGACACGGGAAGCGGCGCGGCGATTGACCATACCATCGAAATTTTTGTCAAGGAAGTGTCCTCATAATGCTTACCATCGTTGAAAAAACCGAACTCCAACTGCGCGAAGCTATCGAGACCGCCGTTCGTGCGGCTATCGCCGTCGGTGAACTGCCGAACGAGCCGTTGCCGCCCTTTGCGGTGGAAACGCCCGCCGACCGTTCCCACGGTGACTTGGCGGCCAACGTGGCCATGGTCTCGGCCCGCGCCTTTCATAAAGCGCCCCGCCAGATTGCCGAGGTCATCTTGTCCCACTTGTCGCTGGAGGGGACGGTGCTGGCCCGCGCGGAAGTGGCAGGTCCCGGTTTTCTCAACTTCTTTCTGTCCGAAACCTACTATGCCGAAGCGGTAAACGACATACTGGAACAAGGCGGCAACTACGGCCGCAGCGATTACGGCAAAGGCCGTAAAGTTATGGTAGAATATGTATCCGCCAACCCCACCGGTCCCATGCACATGGGCAATGCCCGCGGCGGTGCCTTGGGCGATTGTTTGGCCTCGGTACTGGAGGCGGCGGGATACGAAGTCAGCCGCGAATTCTATGTTAACGATGCAGGCAACCAAATCGAAAAATTCGCCCTGTCGTTGGAAGTGCGGTATTTACAACTGTTCAAAGGGGAAGAAGCCGTCACCATGCCCGAAGACGCCTATCACGGGGACGATATTCGGGAACACGCGAAAGGCTTCGCCGCTCAATACGGTGATACCTATGTGGAAGCCGAAGAGAAAGATCGCCGCGCCGCCTTAGTGGCGTATGCCCTGCCCCTCAATATCGATAAAATGCATCGGGACATGGCGAAATACCGCATCGAATACGACCGTTGGTTCCACGAATCCACTTTGCACAACAACGGCGAACTGAAAGACACCATCGACCTGCTCACTCAGCGGGGCCTTACCTATGAAAAAGACGGCGCGTTGTGGTACCGTGCAGGGGAGCACGGTGAAAAATATCAAGGCAAAAAGCATACCAACCGCGACGGTGTGGAAGAAGGCATCAAAGACGAAGTGTTGGTGCGCGCCAACGGCAACCCCACCTACTTTGCTGCCGATATCGCTTACCACCGCAACAAATTCGCTCGGGGCTTCGATACCTGTATCGATGTATGGGGGGCTGATCACCATGGTCACGTGGCGCGGATGAAAGGTGCCATGGACGCCGTGGGATTGGACGGCACCAAACTGCAGATCGTCCTCATCCAACTGGTGCGTCTCATGCGGGACGGGGAAGTGGTGCGTATGTCCAAACGTTCGGGCAAAGCCATCCAGTTAGCCGACCTGTTAGACGAAGTCCCCGTGGATGCCGCTCGCTTTTTCTTCAATCTGCGGGAAGCCTCCACCCAAATGGACTTTGATCTGGGTCTGGCCATCGAAGAAAGTTCCTCCAATCCCGTCTACTATGTGCAGTATGCTCACGCCCGCCTGTGCTCCATTTTTCGCACATTGGCGGAAGACGGTGTCACCCTGCAACCCGCCACGGCGGCCCCTTTGCGATTGCTCACTGCGGCGGAAGAACGGGAACTCATCCGTCACCTTACCGCCTACCCCGGTGCCATCGTCACCTGTGCCAAGGAACAAGACCCCGCGGGCATGACCCGTTATGCGTTAGAGCTGGCGACCCTGTTCCATAAATTCTATAACGCCTGCCGTGTCCGCGGTGTGGAAAGCGATCTTCAGCAAGCCCGGTTGGCCCTGTGCGAAGCGACGCGGATCACCTTAAACAACGTGTTGTCCCTGTTAAAGATCGACGCCCCCGAAAAAATGTAATATTCTGCAACCCGCCGAGCGGTTACGCACGGCGGGTTTCCTTTTGTAAGAAACGATAGTAACTATTCTGTCTAACATCTAATAACTAACAGCTGACATAGGACAGGCAAAAATCGCCTCTTTTCCACATATAGTGAGGACAGAAAGGGGCAATGATTATGCTTTTGGAACTTTGGAACATTCTCTCCCGCCTGTTTTTCATGGCGTTGCAAGTGGTCAATTCGGGGTCCTTTCCCCGTCCTCTCACCGCTCAACAAGAGCGGGAATGCCTGATCGCCTACCACGAACGCGGGGATAAAGGGGCCCGTAGTCAACTGATCGAACACAACCTGCGGCTGGTAGCGCATATCATAAAAAAGCACTACAGCAGCGTTAAAGAACAAGATGACTTGATTTCTATCGGCACCATCGGTTTGATGAAAGCGGTGGACACCTTCGATTATCAAAAAGGGGTACGTCTGGCCACCTATGCTTCCCGTTGCGTGGAAAACGAGATACTCATGTACTTTCGTGCCAACAAAAAGACCGCACAGGATGTGTCCCTCACCGAACCCATTGATACTGATCGGGAAGGCCATTCCCTAACGCTGATGGATGTGATCGCCGCCGAAGATACCATTGCCGACGACTTAGACATGAAAGTCAACGGCGGTAACCTGTATCGATATATCGACGAAACCTTGGATGCAAGAGAGCGGGAGATCATCACCCTTCGCTTCGGCCTCGGTTGCCGCCCTCTCACCCAAAAGGTCATCGCCCGCAAATTGGGCATCTCCCGCTCTTATGTATCCCGCATTGAAACAAGAGCCTTGTCTAAACTCCGCCGCCGCTTTGAACAAGGCGACGTAGTCCGCCGATAGCAAAGTGTAAATTTTGTATTTTTGGTGCTTTTTTATTTTACTTTTGCCTTTTGGGTTGCAAACAACCAAAAACCGTCTTATAATGAGGGCGAACGGAATCGGAATGAGGAGGACTGGTCATGTTGACAACAAAAAAAGTAACACCCAAACCGATCAGCGCTGAAAAACCCCATATTATTTTGCCGTCGGTTATCCGTATTTTGCGGGATCGCCTTGTGCAAGGTGTTCGTACCGAAGCATCGGAATTCCATTTGTATTTTTCCAATTTTATTGTTCCATACCATGTAGAATGGGATGTGCAGGTTACCTGTGACTACGGTGCCAACTACGGCGATTGTTGGAAGATCACCAATCAATTCCCCCGTGATAAAGATGAATTTTCTCTCACCATTGCAGTTTACGACGAGGATAAAACCAAATTAGCGGAAAAGACCGTCACCATCAAATTGTGCGATCGATGGGTAAAACAAGACCCGTATCGGGTGTTGTTTTTTGGTGACAGTATGACCCATAGCGCCGTATATGTCACTCACGCGGCCACTAAATTGTACAATTTGCAAACGCTGGGTACTCGCTCGTTTAACGGCTTAATTTATCTGGAAGGCCGCGGCGGTTGGGATATGGAATCCTATTGCACCCACCGCCAAGCCGTTCCCGCCCGTGTGTGTTCACCGTTTATGTTTCCGTGTGCCGTCAAAGGGGAGGATTACTACGGCGACCTACTCTATTGGAACGAGGTCAAAAACCCCGACCATCACCCTTATGCCTACGATGGTTATCAATATGAGGAATTGAAAGACGGTCAATATTTCCTGTCCGAAGGCAAACTGTACCAACAAACGGGCGATACGGCGACCCTCGTCGACGAAGACCCCGCTTTCGAATTCAGTTTCCCCAAATACATCGCCCGCCATCAGTTCGGTCGAGTGGACGCGGTGTCTGTCCTCATCGGTGCCAACGATCTGCAACACACCCCTTATGACAAACTGGCAACAGAATTGCCTCGCTATATCCAATATCTGCGGGATTTTGCAGCCAGCGTCAAAGCCAACGATCCTAACACCGCCATCGTGTTCAATCTTCCCGTATTGGGTGCCGATCAACACGCATGGGGCACGTGTGTCAAATGCCGTACTACTCAAAAAACCTATAACTATAATATGCAACAGGCGGCCATGGCGATTTTGGACGAATTTGGCGACAGAGAAGATGAAGGCTTCTATGTTTGTCCCATGCAAGCGGTGATGGATCCCGTTACCTCCCACCCGCACGCCACTTTTTATCCCACCATGTACACCAGTATGTCCGTCACGGCACAGCAAGATTGGGTGCATCCCAACCTTGCGGGCTATTACCAAATGGGCGATGCCATTGCGGCAGTGCTGGAAGATATCCGTCAATCCAAATGATACAAAACGTCCGTCGTTCGACGGACGTTTTGTTGTAAACGAAAACCACGCAACGATGAACTAAATGGGGTTCACTTCAATGTTTGTCTTGCCTCCCTCGTCAGAGGGAGGTGGACAGATTATAATATGAAGTGCAACACTAAATAAAAAATAGACAATATACAACCCAAAGTGTAAAATGTAAATAACCACAAATACAACAACACGGAGGGAAGTATATTGTCATACACACATTTTACACTAG
>JAZQJE010000033.1:0-6822 GCA_045541495.1 Acutalibacteraceae bacterium | reverse complement strand
AACAAGAAGCAGATACAAGAATATATCCGCAATCAATTGCAAGAAGATATATCAAGTGATCAGATGACAATCAAAGAATATATAGACCCGTTTACGGGTCAGCAGGTAAAAGAAGGCAAATAAAAAGCCCCCTTTAGGGGGCGGCCGGTGAAAGAGTTGCGGTCGGCAAACCTTTCGGCGGGCCTATAGGCCCGGCCGGCATTATGCCCTAAGGGGGCAGTGCATAACACCGGCACGGCCGGTGGTTATGATTATAAAGTGAATTTCACAGGTAAGAGTTGCGCCAGGGTATACCGTACGGGGTTACCGTCCGCCCCTTGTAACACAACTGTAAAGGACGGCTCGCAAAACTCCGCTAACACTTGGCGGCATACACCGCATGGTGAACAAGGGGTCGCATCTCCCGCAACGGCCATGGCGATAAATCGCCGTTTTCCTTCGCTGATTGCTTTAAACACGGCGGTGCGTTCCGCACATATCGTGGGTGTATACGAGGCATTCTCAATGTTGCACCCCGTATACACCGTGCCGTCCTTACATAAAAGCGCCGCCCCCACACAAAACTTCGAATAAGGGGCATAGGCTTGTTCTTTGGCTTGCAAAGCGATGTTCAATAACGCTTGATCGGTCATAGATCACTCACACTCCTAAAAAATGTTGCACTAGTTCGGTCACTGCCGTGAAGGGTAACGTCCCGCGATTTTCGGGAACGACCCCCTCACCGTATACGATAAGCGGCACCATCTCTCTGGTGTGATCGGTGCCGGGATAAGCGGGATCACACCCGTGGTCGGCGGTAATCAATATCACATCGTCCTTTTGTAACAGCGACAAAAAGGATGGCAGCCACTCGTCAAACGCCGACAGCGCCGCCGCATACCCATCTACGTCGTTGCGATGACCGTACACCATGTCAAAATCCACCAGATTGGCAAAACACAACCCGTGAAACGCCCGTTTTGCCAAAGCGGAAAGGATGGCCATTCCCTCGGCGTTCCCGTGGGTGGGAATGGCTTCGGTAAAACCTCGCCCCGCAAAAATATCGCCGATTTTCCCCACCGCGACGCAGTCCAGCCCCGCCGCTTTAACCTTATCGGGCAAGGTCTCCTGCGGCGGCTCTACGGAAAAATCCCGTCGCCGCGGCGTGCGAGCAAAAGGAGGTGTCCCCGTAAAGGGACGGGCGATCACCCGCCCCACAGCGTGTTCCCCTGTCAACAACCGCCGCGCAATATGGCAGTATTCATATAAGGTGTCAGGAGAAACGATATCTTCATGGGCGGCAATTTGAAATACACTGTCGGCGGACGTATACACAATAAGTTTTTTCGTGCGTAGATGTTCTTCACCGTAATCGGCAATCACCTGTGTTCCCGAATAGGGCCTGTTACACAACGTCCCGCAACCCGTTTCTCGTTCAAAGGCCTCCAAGATTTCGGGTGGAAACCCGTCGGGGTAGGTGGGGAAAGGTTTTTTTGAAACCACTCCCGCCAATTCCCAGTGCCCCGTGGTGGTATCTTTTCCCTGAGACTGTTCTTGCAACCGCGCCACCATGGCGCGCGGCGTATGGGTGGGTAAAGCAGATTCCTCAATGGCGCCCAACCCTAATTCCAATAAAGTAGGAATACGAAATTGCGGAGAACGGCTGACGGAACGCAACGTGTGTGCACCTTCGTCACCAAACAGAGCGGCATCGGGCGCGTTGCCGATACCCACGCTGTCCAATACGATCAAAAATACCCGTCGTTTCATATTAGGATTCTCCCGCCTTGATCGCACGAACGACCGAACTGGTCCCCAACCGATGAGCGCCGTGGGCCAAAAAGGCACGGGCATCGTCTAAGGTTTTGATCCCGCCGGCGGCTTTGATCTTCACCCCGCTGTGAACATGAGCGGCAAACAGGGCGATATCTTCTAATGTGGCGCCGCCTGTGGAAAATCCCGTGGATGTCTTAATATACTCCGCACCGGAGTGGGATACGATATCGCACAAGCGGATCTTTTCTTCCTCGGTCAACAAACAGGTTTCAATGATGACTTTCAAGATGTGCTCGCTGCACACCGCTTTCACGGCGCGTATCTCGTCCAATACCTCATCAAACCGCCCGTCTTTTACCCAACCGATGTTGATGACCATGTCGATCTCGTCGGCACCATCTTCCAACGCGGCACGGGTCTCGGCGCATTTCACATCCGTGGTGCTGTAACCGGTGGGAAACCCGATTACCGTGCACACGGGGATCACCCCGTTTAAATACGAAACGGCGGTGCGCACAAAAGACGGCGGGATACACACCGAGGCGGTGCGGTATTGCCGCGCTTCGTCACACAGTTTTAAAATATCCGCCTGGGTGGCGGAAGGGGACAGAGCGGTGTGATCCACTGCTGATAAAATGTCTTGTAAAGAGATCATGATCGTCACTCCTTTTAGGATAGTATACCATCTTTTGCCTCAAAAGAAAACATCTTTTTAGATGCTCTAAGAAACACAAGGCTTCCCCTATAAGGGAAGCTGGCGAGCGTAAGCGAGAGTGATGAGATGTTTTACACAAAACGAACCGCCCGATGAAACATCGGGCGGTTCTTCATTGCGGTGTTTAGATTTTCGGCAAACTGGCAGCGGCAACCGATTGACCTACTCGACGGATTTTTTCATCCGGCAGGTGCAGTTCCATAGAGGCTACCGCGGGATATTCCTCATTCAACACGCGGCGTGCCTCGCTAATGATGATATCGCCGCCGCGACCGGACATTACACGACCCAAGAGCAGCACATCGCCGATGTCATAATACATGGCATAGTAAGCCAACGAATGGCCCAGATACGTACCGATAGACAGATAGATCTCGTCGGCACGGGGATTGCCTTTGTCCATTTCGTGTTGTACCACTTTCAGCTTTTCAGCGGGGGAGAGACTTTCGTCCAGTTCAATACCCGCGCGAGGTGCCAGTTTGATAACGCTGTCCTGCGAGAAGTATTTCACGCCGCAACCTTTGTCGCCCGACCATTCGTCCACCATGGCATCCTCTTGCAGGTCTACAGGAGCAAAGGCCAGTTCGTTGAGCCAGCCGGTGATGTTACCGTCGCCGTCCACATAGCCTACCGCCTCGGACGTACCCATGGCGATACCCAAAATGTTATTCTTTTCCAAACTCATGGCGCCCGCTAATGCAGTTACGTCGCCGTCGTTGGCCACTTCAATGGGAATATTCTCACCCAACTCAGCGGCGGCACGGAGATAGATGTTCTTCACTTTCTGGTCGAACAGATCATCCGGCACTTTGATGAACAACGAGGCCACCATGGCGCGATTATCGATATACACACCTGCGGAGGATACGCCGATGGCATCCACGCGAGGCATCTTGGAAGCCGCGGTACGGAACGCGCTTAAGATTCCCTCATAATGATAATCGGGATCGGCATTGGTCTTGGGGAACCACACCACTTCCTCGGAATACACCGAAACACCGTCGATC
Source organism: Acutalibacteraceae bacterium (assembly GCA_045541495.1). Taxonomy (GTDB): domain Bacteria; phylum Bacillota; class Clostridia; order Oscillospirales; family Acutalibacteraceae; genus RGIG3009. The sequence continues at coordinate 3,345 of JAZQJE010000033.1, read as the reverse complement.
ACCGCCGATACCTTGCGGTCACTGCCGCCTGCGTCAAACCCGATACGGCAACCGTCAATGTTACGACCCACCGATTGTGCCAACGATTTTGGTTGCGGCACGTCCGTCAGCGGCAGACAGATCACTTCAAAGGGCTTTTCGTATACTCGTGCCATGAAATTGGCATCGAACTCACGAGACCCGCCTTTCGTATAAGCGGCTTTGATCACGGCACCGATCTCATCGTCGCCACAGATCATCACTTTATATCCGCCGTAAGCCCACAACAGCATTTTCACCGTGCGATCCACGTATACGGCGTCCGCCTCACGCATGGCGGCCGTACCGTGAATACGAACGCGGCGCACCGCTGTTTGACCTTGATTGCGTTCTACGGCAATGGCGATCTCCTTGCCGTTTTCAGCGGATTTTTCAAAATCACGGCAAAACGCCGCCATGGGAATAAATCCTTGATCCAATACAGGCAGATTTTTTACGGAAATTTTCAGTCCATGTACATTCATTCTACAAAAAACTCCCTTTCCAATATGGTATCTTAATTATAACAAGGCATAAACGCCGTAACAAGGCGTTTTTGGCTTATATTTTTTTAAAATCCGTCGAAATTACCGCATGGAACAACAAAGGAAGGCATATATATGCAACAGATGATCGAAACAAAAGATACCTGCCCGAAAGGAATGACTGTTCAAATGGAAGAATTTTTCCCCGAAGGGGTGTTGCTCAACACCCTTGCCAATCGCCGTCGTATTCGCAGTGAAGTTGCTTTGGCGGAAGCCGCCGTGGCGGGCGAGATCGTCGAAGCCCGCGCCGTGCTGTGCGACAGCGAACATAACCTGCACATCGAACTTCCCTGCATGGAAGGCATCATCCCTTACGAAGAGGGTGCGCTGGGTATCGCCGAAGGCACCACGCGGGATATTGCCCTCATTTCACGGGTGTCCAAACCCGTCAGTTTTATTGTCACCCATTTTGAGATCACCCCCGACGGCAAACGCCGCGCCGTCTGTTCCCGCCGCGCCGCTCAGGAGAAATGCCGGCGGGACTATATCGATCGGCTTCATCGGGGCGATGTGATCGGCGCGCGGGTCACACGACTGGAAACCTTTGGTGCTTTTTGCGATATTGGATGCGGTATTCCCGCCTTGCTTCCCATCGCCAGTATCTCCGTCAGCCGCATTGCCCATCCGGGCGACCGCCTGTGTGTGGGTATGGACATCTATGCGGCAGTGTCGTCCATCGAAGCCAACCGTATCTGCTTATCCCAACGAGAACTGCTGGGCACGTGGGAGGAAAACGCCGCCCTATTCAGCCAAGGGGAGACCGTGATGGGCATCGTCCGCTCCGTGGAAGACTACGGTATTTTTGTGGAACTCACCCCCAACTTGGCGGGATTGGCAGAACCGCGAGAGGGCGTGCGCGTGGGTCAGCACGCGGGGGTCTATATCAAAAACATTTTAGCGGATAAAATGAAGCTAAAGCTGGTACTCATCGATTCCGAAGATACCGGCGAATGTCCGCCGCCGCTTAACTATTTCATCACCGAGGGGCACATCGATCGCTGGCAATACTCACCCCCCGGTTGCGGCAAGATCATCGAAACCGTATTTGAATAACTATGAGCCGTCGACATGATCGACGGCTTTTTGCCATATTTCGTAAAACGCGGGACACTTGACATTCACCCAAAATATGGGTATGCTAAAAGATACGACCGAACAGGAGGTGATCCCGTGGATAAATATAAACGGCTGGTATCCAATACCATGATTTTCGCTATCGGCACATTCAGTTCCAAACTACTCACCTTTTTCCTTACCCGTCTGTATACGGCGGTGTTGGAACAGGTGGAATACGGTGTCGCCGACTTGTTACAACAAAGCGGCAATTTGCTGTTGCCCCTTGTCACCCTCGGCATCACCAACGCCGTGGTACGATTTGGTTTAGATAAAGGTGTGCGCAAAAGCGACGTGTTCACCACGGGTCTGGTCTCTGTCATTGGCGGGCTCCTCTTGCTGCTAGCCATCAGTCCGCTCTTAAATATGGTGGAACTGTTGTCGGGCAACGTGTGGCTGCTCTGCCTGTTCGTCCTCATGTTCTCCTTGCGTTCTCTGTGCGCGCAATTCGTCCGCGCCGACAACCGCGTGAAATTGTTTGCCGTCGACGGCATTTTAAGCACCATCACCACCATCGGGTTCAATGTTCTGTATCTGGTGGTATTGGACTGGGGCGTATTCGGCTATATTTTCTCCATCATCTGCTCCGATTTTCTGTCGGTGTTATTCCTGTTTTTCACCGCCAAATTGGGACGGTTTATTCGTTTTAAAACCTTGGACCGCTCCGTCACCAAAGCGATGCTCAAATACGCCGTCCCCATGATCCCCAACACCGTGCTGTGGTGGATCACCAACGTGTCCGACCGCTATATTGTGTCTTATATGTGGGGCGAAGAATATAACGGTTTATATGCCGCCGCTTATAAGATTCCGTCCCTTATCATGTTAGCATCGGGCATTTTTATGGATGCATGGCAGATCTCTGCCGTTACCGAAGAAAAAGAGCGGGACAAATTCTATTCCCGTGTCATGTCCTTGTACAGTATGTTCCTGTTCCTCATGGCATCGGTGATCATCGTGTTCACCCGTGCGATTCCTCATGTGTTGTTTGATCCCAAATACTACGAGGCGTGGCGGTATATTCCGCTCTTGGTCATCTCCATGGTGTTCACCTGTATGGTCAATTTCCTCGGCAGCATTTATATGGTAGAAAAGAAAAGCGTTCGTTCTCTCATCACCGCCGCCGTCAGCGCCGTGATCAATGTGGTGCTGAACCTGTGGTGGATCCCGATCTACGGTGTTAACGGTGCCGCCGCCGCCACGCTGGTTTGCTATGTAGTGGTGTTTGTCATCCGTTTGGTGGATACCCGCCGCTATATCCGTATTCGATGGGATTGGATGCGACTTGTCGGTTGTTCCGTGATCCTGTTGGCGCAAACCGCGATCATGTTGTGGGAATTGCCTCTTTGGTGGGTGTGGGAACTGGTGTTATGCGCCGGCACCCTCGTTTTATGCGGAAAAGGTGTGTGGGCAACCGCCGCCCATTTGCTGAAACGAAAAAATTAAAAAAATATCCGTTTTTCGCAAAAAAAATCGTTGACAAATGGGAAAAGCGATGATATTATGAAAAGGCTCTCCCCTGCACGGGGGCGGGCGAGGACCTTGAAAATTAAACAATGCAAAAGACGAGAGAATTAACTACCCGTTAATTTACAGATTCACAGAATCCGGTCATTTGAAAGAGTGACAAAAAGAGGCGCTAAGCGTCGAAAGAGAGCTAACGAACAGC
>JAZQJE010000032.1:0-9329 GCA_045541495.1 Acutalibacteraceae bacterium | reverse complement strand
TTGCACTTGATGAAATCGGTACAGCATCAAAATCACCCGCAGCGTGGTAATGGAGCGTAGGAGCCGCACCTAAATTTATCCGCGCCTGAGCGGCGTTTGTCGCCCCCGTACCGCCGCAGGCCACGGATACGATATCCGTTTCCCCCGTCGGGTCGATCTGTACGTTGTATTCGGGGGGCATTTCTCCCGACCCCACGTATACGCCTTTCACGCCCGCACACCGTTCCAGCGCATCCTCGGCTTTTTCTATGGCTTCGTCTGCCAACGCCACCGATTGCTCTAACTTCGCGGTCATCGCAGTAGCCGCCGCTCCTGCGCTGTTGGCATACTGCATGGCATACGCCGTATCTGCCGCCGCTTTTTTTGCACTTTCCGTCGCTTCTTCTGCCTCATCGATGGTATTCTCTACTTTTGTCATCACCGATTGCCACGTGGGTAACATCTCACCCATGGCGGCACCGTCTTCCCGATGAGCGAACGACAAGCGCACAGGCGGATAATGCTTTACTGCATTTTCCGTTTTCTCGTCATCATCAAGCACGATCTCCACTAACCGCAACGTGGCCACCCCCGCCGCCGTCCATGCGGCCGGAATGTCATAGGTCAACGACGTCCCTGCGGTCAGCAACTCGGTAATGTCATACGCACCGCCGCCGTCGGTGATCTCAATGCGGTATTTGGCGTTGTTCGTCGTACCGCTAAAAACGACCTGCGTGCATTTGTCGTCGCCATAGTACCCTGCGTCCTGCACCGTCGTCGGCGTTACCGTATCGCCGTTCACGGTAAATTTGATTTGTCGTACAACCATATCTTGCCCTCCTTAATAATATCGTTTTTTATAAGGGTTGGATTTCCAAGTGGAATCTATCAAAGTCCACATGATTGCTTTTTGCTTGGTAGTCAACTCGGTTTTTTCCAACGCCGCTTTGGCTTCATCTTGGCTAATACTGCTATTGCCGTCAGTGCTGGCCGTGACCTTAATTTGATAATACAAAGCCGGTGAGATACCCGCTTTTTGCGCAGTAAGCACGTCAGCGCCTTTTGAAGTATCCCGCGCGTATGTTTTTATCTCGTCCTTGGCTTTTACCAACGCCTTGGCGGCCACATCGTTATCAGATATTCCGTTGAGAATATCCGCATACACCCCGCTGATCGTGACATTATAGGTATCGACATACTCCAAAAACTCGTCCGCCGTCATAACCTTTTTGACTTTTGTGGAATTACCGCCCTCATCTTTTTCGGTTACGGTATATTCATTGGTAAAGGAAATATACGGGTAAATATCTTTGTTCTTGGTAGCCTCATACAGCTTGTTCAGCGCTTCACCGCCTTGAGCATTACCCTCTAAAAATTCGCTCGCGTAGGCGATGGCAAGCAATTTATACTCTCTTTCCATTTCGGGGTTTTCCCGCGCCATGCGATTGTAGACCGAAAGAACACTGCCGGCGCTGCTGTATCGTTTGCTCTTTTCAACACATTCTGCATCATCGGGATATGACCGCGCCATCATTTCGGCATCTTCCAATTCGTCATAGAAGCGCGAAGTCACATTATTGGAATAAGCGTAATCACTGATAAGATTAAGACCAAGGCCTCCGGTAAAATCTTTATCCTCTGCCGTCCACGCTTTGATTGCTTTTCCAACAAATCCCGTGTTGGAAACCATGAAATGGTCAATTTGCATAGGCGATAAATTCAATAATTTCCCCAACCATTTGGCAACCGCCGAGGTCTGATTATCGTATTGCAGTTCGTTGGCCAATTCTTTGTACGACTTGGGAACGATCGGCACGCCCGCAAAATTCTCATTTGCCAAGATATCTGCGAAAGGTCCGGCCACGATCATATCGTTAAACGCACCTTTCCCAAACCCGGCAAGATCTCCTTGGAACAATGCCGGTATATCGGGTGTACCCGGTACGGTGAAATTCTCAAAAATGTATCCCATGAACTCTTCAACCGTATGTTTGTCCAATTCGTTACCGTAAAAGAATGTTTCGCCGACACGCTCAAGCAAACTCTCCAGCACCGCCAACTCTCGCGCCTTTGCAATACGAATAAACTTGCCGTTTCCGATATAAAAACAATAATAATTGTTCTTGTTGTACTCTGACAACTTCTCGTATTCATCTTCTCCGCCGACAAGGAAATTCCACGATAATACGACCAAAGCCGTTAACACGCTTGATGTCACCATCTTGGTAATAAGCGGACCGCGCTTGCCCGGCGTTGATAAGGTGTTAAAAAACTTGTTCAGCCCCTGCACACTAACGTTGAAGAACGGAAAAAAGGCGTCTATCTGTCGTGTCAACGCCGTCCCTTTGCTGAAGTTCTGCGTCACTTCCAACGCGTCGTATACCGATTCCTGCTTGTTCTTCCCCGCCTCTCTGCTTCGCTTATACTCCGCCAATCGAGGAGCCATTTCCACTACTTCGTTAATACTCTCAATAAAATGAAGGGCATTCTCAAAGGTGGTCCGTAGCATCGCGGTACCTTCTTGACTTTTCCCCAGTTCCACCAAAATTTCAGTGGTTCGTTTAGGTACCGCTACGCGCGAGGTATAACCCAACCCTGCGTTGCGTGCCTCACGCAACGATTCCCGATTTTGGAGAACATCTCTAAATGCGGATACATATTCTTTCGTGTAGGAAAAAGGATTGTGAGAGGAGCCGTACAGAAAACCGCTGTAAAAATCACGGAAAATGTTTTTGGTTAGCCCAAAGGATAGATTAAAGCCGGTGGTTGTAGCTTTAAACACTCGTGTTATCGTTCCAAATAAACGGGTAACAACTCCCATCTGTTTCGGGGTCATTGCCTTCAATGCGTTCAACAATTCAGTGTCATGAACTTGATAATAGATTCTCTCGCCGTTGACTACCGTCCACACATATTCGACACCGCCCTTGGTGATTGAGTGCTTTACCAATTTATTTGCAACCTCTTGCGGGAGCGCATCGGTGCTTGTATCAGCATCTGTATTCGACAACTCGTTTTCCAAAATTTCATTTAACGCTTGCTGATCTACCAGCGATACCCGTTCCATTACGGTGGAAGCAATATCCTTGTTTTCCACATCTTGCGTTAAGACCTGCATAACACGATCTTTCTTGGCCTCTTCAATCATCTGTTCCGTGCGGAGTACAATGCTTTCGATGGGATCAAGTATTTGTTTTGCGCTGCCTTTTGCCTTTTTGACGACACCTGTTTGATTGGCAACGCCGCTTGTCCCTTTCCTCTTTAATTCGCTTTGTACCGCTCGTTGGAAAGGTACATAGCAGGGATATTGTTGCCATAGCGAGTCGAACAACTCCTGTGTCATCATACCGGTGTCTACACACCAAGTTTGCATTAGTTGCTTCTGCCATTGATATAAACGGTCGGCAACCTCTTTAAATTCGGGATGTTCCGCCTCATATTCTGCTACGGCTTTTTTTTGAACATCGGGGGTATCAATAGAGGCATCACCGTATACCTGTTTCCCTTGTTCTAACCATTCTACGGCATGTCGAGCCACAAGATAGTCGCCGAAAGATTTGTAGTCCCCCTTGCCGATCGGCGCTAATATAGATTTCAGCGTTACATCTTCCCAACCTTCCACTGCATCACCGTTGATGTCGGTCATACCGCCTTTTGTGAGAATTCTTTCCGCAACCGTACTGGACTGTTTGGCAAGATAAAAGTACCTGTATGCTTTTTCGGAAACATTTTTAATGGGATTTGCCTCGTCGGCGACATGGTTTTGCAAAAACGATATCAGCCGTTTGTACCACGGTTCACGGTTTTTCCGCATTGTTTCCCGATCTGTCACTGCGAGTGCGATCCTTTCACGCACAGAGGAGTGCATATAAGCGTTTACACTATCGGCGATGCTGTTTAATTTGGTTAGATCTTCAGTTGATAAGGTGCTGATAAATTCCGCAAAGAACTGCGGATACTGCTGCTTGCATGCGGTTCTGTCCCGCAAATATTCCCGCACAAATTCGGCAACCGCTTCCGTCTTTTGCTGATGAGGACCATACAACGAGGCGAATTTCGGCGTTCGCTTTTGCATAATGTCAACGGCTTCTTGTACGCTCGGCAACGACAAGATTTTATAATGCAGATCAAAGTAATGTCCCAACTCATGCGATACTTCCGGCAAAGCGTTATCCACTTTTATGCGGATAGCCTCTGTCTGCGTGTTGAAAGTCCCCGACGCACGATCAGAAGGAACATTCCCGACTGAAATCGGGATACCGAATTGATCTTCGATATCTTTGATAATAGTGTTGATGCTCTTCGCCTCGGCCTCGCTTCCCTCGTTCACGTTTTCCGCCTGCCACTGTTCCGCAGGCGCACCGTGACTACGAGATTCCATGATATCGGGGTCGGTATTTTCTGCGGAGTTTTGCGTATAATTGTTATTGACAGTAGGTGGATTATGTGCTACTCTACTGTTAGAGGATGCATCTGATGAGACATCGTGGGAAATACGGGCATTTGCACCGCGTCCCACACCGTCCAAGGATGTGTCTTTTTTTATACCCCAGTTGTATATTTGACTTTCCGCAGGACTGGCCATATCTCGTACTGCAATTCTTACCCCAACAATGTCTTTGCCGATTTGCACGGGAGTGTAAAAATAATTCCACCGATAAACATTGGGGTCCCCATCGTAATCGGGAGTGGAATACAAATACCGCGCATTTTGGAAAATTTCTTTTGTGGAATAAAGCATGTTGGCTTTCTGCTGAGTTATCTTTTCCAAGACCTCATTGATTCCGGTGCTGTAAAGTTTTGCTTCTAAAACTTTACCGTTGACATTAAATTCAAAACGGGTTTGTCTAAATCCTTTAAGGAACTGTCGTAAATTTTCTGTGACTTTTGTAACCGCATCTTTAAGAAGCGGGACACGCTCTTCCTTTTTCACACTGCGCAAATCCGGGAACGATTCCCCTACTTGATTGATGGTGGAATTGGGTACTGTCACGACAGCCCCCTCCTCGACCATGCTCGCGTGAGTTTCCTGCATGATACTTGTTTTGGTCGCATTATCGTTGTAATCAACATTTTTCCATACAGGACTTTCGCTATTCGCGAACTCTTCCATACCGATATACGTTTTTTCAACAATGGGACTATCTGTTTTCTTTGCCCCCATGCGAAACTCTTGTATATCTTCAACAATCCCACTGTCTGAAGCCTGTACCGCGCCGTCATAGATCACGTCGCCGTCCAACAATACATCGCTAACGGTATACTTCCCGTCGGCGGTTTTGGTCGCATAAGCGGTCAGAAGATGGCCCTTGCCGTTCAGCGCCACAGGCGTGGTGATCCGCGCCGTGTCGGCACCATCCGCCGTCACAGCTTTACCCAGCCGCAAAGATTTGTTCAGTGCCACCAATGCGAGCGCCTGATCAGGCGTTTTCGCGTTATCAATAGCGCTCGTTGCCGCAGTAGTATCGATACTCACCGTCCCCAGCCCCTTGACTGCGGCGGTGCTTTTTTGTTTTTTAAAGGCATTGGCCGCCCATTGGATCGCTTCCGTATCACTTCCCGTATACTTCGACGGCACCGAATAGCGGACGTGGGTCTTCTCATCAACCACGGTTTCGATACCACCGGTAACAGAAGCCGTAAAGGTACCGAGCATACCTGCATATAACGCTTCCTCGCTGAACATACTGGCATCGTTGTTTTCACCAAGAATGGAATTTTTCAAACCGTTCTCGATAGAGGTCTGCACCATTTCTTGTAGTCCTTCGGAAGCACCACTGACGCCTACTCTCAAAAGAAATCTTGCGGCCGCCTTAGTCACGTTTTTCGAAATTGTTTCTTTGAGCGCTTCAGGAAGTTTACCAACCTTTGGCAAAGCGGAAGCAGCATAATCGAGGAACGCTTGATTCAAACCGTCAAAAAAGGCATAGGTCATTGCAGATTTATCGTCATGCCCATTATCTTTAGCATATTTCAAATCATTGCCGTAACTGCTGGCAAAAGTAATCGCCGCGCCCATGAGCTTACCTAATGTAGCGCTGGCAATAATTGAGGGTATATTTGCAGTAAAGCTACTGACAGCATCATACAAGAAACCGGTAACTTTGCCCATTTCGGATCGCTCTTGAGAAGCGACCTCTTGAAAAGCATCGTGAATAAAATTTGTGCTTGATTTACCACTGGTCGCAATATTCCCTATGCCCGTTAAAAATATATTTGCTCCGCTTTCAACGGCCAAACCCATGCTACCGATAAAGGTATCCGAAGCTTCGCCGTGCAGTTCTTCAAAGCGTTTTACGGCTTTTTCCGTTTCCGCTTTTTTAAGGCGCTCTACGCCTTCTTCAAAAACTTCTAACTGAGTTTTATCTCTGCCCTGTAATTTCTCGATATATTCCTCCGCTCTTTGAGTAGCGGTTTTCTCCTCGACTTTTCCCACGGCACTGTTGACGGCGGTACTAAATGCAGACGGTTTCCCTGCGGGTGTATTCCCGCTTGTAGGGAGATCCACACCATCAAATTTTGCATAATATTTCCCTCCCAGTTGATAGGCTTTTACCGCCTCGTCGTAGCTCGCCGTGCCAAGTTGTTCCGATAAATTCTTTCCGTGTTTCAACGCGGGGATAACCACAGTTTGGTTATTGGCAATATCAGAATAAATGTAATATTTAGTATTAAAATCTTGGGAAAGGTCAATATTTCCTCTCCCATAATTTATGGACATATGGACAACATCGCCAGGTACTTCTTTATATTTTGCTCTCGTATTTTTAATTGCCTCTAAAAGCGAATCTGAACTCGCTGTTTTAATTACATTTTGAGAAGAATCTGCAATAGTTTCTTCCATTTCAAAAAGCTTGCGTACTTTTTTTGTGGTATCAAACAATAATTTGGACATAGCAACCTCCGCAGTGATTACGTTTTAGAATCCAGCAGGAATTAACTTTTTTTATGTGCCATACGCGCCTGTTGTTGTAATAGTAGTTACACCATCTTCTACTGTAGGAACTCCTGTACTTTTCACGGATGTTGCAGTTTTGGAAGTCGTACTCGTATACCGTGGCCTCCAACCATCCCATTCTGAGGATGTAATACCGACTTCTTCACAAATTAAATATATTTCCTCATCTTTTAAATCTCCGTTTTTTAAATATTCGATTGCATCATACGGATCTCTAGAGGTTATAATTTCTCTTGTTCTTCCGTTAGATAATTTGACAGTTTTTGTCGTGATTTTTATCTTGCTTTTTGCCGTTTCTGCAATACTTTTCAACCGTGCATTATGGGCTTCTGTTTCTTTTTGGACTTCCAAAACAGATTCTGCCGTATACCCGTTCTTTAATGCATCATCATATGTCACCTTATCGATTTCCCTATTTTCTAACGCCTCATCCAAGTGATTTTTGTTTTCCTGATAAACCAAAGCCTGATTCGGCGTTAGATGATTCTCGTCCGCATATGCCCATGTATAAGGATCAATAACCTGTTTATCCAATAATATTTTTATTTCAGAAGCATACGGATTTTTCGAAATGCCGCTTCCGCTCGATCCCGCTTTCTGCCCGGCCAAGATCCCCCATTCCTGCTCTAATTTAAGTGCGTCCTTTAATTCCAACCCATACGTTTTGGCATACTCACACACCGTTTCGGATATCAACCCGTCTTTTTTGGCGCCATCCAAGATCGCGTCATTTGTCTCTTTTTTTGCAGCGTTCTCCGATGCCGTTGCCTGTTCCTGAAGGCTTTTTGCCTGCTCCGCTGTCAAACCGTTCTGCTTGGCGTAATCATAAACATCTTGAGAAATATCCTTGTTTTTCAATGCTGTTTCCAATCCCGTTATCCGCTCCGCCTCTGCCGACGCTTTTGTTGTTTCGATATATTGGTCAAGTTGCGTAATCGTCCACCCCTCGTCGATTGCTTTATTGGCGGTAGGAAGATCGATCAAGCCGGCAGTAACATATTCACGGATGCGGGTTTGCCTGGTAGTTTCATCGTTGTTCGTTTGCTGCTCGTGATAGGCCACGGCATCTTTCAACCACCAACCCTGTGTGAGCGCCAACTGCTTAACGTCATCAGGAAGATTAGAGTTATTGATCTCTGCAATCCGCGCCGCGTCGCCCATCCGTTTCGCCGCTTCCACCGTAATGCCCGTGTCCCCCATAGCTTGGGAATACACGTCATAATTGATCGTCCCGTTTTGAAGCAGTGTTGCCAAGCCGTTTTGTCGATTGGTCTCTTTGGTTTGGGAAACGTCGAGGTCCATCTGCTCCGCCTGTGACAGTTTCGTATCCGCAAACGAAAAGATATTGTTATCACGTGTTTGGTTAATACCCAACTTCGTAGACGCCAACTGATTTTCCACGTCGCCCTTGTAATCAAGGAGTGATTGTTGAAGCGTGTCTATAGCGGCTTGCCGTTGCCGTTGCGCCGCCGCAGTCTTGTTACCCGCCGACAGGATCGCCGCTGTCTGCTCCGTGGAACTGATCCCAGAACGAGACAACCCCATGTTGGCGCGGGTCTCCCGAATGTTGCGGATATCCAGTTCCTTTTGAATATCGGCGGTGTTGATGATCTCTCGATAAGCATCGTTTGCCTCGTCGATCTGTTTGTTGGTATCCCGCGTGGCACGTTCAATAGAGGCCGCCGCGCCTTTTTCCGCAAGGGCGATCTGACCGTCGGCCTGTTCCTTTTGCATCGTGGTAAAAGTATCCACCGTTTTCTGTGCTTTTTGGGTATAGGTCTCCTCACCGCTTTTTGTTTTTTCTTTATCTTTATTGCTCATTTATCGCACCGTCCCCATCATGGAATAATTGAGTGTCAAACTTCCCGCTTCCATACGCCCGTCACAATCCACCTGAAACCCAAATTCCCGAACGCGGATGGCGTTGGGCGTAATGCGTACAGGCGTGATAGCGTCTAACGGCTCACCCGTCAACAACGGGCGAAACACGTCTTCGGTACTGCCATTTCCACGAAAATAGGTTAATTTCAGCGTTTTACCCGACGCACCGCTAATTTGTAGGTAAAATGGATTGATCCGCTTAAAGCGCTCCGGATAGCCAAAATCGTATAACTTGGTTTTGAAGCAAGAAGGGATCTCCACTGTGCCGGTTAAAATGTTTTGTTCACGATCAAGGCATGCATCGTCCGCCCCCTCCTCAAATAAGAATAGCGCAGGATAGCCGTATTCGTCATTTTCAATCCACAAGGTAGTATTACCGACGTTTAATAAATACGGATAGCTGAAATTATGGGAATACCCTGCTTTTGACAGATCCCACACATACCACGGCGTAGCTTTTTGCGCCTTTTCATCGTTTGAATAACTGCTGTAATAGGTAAAACCGCTGGAG
>JAZQJE010000031.1:0-71858 GCA_045541495.1 Acutalibacteraceae bacterium | reverse complement strand
GAACTAATTTTCACGAAGTTTCTGATGAGGAATTAGAAGAAGTTGTATATTTAATTAACACTCGCCCAAGAAAATGCCTTAATTGGAAATCTCCTTTTGAGGTATTCTGGGGTGTTGCACTTGCTTGACAATCTGCCGGGGTCCAACGCATAGCGTTGATGGAGGGATACAAAAGGAAAATAACATACCTTATGAGATTGCCGAAGAATAAAAACACCCGAAGTCACTAGCAAAAGCCGTGATTTCGGGTGTTTTTCAGCACAATAAGCCCCCAATAAGTCCCAACTTGACCTTTTTGGGAAAAGAGAACTCCGGAAAGCCTTTGTTTCCAAGGCTTTCCGGAGTTTTTGGATGGTCGAGATGACAGGATTCGAACCTGCGGCCTCTTCGTCCCGAACGAAGCGCGCTACCAAACTGCGCTACATCTCGATAGCCTTGATATTATAATACACCTGTGCAAGATTTGTCAAGGCTTTCTTGTGCTGTCCGCAAAAATAAACGAGGAAGGATCGGTTCCTTCCTCGTCTTTTACACTGCGGCGTGCAAGGCGGATAACAAAATGGCGGCGACGGTCAAAACGGCAGGTGCGCCCGCAAACCGAGAGGGCGGGAGAGAGCGGTACAGACGGTCCCATACCGCCGTTAGCGTAAGGGTGCCGATCCCCACGCCGATTCCCGTGGCGATCCATGTCCCCACATTTTCGCCCGATATCCACAATACCGTTACGGGCACAAGGAGCACCGTTATCCACGGAAAACGATCCTCGTCCCATACAAGGGGTAATATCGTCAACAATAGGGCGATCCAAAAGCGCCAGAGATCGGGCAGGTCGGGGACGATCCCACGCAACACGCCGTCAGCGGCAGCCGCCATGGTGGTGACCATTCCCAGTTGCAGGGCGTTCTTTCCGCAAAACGGGCGGCCCTTTTCAAGTGGTCGTCCCTGTCGAAACACCCACAAAATCGCCGCTGCTATCAGCAGTCCGCCGATTCCGATAGTTCCCGCCGCCGTTCGTCCAAACACCTCGCCCGCCGCTGAAAACGGTAGGGGATACCCGAACAACGACGCGGTACTGAGCAGTTCCCGTACACAACCGATAGCGGTCAATACGCCGATGCATATAAACCATCGTCCCAAAGAGGGTGGTGTTTCGCCGACGGCCGCCGCGCATAAAAAGCATACCGCGAGCAACGGCACGACCGCCCCCAAATCGGGTTTGCTTTGGGGGACAAAGGCCAGTAAGAGCAGATACAACCCGCTCCCCGCCGCCACCGAAAACACCGTCGTCCTCAACGCCGTACACGGCAGTTTTAAAACCATCAATAACGTCCGCAACAAAAGGGTCAGCAGATAGACGAGCGAAATAACGCCGCTCAACAACAAGGCACTTCGTCCCGACACACACAGCGCCGCCGCGATACACAGTAGTATATAATGCTTGCTCATGGACATCACCTCACGGTTTCAGCAGATCCTGTATAAACCGCACAGCCGTATTGACTGCCCCAACCACCGCTTTAGACGAAGCTGTTGCCCCCGATATACCGTCGATCGCTGTCCCGTCGGCGGTTGTGCGGATCCCTTTCGCTTCACTGAGGGCCTGTGTGGCCAACCGCACAAACGGAGTCACCCGAATGGTTGCCCCCGTATACGCGTCGGTGCGACCTGTATCGGGGTTGTAAATGAGAGCGGCGGGATCTTGCGTGTGCAACAGCGCCTGCTCCATGATCTCCGCCTGTTGATGCCATGGCAACCCCGTTTCGGACATGACATATTGCCCTGCTTTGGACAATTCTTTTTTTGTTTGTCCCGCGGTATTCAAACCGTCCCAGTTTACGGCGACGATCTCTCCGCCCGCAACGGTGATCTCCACCATATCCGCAAATCCGCCATCGTCCCGTTCTCCCGTGGCACGGTACACCCCGTCTTTCAACGTGGCACTTTCATTGCCCTTGAGATACACCGGCGGCGCCACCTTGTCAAACTGTCCCGTAAACACGGTATTGGTGATCCGCGCGCCGTATCCCGCCGTTTCCTTGTGAGCGCCGATACGGATCCCCGCCACTGTTTTCCCGTCGGCGGAAAGGGCAACGTGTACTTCAATGGTATCCACATACCCCGCCACCGTCACCGTCACCGCGTATCCCGCTGTATTGCCGTCTTGATCGTGCGCACTGTACGCGGCGACGATTTCGTCCCACTCATCGATGGACAAAGGCGTATACCGCTGTGCCTGTAAGATCTCACCGAACGTATCAGCCACGGCGGCGGATTGTTGTTCTTCCAACAACGCGCGGGTCACGGCATCACTGCCCCACAACAATCCGAAAGATAACACCGCCACCGTCAATAATGACAAAAGGGTCTTTACCGTTGTATTCATGTAACCGCTCTCCTTTTGTATAGCCGAGGGGAGCCGAACCCCCATCGGTCAAAAATACGATGTTACCTTGTATCATCGTTACACTCGCTCGAAATACACCAAGTATTTCTTCGCTCGCAAGCCTTGTTACAAGCCAAAATCGTTATTTTTGACTTGTACACAACCCGTAGGCGCGGCTTTTCGAGCAGAAACGCGGTCGAGAAGTGCCGATATACGGCCGTATTTCAAACGACGAGACAAGGTTTGTGCCGGAAAGCCACCCTACGGGCGGCGGGGAGTTCAGCTTCCCTCGGTTATAGGGTGATCTGTTCCGTCAACGGTGCCAGTACATTCATCAACAGCACCGCATAGCATACCCCTTCGGGATAGATACCGTATACCCGCAGTATGGCCGTTAACGCTCCCGCACCCGCCGCGAACAAACACTGACCCGCCGCCGTGGCGGGACGGGTGGTGTAATCGGTAAAAATATAAGCGGCACCAAACAAGATGCTGCCCGATAATAACTGGGGAATCAGCGGTTTGCCCGCCAGCAGCATAACGGCGGAAAATCCCGCCAAGGACAACAGCGGTATATACCATCGAACGACCCGCCGTATGAGAAGCCAACTAAGTCCCAAGACGATCATCATGGTTGACGTTTCCCCCATCGATCCGCCTACCCGCCCTGTCAATAATGACCAGTTGTCCGCACCTACCGCCAGCGGTGTGGCGGCGGATACTCCGTCGGGCAACCCGTATCCCGTCATATATGCGGGAAAGATTGCTAACATTGTGCCCCGTGCCGCCATAGCGGGGTTAAACAGATTTTTTCCAATCCCGCCGTAGCCGTCCCGCGCCACACACACGGCGAAAAAACATCCTCCCACCAACAACCAAAGGGGGATCTGAGCGGGGCAGGACAATCCTAACAATAACCCCGTCACCATCGCGGTAATATCGGCGGTGGGGACTTTTGCACTGATTCGCGAAGCCGCCAGCGCCGCCGCTGCGGCGATGAGCAACCGCCACCACGCCGCCCAACCGAAATACCACACCGCCGCCGCCATAGGGGGCACCAGTGCAATGCACACATCGCCCATGATCTGCGCCGATGTTCGTTTTTGCCGTATATGAGGCGGCGGCACCCGCGGTGTTGTGATCATCCTGTATTTCTCCTAATATAGTGGTTTCATCGCCGTAATACGAGCGGCGAGAGGTCGCTTCGACGGGCACACAAAAGAACAACACCCACAGGATAAACAAGCTGTTGTTCGCAATTGCCAACAGCGCTCTCTGTCGTCCGCCAAGGCGGCGGCTTCGATCAAAAACGGCATCAGCGCCGCAGGACAGACCCTCACACAAGCCCCACACCGAATACACGGCGTGACAGGATCACTTTGCGCCGTCATCAACAGAAGCCCCCCGCACGTTTTGGGGATCCCCGCTTTCAGAGATGTCAGTCGCCGCCCCGTCATTGGTCCACCCGCAATATATCGTATTCGCCCGTTGGCGGCGGGTGTCACCTGCGCCGCTACTTCCTCAAAGGGCGTACCGATGGGAACGAGCAGATTGACGGGACTTGTCACGTGTCCCGATACGGTTATAATGCGGTGTGTCAGCGGCAACCCCCGTGCCGCCTCCGCCATGGCCGCGGCGGTGGCGGCGTTGGATACCATGATTCCCTGTTTCGGCGGCAACACCCCGTCGGGCAATCGTATACCGAGTACCGCCTGTATCAGTTGCCGTTCACTGCCTTGTGGGTATCGTTTAGGCAGAGAGACCACAGACAACCCCGTGGTGCGAAGAGCTGCCACCGCGTCTGTCGACTCGGCGCACAAACGGATCGCCGTTTCTTTTACTCCCGCCGCTTTTGCCAAATACCGCGCGCCTTCGGCAATCAATTCGGGTTGTTCGATGCACAATCGCACATCCGCCGCCAAATACGGCTCACATTCGCACCCGTTGATAAGCAACCATTTGGCGGCAACAGCGGTGTATTTGCGGTGGGTGGGAAATCCGCCGCCGCCCAATCCCACCAATCCCCCGTCAAACATCCGCCTAACGATGGCGGCGGGCTCCGCAGCCAAGGGCAACGGCGTAAGCGGTGTTCCCATGGTATCTTGTCCGTCGTTTTCGATGATAAGAGAAGGCCCTTCGCCGCCGTCAGCGGCGGGGTAAGGTTGTCCCACCATCGTCACCGTCCCCGATACGCCGCTGTGTAATGGCGGCAGCTCTCCCGACGGATCTTCCGCCAACCGATCACCGATACAAACGGCGTCCCCCTCGTTCACACAAGGGGAAAAAGAGAAGTGACGTTGCCGAAGCGATAACACCGTTATGGTGGGGGATAACCGCCGCACACGGCAAGCGGCGGCCGCCTCTTTCATTCCCTGTACGTGGGATAACACGATCCCGCCCCGAAATCCTTTCGCCATACCGTCACACCATCCTTCGTCACATAGTTTGGATAAAAACGGGAATAAATATTCACGCAAGGAGGGGACGATATGACCTTTACCATCGGCAATGGCGCCAAAGGATGGTTATACACCGTCTGGACACTGCTCATTCTCGTTATCGGCAGTACCGTTCATCTGTTCCTGTGGTGGCAATTTCAGCCGATCTGGTGGTTGTGGTTCGGCTGGTTGGGACTGTGGATAACGGGCACACTTTGGTATTGCCCTGCCTATTGCCGCTCCTTAAGCGGGCGAATCGATTTCGCCGCCGTCCATGTGGAAAAAGGCGTGTGGTGGCACCGCCATACCCTGGTTCCGTTGCCCTCTCTACGCACCTTTGAGATCTGGTCATTGCCTCTGCACCGTCTGTTTCATTGTCGCACGGTGGTATTGCGTTTTGCAGGAGGCAGTACACGACTGCCTCTTTTAGATGCCGAAACCGCCGCCCGCCTCACCGCCCTGTTGGAAAAGCAAGGAGAATTGTCCTAATGGAATGCCGTCCATATGGTGCCTATGCCGTATACGATTCCCGCCGCTGGTGGTTGTTGTGGATGATCCCGCTTTTGCGGTTGATCCTTCCCGCCCCGTATACGGTCGTCGCCCTTGTGCGGGATCTGTTTCCTGCCGTCTTGTTGACGGGATATTCGGTGGCCAAATGGCGCTGTTGCCGCTACCGTCTCACCGAATCGGCAAACGGCACTTTTCATCGTGTAGGCGTGCGGGAAGGCATCGTCTTTCGCCGCACCTTGCATCTGTGTGCCGACGATGCGGCATCTGTAGAAGTGGAACGCACCCCGCTTTTATGGTTGTTGCGCGCCCGCCGCATCCGCGTCAGTACCGCGGGTTTGCGCCGCCGCACCGATGCGGTCCTATATCTCACCGCCTCCCGCACCCGCCGCCTGTTTTCCTTAAACGCCGATAGAAAGGCCCGTCAACGCCTGCCCGTTTGGCCGGTGGCGGTGCTGTCCCTCACCGGCTCCAACGCGGCGGTGGGATTGCTCACCGTTGTGCCGCTGTTGCGGCAACTCAGTTTGGTGTTGGGGGATCACCTTTCGCAGATCACCGCCGCGGGTCCTGTTTGGACAGGCCTGCCGCCGCTGCTCAGCACCGCCGCCAATGCTGTGTTGTTAGGATGGCTGGTGTCTGTTGCGCGCACTTTTTGGCGGTATGTAGGATTTTCTGCCAAACGGGAAGACGAACACCTGCACTTGATATCGGGCCTGTTCACGCGGCGGGATGTCCTCATCGATTGTGCCAAAATCACCGCCGTGGAACGCCGCCAAACCTTAGGCATGGGTCTGTTGGGACTCAGCGGTGCGGTCATCACCGCCGCAGGCTACGGCCGCGATCGAGGCACTCGTCCTGTTCTCATTCCTGCCGCTTCCACCCCGCAGTTTCACCATACCTTGTCCCGTTTATTGCCCGATTATCCCGCTTGCCCGCTCACGATCCGTCCCCGTTCTCTCTTTCGGTATGTTGCCGCGCCGTTATTGTTTTTATGCGCCATGGCAAGTGCCGCCGTGGGCCGTTTATGGCCGCCGCTCACGTTGGCGGGTCTGTTTTTCGGCGGGTGGTGGCTGTTGGTGCGCCTGTGGGGATACGACCGCGGGGGATGGGGTATCACCGATACGGCCGTGTCCCTGTGCTACCCGCGGGGATTGGCACTGTACCGTGTCCAACTGCCGCGCTGTGTCACCGACTGTATCACCGTTACCCAAACCCCCTTTCAGCGGTGGCGGGGTACCTGCACCGTACAGGTGCGGTGCTTCGGCGAAAAACGTCGCCGCCATCGGGTGTGGGGGCTGCCCTTTGAAAACGTAGAAAATTTAACCTAAATTTAACCTGTTCTTGAACTGGATTTCTCATTCCTCTGCTATACTTGACGACAGATGTCTGTTTGAGGAGGAAACTATGGATATTTTTGATGTATTGTCGCTGATCGGCGGATTATGTCTGTTCCTGTTCGGTATGGATCTGATGGGCCAAGCGCTGGAACGGCGGGCGGGCAGTGCCCTGCGCGCGGTGCTCGGCAAACTCACTACCAACAAGGCCGCCGGCTTTTTAACAGGTTTGGGTGTCACGGCGGTGATCCAAAGTTCGTCTGCCACCACCGTCATGGTAGTCGGTTTTGTCAACTCGGGTCTGATGGCACTGAAACAAGCAATCAACGTCATCATGGGCGCCAATGTGGGCACCACCGTCACCGCATGGTTGCTCAGTTTGGGTGGCATTGAGGGCGATAATTTGGCACTTCAATTGCTCAAACCCACCTCTTTTACCCCCATACTCGCTTTGATCGGTATCGTGTTACTGATGTTCATGAAAAACAACAAAAGCAAAGATACCGGTGTGATCCTGCTTGGTTTTGCTACCTTGATGTTCGGTATGGATACTATGTCGGAGGCCGTGTCGGGACTGCAACACGTGCCGCAATTCCAACAGTTGTTCATCATGTTTACCAACCCTATCTTAGGCGTGCTGGCAGGCGCGATCCTAACGGGTATCATCCAATCCAGTTCCGCTTCAGTGGGTATTCTGCAAGCGTTGGCGGTCACGGGCCAGGTGACCTACGGTGCGACCATCCCCATCATTATGGGTCAAAACATCGGCACCTGCGTCACCGCTCTGTTATCGTCCATCGGCGCCAACCGCAACGCCAAACGCGCCGCCGCGGTGCACCTGTCCTTTAATGTGATTGGCTCCATCGTGTGGTTAATGCTGTTCTGGATCATTAAGATTACCGTTGCCCCTGCTTTGTTAGGCGAAGCCGCCACCATGGCGGGGATCGCCACTTGCCACTCCATTTTCAACATTCTGTGCACTATCCTGTTAATGCCCCTGTCCGGGCTGCTTGAAAAACTGGCCATGCGGCTCATTCCTGACCCCAAAACACCCGAAACCACGGTGGAATTGGACGAACGGTTGCTCACCACCCCCGCTGTAGCATTGGCACAATGCCGTCAGGTCGCGGCGGATATGGCCAACTGTGCTGTCACCGCCCTGAAAAATGCCATAACCGCATTAAAAGCCTATACTCCCGCTTTGGCGGACGCTGTGCGGGAAGGGGAGGAACGGTCCGACCACTACGAAGACCTGTTGGGCTCTTATTTGGTAAAACTCAGTACATTGCAGATCGGTGATGACGAAAGCGCCGAAGCGGCGATGCTGCTGAAAGCTATTGGTGATTTTGAGCGGATTTCCGACCACAGTACCAATCTGTTGGAATCAGCGGAAGAACTGAAGAATAAAAATCTGTCTTTCACGGAAGAAGCCGATAAAGAACTACAAGTCCTGCTTGCCGCCGTGGACGAGATCTTAACCTTGTCGTTGCGTGCTTTCACCGAAAACGACGAAACTGCTCTTCTCGCCATTTCGCCGCTGGAACAGGTCATCGACGATTTGCGGGAACAACTGCGTAACAACCACATCCGCCGTTTGCAACAAGGCGGTTGCTCTATCGAAGTTGGGTTTGTGTGGGCAGATCTTCTCACCAACTTGGAACGGGTGTCCGACCATTGTTCCAACATTGCGGGTTTCCTGATCGACTTAAAGAGTCACGACCTCAATAGCCACGAGCATCTGCGTTCGTTGAAAGCCGACGACGGTGCTTTCCGCGACCACGTCCGGCACTATACCGAAAAATACACGCTGGCATAAACATAAAACGGGAAGCCGCCTTTCCTTGTTGGGAAAGGCGGTTTTCCTCATGTCTAAAACACTTCGCCGATCCTTTGGAAAATAAAAATTGACAAATTCGCCAAAAACTGTTTATTTTTTCCTCCAAACGCAATATAATAAAAAAGATCTGAGGAGGGATGATATGGATAAACGACTGTTGGGTGATGTTCAGCGGGTGCATTTTGTAGGGATCGGCGGTTCGGGTATGAACCCCCTTGCCGAAATTCTCCATTCGCTGGGCTATACCTTAACCGGCTCGGACGTTAACGAGTCGGACAACCTTACCCGTATGCGCAACTTGGGAATTCCTGTGTTCATGCCTCAAAAAGCGGAAAACATAGGGGATGCCCAACTGGTGGTATACACTGCCGCCGTGCGGGCGGATAACCCCGAATTGGTGGAAGCCAATGACCGCGGGATCCCCCTGATGGAACGGGCGGTGTTGTTGGGGCTTTTGTCCCGCCAATTCAAAAACACCATCGCCGTAGCGGGTACTCACGGCAAAACCACTACCTCCTCCATGCTCTCTCAAATTTTACTCCAAGGGGGCGTGGACCCCTCGGTGTTCATCGGCGGCCGTTTGCCCCTTATCAACGCCAACGGCAAAGCGGGCGGGTCGGATACCTTTGTGTGCGAAGCCTGTGAATTTCAAGATCACTATCTGCACATGACCCCCGCCGTGTCTATCATCCTCAATGTAGACGCGGATCATCTGGATTATTTCGGCGATATCGACGGGGTCATCGCCTCGTTTCACAAATTCGCTTCTCAAACCACCGATACCCTCATCGTCAATGCCGACGACCCCGAAACCCTGCAAGCGGTGGATGGGCTCACCCACGCTACCGTCATTCGCTATGGACAAGATATAACGAACGAGTGGTCGGCACAAAACATCACCGTCCACCACGGCTCCTACGGTCAGTACGACCTGTATCATAACGGCACGTTTGTTATCGGTATCACCTTAGGTGTCCCCGGTATGCACAACGTGTGGAATTCGCTGGCGGCAGCCGCGGCGGCCCATTTGTGCGGCGTATCTGCCGAAACGATTGCCGAGGGAATCGCCGCATTCCACGGGGCGGGACGGCGATTTGAATTTTTAGGAACGGCGGCAGGGGTCACCATCGTGGACGACTACGCCCACCATCCCACCGAGATCGCCGCCACCCTGCAAGCGGCCAAAGCTTTACCTCACAAAAAGGTGTGGGCGATCTTCCAACCCTTCACTTTCTCCCGTACCGCACGGCATCTAAACGAGTTTGCCGAAGCGTTGTCCCTTGCCGACGAAGTCATCGTCAGCGACATTATGGGATCGCGGGAAGTCAACGAATGGAATGTGTCCTCCCAACAAATTACCGACCGTATCGACGGTGCCCATTATTTACCCACCTTTGAGGAAATCACCGCGTTTGTCACCACTCACGTGGGCGACGACGAACTGGTGCTCACCATGGGCGGCGGCGATGTGTACAAATGCGCCCGCATGATCAAAAAACAACTGGAAAGCAAATAAAAAAGCACCCATCGGGTGCTTTTTTTATGCAAAAAAAGGCGGGACAAGCCTTCCCCTTGAGGGGAAGGTGTCGCCCGCAAGGACGACGGATGAGGTGTAATAGCCACGATTCGGTTACGCCAACCGTTCCAACAGCGCCGCGCAACCCGCGTCCACATCCCGTAATGTGGTATCAAAATCGCCGGTGTACCACGGATCGGCCACATCGTGGGGCGTGTCGGTCCACTCCATCAAAAGAGAGACCTTGTTTAGCGGATCGTGGGGGATAAGGCGCTTCAAATTCCGCAAGTTGTGTTTGTCCATGCAGATGAGATGGTCATAGCGGTCATAATCCGCCGCCGTCACCTGTCGCGCTCGTTTGGCAGAACAATCGATCCCCCGCACGGCCAGCAACCGTTTCACGGGCGGGTATACGCCGTGCCCGATTTCCTCGGTAGAGGTAGCGGCAGACGCAATTTCAAATTGTGCAGACAATCCCCGCTTTTGCACAAGGTCTTTCATCACAAATTCCGCCATAGGACTGCGACAAATATTCCCGTGGCAAACAAACAATATGCTGATCATAAATCGCCCCCGCTTTCGTGGGTATATTGTACCACACAAAAGAGTCGATGGCAACTTGCAGGAGCGATCTCTGCGTAACGCACAATATATCTTGCCCTTTTGTGAAAGGTATGGTATAATCAAATCAATTCTCACTTTTAAGGAGGAAGCGCCATGAAGCGCGAAGCGAGCCCCCTGATCCAAACGGTTCGTAAACACGGCTTTTCCCTGTTGTTTTCTGCCTTGTTTACGGCTATTTTATTCGTATTGTTATGGTTGTTGTCCGATAAGATCAGCACCGAAACCGCCGCCGGCATGGCACAAAAGATCACCTGTTGCGGTGGCCTGTCCCTGTTGATCGGCACGTTACTGTTCGTGTTATCGGGCGAGATCAACCGCGACCCCGACCATCCCGCCGTGGAACGCCCCAACTGGTTCTATCCCGTTATTTCGGGCGTGTTATCTCTGTGTGCCATGTGCGTGGCCTATACCTTTGTGGGTATGTGGCCTTTTGGCGAGCGGACCGGTATGGTGGTGGACATGCACCATCAATATGCGCCGTTGTTGGCAGGCCTGCGGGACAATCTGCTGAATTTCGACCTGTCGGTCTACTCCTTTGAAGTGGGCCTCGGCGCCAACTACATTTCCCTGTTTGGCTACTATTTGGGCAGTCCCTTGAACCTGCTTTTGATCTTTTTCCCCGAACGGTTGTTGGCACAAGGGATTCTGCTCATCACCCTTATTAAAAACGCCCTTTCGGGCGCCTTGTTTGCCCTGTGCGTGCAAACGGTATACCGCAAAAAAGGCTTGCTCATTCCCGCCGTATCGGTGATGTATTCCCTGATGATGTACCTGCTGGCCTATTCATGGAACATCATGTGGCTGGACGTGGTCATGGTCATGCCGTTGGTGGTGCTGGGCTTCGAACGGCTCATGCACACCGGCCGTTACCTGATCTATGTGTTGTCGCTGGCGTTCTGCCTGTATGTCAACTACTACATCGGGTTCATGCTCTGCATCTTCTTGGTGATCTACTATATCGGCTATGTGTTACGCTCTCGCCGTGACGGCAAAGAACTGGGCATTGGTTTCGCGCGGTTTGCGGGTTTCTCGGTGCTGGGTGCGGGCCTGGCGGCCTGTATGCTTATTCCCGTGTACTTCGCTTTGCAACAAACTTCGGCCGCCGGCAGTGATCTGCCCACCATCAACAACACCATCGATTTCTTCGACTTGATCGGACGGCATTTGGCAGGTACGTCGCCCACCATCCGTTCGGGCAATCTCCCCAATATGTACTGCGGCGTGTTAACAGCCCTGTGCATACCGCTCTTTGCGCTTAACAGCGGCATTTCCCGCCGCCGCCGCGCCGCCTACATGGGCGTATGGCTGTTATTGTCGGTGTCCTTCCTCATCAACTGGACGGATCTGGCGTGGCACGGCCTGCATTCTCCCAACGACTTGCCTTATCGGTTTTCCTTTGTCTATTCGTTCTTCATTCTGCTCATGGCCTACGAAACCTTGATCCATCTCAAACACATCACCGTCAAACAGGTGTTGGGCGTGCTTGCGGGTGCGATCGGTTACCTCATGATCGAAGAACATTTCGGCAGTGAAGACTACGGTTTCAAACAGATCTACATCAACTTGGCGCTCATCGCCGGATATGCCGTGGTGTTAACATTGGCCGCCAACCGTACTCTTTGCAAACGGGTCACCTATGCATTGTTGCTACTCATCGTCACAGCGGAAATGGTGATAAACGGTGGCAGTGCCTTGGTGCAAGTGAATAAGAAAGAATATTTCACCTTGCATCAAAATTATGTGGATAACAACACCACCGCTCTGTTGTACGATACCGTGGAACGGGCGCAGGAGATCGGCGATACCGCCACCAACAACGGTTTCTACCGTATGGAATTCCTGCCTCGCCGCACCTGTGTGGATACGGCACTGTTCCACTACCGCGGCGTCACCACCTTCTCTTCCAGCAACTACTATACCACCACCAAACTGATGGGCGGTCTGGGCTATGCCATCAACGGCGTGAACAGCCACTTGTACAAATCCTTTGTCCCGTTCACCGACTCCTTGTTGGGTATTCGGTATGTGGCATTGCAAGCCAATATGAGCAACCACGCCCAGTTAAAACAACTGGAAAGTGTCAGGCTGAACGGCGACACCTACTACCTGTATGAAAACACCTCAGCATTGGGACTGGGCTATATGGTCTCCTCTGCCGCTAAGGAATACAAGTATACGCAATACAATCCCATCAGCTCTCAAAACGAATTGTTCAAGGCTCTCACCGGTCTGCAACAAGACCTGTATACCTTAAACGGCATTTCCTCTACGGAAAACGACGCTACCTTTACTACCAGCCGTTTCCAAGCCACCGTCAACGGCTCTAACACTTATACGGCCACCGTTTCCACAGGCGGACAACTGTTCATTTACGTGGACTGTAACGCTGCCGATAGTTTGTCGGTGTCCTGCGGCTCAAACTCGTGGTCGGTCACCCCTCATGAACCCTTCATCATCGACGGCGGTACTGTCACAGCGGGCACGGAAGTCACCTTGCACGTCACATCGGACATTTCTTGTTCGGGTAACTTCTATGTGGCAACCATGAACGCCGACACCTACCGTCAAGGGATGGAGATCTTGAAGACTTCGCAACTGAATGTGACATCTTTCTCCGATACCCGTATTGAAGGTACGGTCAACACCAACACGGCGGGTCTGATGATGACCTCCATCCCTTACGATGCCGGTTGGACCGTCAAGGTGGACGGCAAAAAAGTGGAAACCTCCGCTATCTCCGAAGGCTTCTTGGCCTTTAACGTGCCCCGCGGCGCCCACGAAGTCGCTCTTACCTATACCCCTGCGGGCTTCGGCATTGGTGTCACCTTGTCGTTCCTGTCATTGGCGGTATTGGTGCTGATGTTGCTGGCCAAAAAATACGGCCCGACTCTCAAAAATTTTAAACCTGTCAGCATTTCCAAAAAATAAACCAACCGCCCGCCGAAAACGGCGGGCGGCTTTTTGCAAACGAAAACCACGCGAATCGTGAAGTGAGCCCCATTTAGTTCATAGTTGCGTGGTTGAAAAAGCTTTCGCGGTGAACAGAACATTTCAAAAGTAATGTAGGAGTAGAGAACCTTGTTTGTCTAGCCTCCCTCTGACGAGGGAGGTGGATTTTTGCGAGGCAAAAAGGCGGAGGGGGAGAAAACCGAAAGACGCCCCTTCAGCCGGCGGTATCGTATAGGACTATGCCCGGAAATGAGGTTCTCCCCGCTATGTGGGATTATTACTAATTTTGTTTTCGCACGACGGCGTATTCGTCATCCAACCGAAAATAGGGGCAGGAAGAGGATCCATTGCTTTAAAACCGATACAATTCATCTTCGTCGAGGTTTACCAAGCACTCGTAGTCTTCCAGTTCCTCGTTGTAAGTAAAATATACGCATTGTTCGCAAGCACTCATACCGTATCCCCCCGAATGAGTCCCGTGGTGTGATCCGTGCCGCAGGGGAGAGGCATGGGAAACGCCAGTGCGTGTAGATTCGTGGCGCGACATTCCAACTCAAACAACCGCCCGATGTGCTCGTCCATTTTCGAAATTTGAGAGGACCGATGAATAAACGGCACCGCGGGCTTTGCGGCGGAAAGGATCTCTTTTCCACGGCTGCTGGCCGCCAAAATCCGCAGATAAGGTACACGATCGAACGGCCCCGTCTTAGGGATGCCCAAATACGCCGCCCAAATGAGCCGTCGTACACGGGTCAGCGGATAGCGCCTGGTCTTAATGGCTTCTTCCAGTTCCGTCAGCGAAGCGGCGTTGCGGATGGCAGTATACACACGATTTTCCAAACCTTCGGAAATTCCCGGCAACGCCGCGATCTGTTCTACGGTCAGTGAACGCAGATGAGAAAGCACTGCCCGTTCCAATCGTTCCGCTGAAGCTACCGTCCGTCCCGCCGTGGCGGCATCGGACAACACCGCGGTACACGGAGCGGGCATAAAGGGGAATGCCGCCATCATCCGATCGCTGTACAATAACGACCGCAGATAGGTGGCTGAGGCCATATTGCCCAGCGGTACTTCGCTGTCGTGCTCCACCTTATACCGTCCGATGGTAAAAGGGCGGATAGAGGAGGATAACCGCCGCAACGCTTTTAAATATTCGATGGCCAAGGTGTTATTGGGGGTGGATAATAGGTTGCCGCAGGTTTCTCCCGCGATCTCCGTAAGCGCCTTTTGCCCCGCTTCGGGGAAACTGGTACCCGTATCCATAAAATATTTCAGCAAGGTGGCAAAGCGGGGTGTTTCCATTATGTTGACTGCCCGTTCCAGTGGTTCAAGTGCGCCCGCTTCCGACCCGAAACTGATATAATCTACGCACCCCAGTGCCTCTAACATAGACACCGCGCCGAAGGCAAACTTCTCCGCCGATGCCAGCGACCACGGCACCGGCAATTCCAACACCAGATCGGCGCCTCCCGCCAAAGCGGCGCGGGCGCGGTCAAACTTGGTGAGCGCCGCGGGCTCGCCCCGTTGCACAAAACTGCCGCTCATGACCGCCACCACATGAGTGGCTTCACAGCCGCCGTGCACTTCTTTGGTTTTCTCAATGTGATACGCGTGTCCGTTGTGGAACGGATTGTATTCCGCGACGATACCGGCAATGCGCATGGAGAACCCCTCATTTCATAAAAAATAAAAAAATGTAAAAAAGCGGTTGAAAAACGGGAGAAATCATACTATTATTAAGTATATATTGTTTATACCGTAAAATCAATGGATAAGGAGAAAGAAATACCAATGAAAATTCTTGTTATCAATGCGGGAAGTTCTTCCCTCAAGTATCAACTCATCGATATGGACGGTGAAGTGACCGTTGCCAAAGGTCTGTGTGAACGCATCGGGATCGACGGTAAATTCACCCATAAAGTAAATGGTAAAGAATTTAAGAAAGATGTAGATATGCCCGATCACACCGCCGCTTTCGCGCAGGTCAAAGCCGCCCTCACCGAAGGGGAAGGCAAAGTCATTAACGACCTGTCCGAAGTAACCGCTGTGGGTCACCGCACCGTGCAAGGCGGTACGGCATACAACCGTTCCGTTTTGATCGACGATGATGTGATCGCCAAGATTCAGGAATATTCCAGTTTGGCACCTTTGCACAACCCCGCTTCCCTCAAAGGTATCGAAGCGTCCATTGCCACGTTCGGCAAAGACACTCCTCAAGTCGCGGTGTTCGACACGGCGTTCCATCAAACCATGCCCCCCGTTGCCTATCTGTGGGGTCTGCCTTATGAACTGTGTGAGAAACACGGTATCCGCCGCTACGGCTTCCACGGCACGTCCCATCGGTACGTATCGGCCCGTTGCTGTGAACTGCTGGGCAAACCCGATGGCCAAGGCACCCGCATCATTACCTGCCATCTGGGCAACGGCTCGTCCATTGCCGCCATCAAAGACGGCAAAGTCATCGACACCACCATGGGTCTCACCCCGTTGGACGGTTTCCTGATGGGTACCCGTTGCGGTACGTTAGACCCCTCCGCCGTCACCTTTATTATGGAAAAAGAGGGTCTCACCCCCAAGCAAATGGACGACCTGATGAACAAAAAATCCGGTATGCTGGGTGTGTCCGGCGTGTCCAGTGATGACCGCGACATCGCCGCTGCCATCGAAGAAGGTAACGACCGTGCGCAATTGGCATGGGATATGCGCAGTTATCAGATCCTCAAATACATCGGTAGTTATGTAGCCGCATTGGGCGGTCTGGACGCCATCGTGTTCACCGCCGGTATCGGTGAAAACCAAAAACTGCTTCGCGCCGAAATTTTGGAAAAATTGGCGTACATGGGCGTGGAAGTAGACTACGAAGCCAACGATGTCCGCGGTGTGGAACGGGAGATCACCACCAAAGAATCCACCGTGCGCGGCTTCATCATTCCCACCAACGAAGAACTGGTCATTGCCCGCGATACCATGGAACTGGTAAAATAAACAACAACGACAATATAGGGCGGCACTTCCCACGAAGCGTCGCCCTATCTTTAGTGCTTAGTGTGACAGAGTTCGAATTCTGCCACACTAAAATGGGATTATTGGTCGCCTTCGTGTAATAAGTGTTCCCGTTTACGGAAAAACAGCGAGATACACCATACGCCCGCCAACGCCACCAAAGTGTAGATAACACGGCTGATGGGGCCATCCTGTCCACCGCCGATCCAAGCAACCAGATCGAATTGGAACAGACCGATGCTTCCCCAGTTGAGAGCGCCGATCACGACCAACAATAACGCCAATCTATCCAGCATAACGATTCCCTCCTCGGTCAAATTTGTCTTTGCTGTTGATAGTATGGTACAGTTGCGGTAAAAGTATGCAGCCAACAAATATTTACAAATCTTTCATACACTAAACTTTAAATCCATTATCATACTATTAGGGTGAGGATCATGTTCGGCTATGTCAAAGTATATCAACCGGAACTGAAAATGGGCGAATTTGAACAATACCGTGGCATCTATTGCGGCTTGTGTCGTAATTTGGGTAAACGCTATGGGTTGTTTGCTCAATGGTCACTCAGTTACGACTTCACCTTTCTCGCATTGTTGAAAATGGGGATGTCTGCGGACTGCACGGGTTTTCGCAAAGCCCGTTGCCCGTATAATCCTTTCAAAAAACGCACCTGCAGTTGCAACACAGAACAGTTAAATGCCGTGGCGGATGCGGCGGTGTTGCTCACCTATCACAAATTGCGTGACACCATTGCCGACAGCGGCTTTTTGAAAGCCTCGGCGGCTCGTCTGCTATTGCCTATGGCGGCGCGGGATCGCCGCCGTGCGGCTCGCCTTCATCCCGAGTGGGATAAGGCGGTGGCGGCCTGTATGCAACAACAGACTATTCTGGAACAAGCCGCCTGCTCGTCCATCGACCAAGCCGCCGAGCCCACTGCCAGGTTGTTGGAATTTCTGTTTACAGCAGAAGTGCAAAATGAACGGCAAAAGCGGGTACTGGCGCGTTTTGGTTATTGTTTGGGACGGTGGATCTATGTGATGGATGCTGCAGACGATCTGGAACAAGATCTGAAACACGGGTGCTACAACCCCTTGGCGTTGTCAGCCGGTCTTACCGTCTACGATCTCGGGCAAGTAACCACCTTGCGACAAAAAACTCTTTTCACTCTCAACGGATGTTTGGCGGAATGTAAAGCCGCCTATGAATTACTGGAAATCCGCCGTTTCGACGGCATATTGCGTAACATGCTGGAGTGGGGCATGCCCGCCCTTCAGCAAAAGGAGAGGAACGACCATGAAAAATCCTTATGAAGTGTTGGGTGTCAGCGCCAACGCCACGGATGATGAAGTGAAAGCCGCCTATCGGGAACTGGCGAGAAAATATCATCCCGACAACTACGGGGATAACCCTCTTTCCGATCTGGCAGAAGAGAAAATGCAAGAGATCAATGAAGCGTACGATGCCATCATTCGTATGCGCCGCCAGGGGGGCTCGTCGGCGGGCAATGCGGGCTATGCGAACGGCAACGCGGGTTACAACAGCGGTTCTTCCCGTTACAGCGATATCCGCAACTTGATCCGTTTGGGCCGCACCATTGATGCGGAAACCCTGTTAGATGGTATTCCTGCTCCTTCCCGCGATGCGGAATGGTATTTTCTGAAAGGCAGTGTCCTGTATAAAAAAGGTTGGCTGGACGACGCCCACAATCATTTTTCCACCGCCACCCGTATGGACCCTTCCAATCCCGAATACCGCGCCGCCTTCAACCGTATGGAACAACAACGGCAAACGGGCGGCTACCGTGTCCATCCCGGCACGGGGGGCGGTTGTTCCACCTGCGATGTGTGCAACAGTCTGATCTGCGCCGACTGTTGTTGCGAATGTATGGGCGGCGACCTGATCCCCTGTTGTTGAGGTGATACGGTGAAAAACACATCCAAATTGGCACTGGGCGGTATCATGGGTGCCCTGTCGCTGACCTGTCTGTTGCTCACCCTATTTCCCTTTGCCACCTATGCGTTGCCGTGCCTCGCAAGCGTATTTTTGTTTCCCGTTATTATCGAATGCGGCAAGCGAAGCGGTGCGGCGGTTTATACAGCAACGGCGTTGCTCGCCTTACTGATTACGCCCGACTGGGAAGCTAAGATCTTGTATGTGGCCTTTTTCGGGTATTATCCGCTCCTCAAATCCGTGGCAGAATCCCGCCGCAGCCGTGTTGTAGAATGGATCATCAAACTGGGCGTTTTTAATGCCGCCGTCATCGCGGGATACAGTCTGTTAGCCGTCGTGGGGTTTCCCATGGAAGAGTTTATGCTGCCGGGTATCAACCTTTCCCTCTATGGGGTGTTGGGACTGTTCCTGTTGGCAGGAAACGGGATCTTTGTGTTGTATGATATCGGCCTTACCAGAGCGCTCCCTTTGTATTTTTCACGGTTTCAACCGTTCTTGCGCCGTTTGCTGAAGTAACGGCGCTTGCTTTTTGCAAGTTGGAAATTAAATCTTGCATTTTGGGCGAAAACGCGGTACACTGGATAGGATAAAAAGAGAGGTCGTGATGTTCGGTGAAAACGAATCTGACAGCCCATATCACCCGGTTATTACCCACCTTTTCAAAAGGTCAGCGGCTCATTGCTGCCTATATTTTAGAACACTATGACGAAGCCGCGTATATGACGGCCAGCCGTTTGGGTAAAACGGTAGGAGTCAGCGAATCTACCGTGGTGCGTTTCGCATCGGAATTGGGATTTGACGGATATCCCCGCCTGCAAAAAGCCATTCAGGAGCTGGTACGCAGTAAACTTACCAGTGTCCAACGGGTGGAGGTCACCCGCGCCCGCATGGCGGACGACGAAGTGATGGAACGGGTCATGACCTACGATATGAACAACATCCGCCAAACCTTGGAAGAATTGCCCAAAGAAACCTTTGACGAGGCGGTGTCCCATTTGGTGAGCGCCCGCCGTGTGTATGTGTTCGGCGCGGGCAGTTGTCGGGCTCTTGCCAATTTCTTTGCCTATTATCTCAAATTATTGTTACCCGATATTTGTTTGATCAGCACCTCTACCGAAACGGAAATTCTGGAAGAAATGATCCACATCAGCGAAGAAGATGCCTTGGTGGTGCTCAGTTTTCCCCGTTATTCCAGCAAGACCGTCAAAACGGCACACTTTGCCCATTCCCGCGGCACAAAAGTTATCGCCATCACCGACGGTCTGCTCTCTCCCGTGGCGGAACTGTCGTCTTGCTTATTGGCGGCCCACAGCGATATGGCTACCATTGTGGATTCGCTCGTAGCTCCCATGAGTATTATCAATGCCTTATTGGTGGCGGTGTCTCTCAAACGGATGGACGAAAACCGCGATACCCTCAACGAACTGGAAACCCTGTGGGAGGCGTACCATGTCTACCAACCCTCAACCGACAACCATGGCTGATATTCTGGTTATCGGCGGCGGTGCCGCCGGTTTAATGGCGGCAGGCCGTGCCGCGCGGCGGGGCTATCGGGTCACCGTCATCGAACGCAATCCCCGTCCCGCCCGCAAAGTGATGATTACCGGCAAAGGCCGTTGTAACGTCACCAACAACTGTTCCGTCGCGGATTGCGTGGCCGCCGTGGTAGGCAACGGCCGCTTTTTATACAGTGCCTTTTCCGCCTTTTCGCCCGCCGACACCATGGCGTTTTTTGAAGAACAGGGCGTACCGCTCAAAACCGAACGGGGCAACCGTGTTTTTCCCCTGTCGGATAAAGCGGTGGATATCGTGGATGCCCTTGTCCAGTATGCGAAAGATGGCGGGGTGCGGTTTGTAAACGACCGTGCTGCCGCTTTACGTATAGAAGATGGCGTGTGCACAGGGGTCACGTTAGAAAGCGGCAACGCCCTTTCCGCTTTTGCCGTTATCGTTTGTACCGGCGGTTGTTCCTATCCCGGTACGGGGTCCACAGGTGACGGCTACCGACTGGCAAAACAAGCGGGCCACACGATTGTGGAGCCCCGCCCGTCCTTAGTCCCCCTCACGGTGAAAGAGCCGTGGTGTCCCGATCTGCAAGGCCTGTCGTTAAAAAACAGTGCCCTTACCGTCACCGACACCGTGACGGGCAAGACCGTTTACGCCGATTTTGGGGAAATGCTGTTTACGCACTACGGCGTGTCCGGTCCCATGATCCTATCCGCGTCCGCTCATATGCGGCAACCGGAAGACGGCCGCTACCGCCTTACCATCGATTTAAAACCTGCGCTCTCCGCTGAACAGGTGGACGCCCGTTTGGTGCGGGAATTTGAGCAACAAAAAAACACCTGTTTGGGCAATGCGCTGTCGGCGGTATTACCGCGGTCGCTCATCCCTGTGGTGTTATCGTTGGCGCCCTTGGCGGGGGAAAAGAAGTGTCACTCCGTCACCAAGGAAGAGCGCCGCCGTTTGGTCGCCTTGTTAAAAGGACTGACACTCACCGTCAGCGGTTTTCGCCCTTTGGCCGAAGCCATTGTCACCGCAGGCGGTGTCAGCACCCGCGAGATCAACGCCGCCACCATGGAATCCAAATTGGTCAGCGGCCTGTATTTTGCAGGCGAAGTCATCGACGTGGATGCCTACACCGGCGGTTTCAACTTGCAAATCGCCTTTTCCACCGGCGTGTGTGCCGGTGAGCATATATAAGGATGTGTATTACGGTATGACAAAACCCATCGCGATTGCTATTGATGGTCCCGCCGGCGCGGGAAAAAGCACCATTGCCCGCATTTTAGCGGCGCAACTGGGTTGCCTGTATGTGGATACCGGTGCGCTGTACCGCACCGTGGGCTATGCCGCTTTGTGTCGGGGGATTGCCCCAAACGACGAAGCCGCCGTTGCACCTATGTTGGAGACCATCATTGTGGAACTCACCCATCAAGACGGCGTTCAGCAGGTATGGCTGGATGGGGAAAACGTCAGCGACCTCATCCGCACACCGGAGGTGTCCATGGCGGCTTCCGCCATCTCGGCGCTCCCCGTGGTGCGGCAATATCTCCTTCATCTGCAACAGGATACCGCCCGTAAACAAAGCGTCATCATGGACGGACGGGATATCGGCACGGTGGTGTTGCCGTTCGCCGATGTGAAGATCTTTTTATCCGCCACCGCCGAAGATCGGGCGCGACGCCGTTTTGAAGAATTACAAGAGAAAGGCGTCGCCACCACCTATGACGAAGTGCTGCGCGATATGAAAGAGCGGGATTATAACGATTCCCATCGGGCGGCGGCGCCGCTTCGCCCCGCGGAAGATGCCATCTGCCTGGATACCACGAACAACACCTTGGAAGAGTCCGTGGCATTGCTGAAAAACACGATTTTAAACGCTTTGGAGGGGTAAAGCCCATGCGGTTCGGACGCGCTATCGTCTATTTGTTAACACCCATTGTACGGTCTTTTATGTGGGTCAACGTTGTGGGACGGGAGAACATCCCCCCAACCCCCGGCGACCCGCCTATTGTGCTGTGCAGTAACCATATCTCCAATTGGGATCCCGTATTGTTGGAAGTGGTGCAACATCGCCATGTGTTTTTCATGGCCAAAGCCGAATTGTTTTGTAACAAACTGTTCACGTGGTTTTTGGGCAAACAGATCGGTGCGTTCCCCGTGAAGCGGGGCACCGGCGACACCGGTGCTATTGATAAGGCGAAAGAATTGGTGGACAGCGGTAAGATGGTGGGGATTTTCCCCGAAGGTACCCGTTCCAAAACAGGAGAGTTGTTGCGCCCCAAATCCGGTGCGGCACTGATCGTGTCCCGTACAGGGGCCAGTGTGTTGCCGGTGGCCATCACCACCAAGGGGCAAAAAATGCGTCCCTTTAAACCCATCACGATTACTTTTGGCAAGGTGTTGTCACCCGAAGACTTACATTTGCAAGACCCCGAGAAACCCGACCTGCGCTATGCCACCCGTACTATTATGGGTACGATTGCCGCTATGATGGAGGAAACTAAATGAAACCCGAGATCGTTGTAGCAAAATCCGCCGGTTTTTGTTTCGGCGTTAAGCGGGCGGTGGAAGCGGTGGAACGCCTGCTGGACGAGGGAAAAAACGTGTGCACCCTCGGCCCGATCATCCACAATCCCCAGATGGTACAACAATTAAGTGAGCGGGGCGTATGTATTGTTTGGTCTCCCGAGGAAGTGCCGCCCGATCATACCTTAGTGATCCGTTCTCACGGCGTTGCCAAAACCGTGTATGATCAACTGGCCGAACAGGGCGTGGATGTGTACGATGCCACCTGCCCGTTTGTGGCGAAAATTCACCGTTTGGCGGTGCAACATTCCGCCGCCGGCGCCACCATCCTCATTGCGGGGGACGAACATCACCCCGAGGTGATGGGGATCCGCGGCCATTGTGAAGGCCCATCCTATGTGTTTTCCGACGAAGAAGAGCTGGAAAAACTGATCAAATCCGAACATCCTCCCAAAGATGCCCCCGTCGTTTTGGTGGCACAGACAACTTTTCATTCAAAAATTTGGGAAAAATGCGAAGAAATCTCAAAAAAACACTATACAAATCTCAAAATCTTTGATACAATATGCAGTGCAACTGCCGAGCGGCAACGGGAGGCAGATACACTGTCACAGCAAAGCGATGTGATGGTTATTGTCGGCGGACGGCAAAGTTCCAATACCGCGAAATTGCGGGATGTATGCCAAAAACACTGTTCCACCGTTCTCATTGAAACGGCGGCGGAGTTGCAGGCAGACACCTTTGCGGGCGCGCGCAAGATCGGCGTGACCGCGGGAGCATCCACCCCTGCCGATATCATAAAGGAGGTACTTTCAACCATGTCCGAAGTCAACAACAACGAAGTCCAAGAAATTGCGGAGGAGACCGCACCTGTCAAGTCCTTTGACGAAATGAGTTTTGAAGAGGCGCTGGAAGCGTCCCTTCAAAGTTTAACTACAGATGAGAAAGTGCGCGGTATCGTTGTGGGCATTGCTCCCAACGAGGTTCAAGTCGAAGTCATCGGCCGCAAACAAACCGGCTACATTCCCGTAGAAGAGCTGTCCGCCGCAGGCACCGACCCCGCGGAATTGGTCAACATCGGAGATGAACTGGAACTGCTCATCATGCGTACCAA
This sequence comes from Acutalibacteraceae bacterium, assembly GCA_045541495.1. GTDB lineage: Bacteria > Bacillota > Clostridia > Oscillospirales > Acutalibacteraceae > RGIG3009. The sequence goes on along the minus strand of JAZQJE010000031.1, from coordinate 48,171 downwards.
CGATCAAGAAGGCACCATCATGCTGTCCAAAAAACGCGTGGATGCCAAAAAAGGCTGGGATACCGTTGTGGCGGCATCCGAAAGCGGCGAGGTGCTGGAAGGCATCGTCACCGACGTGATCAAAGGTGGTATTTTGGTCGCTTCTCACGGCGTGAAGATTTTTGTCCCCGCTTCTCTGGCCTCTGCCAGCCGTATGGAAGATCTGACACCCTTGGTCAAACAGACCGTTCGCTTCAAGGTCATCGAAGTCAATCATGCTCGCCACCGCGCGGTGGGTTCTGTTCGCGCCATTGCCCGTGAAGAGCGCAAAGCGAAGGAAGAAGCCTTCTTTGCTCAAGCGGAAGTTGGCCAAACATATACCGGCGTTGTCAAATCCCTCACCTCCTACGGTGCGTTTGTGGATCTGGGCGGCGTAGACGGTATGGTGCACATTTCCGAATTGTCTTGGAATCACATCAAGCACCCCTCCGAAGTCGTCAACGTGGGCGACACGGTGGACGTATACATCCGTGATCTGGACCAAGAAAAGAAAAAGATCTCTCTGGGATACCGCCGTGCGGAAGACAACCCCTTTGAGATTTTCAAAAACAACTACCATGTGGACGATGTTGTCACCGTGAAGATCGTAGGTATGACCACCTTCGGCGCTTTCGCGCAGATCATCCCCGGTGTTGACGGCTTGATCCACATTTCCCAGATCGCCGATCGCCGCATCGATAAACCCCAAGATGCGCTGAAAGTGGGCGAGGAAGTGGAAGCCAAGATCACCGCTGTGGACTACGATGCCAAACGCATCAGCCTGTCCATCCGTGCATTGATCGAAAAAGAGGCCCCTGCGGAAGAGGTTGCCGAAGAAACGGCAGAAGTCACCGAAGCAGAGGAAGCTCCTGCTGAGGAAACTGCTGAGTAAATTCGATAACAAAGGAAAGGAAACGGAATGTACAAGGCAATCCGTTTCCTTTTTTTAGGAGGAATTGTGATGATCGCTATTGCCTGTGACCACTCTGCTCTCGATATGAAACGGGAGATCCAAGCCCTGCTCACCGACATGGGACTGAAATATCGGGATTTCGGTACTTATACTACCGACAGTTGTGACTATCCGGTATTCGGTGCCCGCGCCGCCAAAGCGGTGGCATCGGGGGAATGCGATAAGGGTATTGTTATCTGCGGGACGGGAATCGGCATCAGTTTATCCGCCAACAAGGTAAAAGGAATTCGTTGTGCTCTTTGCAGTGAGCCTTATTCCGCCAAATTAACTCGCCAACACAACGATGCCAACATGTTGGCCATCGGCGCCCGTGTGGTGGGTCCGGAACTGGCCAAAATGATCGTGACCACCTTTCTCACTACCGAGTTTGAAGGTGGCCGCCATCAACGCCGTGTGAATCTGATCACCGCCCTTGAAAACGGGGAGGATATCGAATGATGACGACCCGTCAATCGTTGAACGCTGTTGCCGAAGCGTTGCGCCGCAACAATATGGAATCGTATGTGGTGGATACTGCTGACGAGGTGGTACCGCTCCTAAAAAAATTGTTACATACAGGCAACACGGTAGCGGTGGGTGGCTCTCGCACATTGGACGAATTAGGCGTGATCGACCTGCTTCGCGGCGGCGATTATCAGTTTTTGGATCGGTATGCCCCCGATCTCACCCGCGAACAAGTAACCGATCTCTTCCGCCGTTCGTTTTCGGCGGATACGTATCTCTGCTCCAGCAACGCCGTTACCTTACGTGGCGAATTGTACAATGTAGACGGCAATGGCAACCGCATTGCTGCCATGTGTTTCGGCCCTCGTTCGGTGATTGTGGTGGTCGGTTGCAACAAAGTAGTAGCCGATTTAAAAGAAGCGGAAAAACGGGTGAAAACGGTAGCCGCACCCCTTAATGCGAAACGGTTGCATTGCACCACCTATTGCCATGAACGCGGCGAATGTATGGGGAAAGACGGCGAGTGGTGCACCGACGGTTGTGCCTCGTCCGCCCGTATCTGCTGTACCTATATGGCCATGGGATATCAGCGGGAAGCGGGACGTATCAAAGTCATTTTAGTGGGAGAATCTCTCGGTTTTTAAAAAATTTTTTGCGTGGAAAATGCTTGCATGTCTAAGGTTCAGACAACTTGAACATACTATATATTGTGGATAACACAAAAAAATATAAGAAAATGTTTGATTTTTCTAAAAAGTATGGTATACTATTTAGTGGTGTAATTTCAAGTTGTCAGCCCATGTGATATGCGGCTTTTTCATTTCATCGGAAGGGAGTGGCTTTTGTGGATAAGTATCTTATCCGCGGCGAAAATCGTCTGCACGGAACAGTGGATATCAGCGGTGCCAAAAACGCCGTTGTGGCAATCTTGCCGGCCACGGTATTGGCAAATGGCGTTTGTTGTATCGAAAACATCCCGAATATTGCTGACGTTGCCACCGCCCTTGAGATCTTATCGGCATTGGGTGCCATTGTCCGCCGCCTGGATTCTCATACGGTGGAGATTGATTCCAGTACCATCGTGACACAGACCGTGCCCCACGATCTGGCTAAAAAAATGCGCGCGTCTTATTATTTTATCGGTGCGTTATTGGGCCGCTTCGGCCGCGCCCGCGTTCCTATGCCGGGCGGTTGTAACTTTGGTGTGCGCCCCATCGACCAACATCTTAAAGGATTTGCCTGTTTAGGTGCCCAGATCCCGCCCATGAAAGACGGTATGATCGATGCCAGCGCCGAAGCACTGGTAGGCGGATCCATCTACTTAGATATGGCGTCGGTAGGCGCCACGGTCAACATCATGTTGGCAGCGGTATGTGCCGACGGCATGACCGTGATCGAAAACGCCGCCAAGGAACCCCATATCGTGGATTTGGCCAACTTCTTAAACTCCATGGGCGCGGATATCCGCGGCGCGGGTACCGACGTCATCAAGATTCGCGGTGTCGCGCGGTTGTACGGCACCACCTATTCCATTATTCCCGACCAGATCGAAGCGGGAACGTATATGGCGGCGGCGGTTGCCACGCACGGCGATATCACCGTGCGCAACGTTATCCCCAAACATTTGGAATCCATCACCGCTAAATTGCAAGAAATGGGTGCCTTGGTGGAAGAGTTTGATGAGGAGATTCGTGTTTCCTGTCCCGGCCCCACCCGTCATTGTAATGTCAAAACCATGCCTCACCCCGGTTTCCCCACGGATATGCAACCGCAGATCGCCGTGTTGCTTACCATGGCGGAGGGGACAAGCATTATCAATGAAAGTGTATGGGATAACCGCTTCCGCTATGTGGATGAACTTCGTCGCATGGGTGCCGAAATTCAGGTAGACGGTAAATTAGCGGTGGTGCAAGGCGGCAACCAACTAACCGCGGCCCCCGTCAAAGCGGTGGACCTGCGTGCCGGTGCGGCTATGGTATTAGCGGCGTTGGCGGCCAAAGGTGTCACCGAGATCGAAGATATCCAATACATCGAACGCGGTTATGAAGACATTGTGGACAAACTTCGGAAACTGGGTGCGGACATTCGTCGAATCACCGAGACCGAACCCATGATCAAACAAGCATAAAAAACGGCGCACAAATGTGCGCCGTTTTTGTAGGATAGAAAGGAGGGCGGGCATGGCACGATTTTGTCCGTTATTCAGCGGCAGCAGCGGAAACTGCTTATATATCGGCACACCGGATAGCGGTATTTTAATCGACGCGGGTGTCAGCGCCCGCCGTATTGAACGGGCCTTGCAGGAACGGGACATCGATCCCCGCCGTATTGGCGCTATTTTCGTTACCCACGAACATACCGACCACACGGCGGGCCTGCGGGTGTTGCAAAAACGGTACGGTATGCCGATCTTTGCCTCAAAGGGCACACGCGAGGGTTTATGTGACACCGCCGCATTGGCGGATAGCGACCGTTGTTTACCCGTCACCGAAGCCTGTTTTGACGATTTTCGTGTGACCGCTTTTCCCACTTCCCACGACTGTCGGGAAAGCACAGGATTTCGCGTGGAACTGCGAGACGGACGCACCGTGGGTATCGCCACCGACTTGGGAGAAATGACCGATGCGGTGCGGGACGGTTTGACAGGTTGTGATCTTATACATATCGAATCCAACCACGACATCCGCATGTTGGAAAACGGCCCGTACCCGTACGTGCTCAAACGGCGGATCTTGTCCTCAGTGGGGCACTTATCCAACGAAGCCTGTGCCGCGGAACTTCCCGCTCTCATACGGCAAGGCACGACCCGTGTATTCCTCGGCCATTTAAGCCGTGAAAACAATCTGCCGCCTTTGGCTGCGGCTGCTTCTGCCGCTGTGCTCACCGCGCAGGGGTTTACAGAAAACCGCGATTATGTGTTACAGGTGGCCCCGCCCGAAAACAACGGGCCCACCTTGATCTTTTAAATGAGGAGAACACCCATGTTAACGGTAACCATTGCCTGTGTAGGCCGCTTAAAAGAAGAATACTGGCGCGCAGCTTGCGCGGAATACAGTAAACGGTTATCGCCGTTTTGCAAACTGCATATAGTGGAAGTGGAAGAAGAACGATTGCCCGCCGATCCGTCCGACGCGCAAATCACCGCCGCGTTACAGGCGGAAGGCCATCGTTTGCTTTCCCGTATTCCCGCCGGCGCGTCCATGATCGCGTTGTGTATCGAAGGCAAAGGGATGACGTCCCCCGAACTCTCGGGCCAACTGGAAAAATGGGCGGTAGACGGGGTGAGCCATGTGGCGTTCGTCATCGGCAGTTCCTGCGGCCTGTCGGATCTGGTGAAAGAAAGCGCCCGTTTGCGCCTGTCCATGTCCGCCATGACCTTTCCTCACCAATTGGCACGGGTAATGGTGCTGGAACAGCTCTATCGCGCCATGCAAATTACAGCCGGCAGTAAATATCACAAATAATTTTAGGGTTATTCACGGATTATTCATGCCCCAATGATAAAATGATCGTGTCAGGAGGCAAACGTATGAATGTGGCATACTTTTTAACCCCGAAAAGCCAAGTTGGTTGTATTTATGAAGATCACACCATCCGCCAAGGATTGGAAAAACTAAAACGAAGTGGTTTTTCCGCATTGCCCGTCGTCACCCGTGAAAATCGGTATGTGGGCACCGTCAGCGAGGGCGATTTTTTATGGTATCTGGTGCAAGAACAACAGCAGATAGGGGAGTCGTTGCAGACGATCTCGTCAGAATCCCTTGAAGAAGTGGTTGTACGGGATGTGTTGCGGATTGATCGTAACCCGCCGGTACGAATCACCGCCGGTATCGACCAACTGGTGGAACGGGCCATGCACCAAAACTTTATCCCCGTGATCGACGACTTAGGTTCCTTTATCGGGATCGTTACCCGTCGGGATATCATTCGCCATTTCTATCAGCCAAAAACCACCGATCCCCGCCAACACGAATATGCCTGAATTTTTGCTCTTGCCGAAAATAGGCAAGAGCTTTTTTGTTTTATCGGTTGAAAAAACGGCAATATCTTGGTACAATAAACAGATAATGGGAGGGATTGTTTACATGGCCTTATTTCATGGCGGGATATCCGTCACGGATATCTCGTTTTTTTTGTTTTGTATTGTAGCCGTTGTTGCCGTGGGTTACGGTCTTGGTCGTATTACCATCAAAGGCATGTCACTGGGGAACGCAGGTGTGTTTTTGGCAGCGTTGGCGTTCGGGTGCTTTTTGTACGGGCCATTGAATGCACAATTAACCATAACCACCGCCGATGAGGCCGTCCATTATACGACCCAAGCCTTAAAGATGGTGGAAAATGCGGGCTTGATACTGTTTGTGACCTCCATCGGGTTTATCGCCGGCCCCGCCTTTTTTAACAATATCAAACGTCACTTTAAATCCTATGTGTTATTAGGACTTGTGGTGGTGGCGATGGGTGGTGTGACCGCCGCGGTGTGTTTATGGTTTGGCCGAACGATTGGCGGCGAAGCCGATTCTCCTTCGTTCACCGGCATGATGGCGGGTATCTTTTCCGGCGCCATCACGTCCACGCCGGCCTTTTCCGCCGCCAAAAGCACGGTAGTCGCTGAACAAGAGGGCATCGTGGCGGTGGGGTACGGCATTGCCTATCTGTTCGGTGTGGTGGGAAAGGTATTATTTGTTCAAATCATACCTAAATTGGAAAAAGCCGATATGGCGGTAGAACGCGCAAAATTAGCGCGGGTCATTGAAATTAAGACAGTTTCGGTTTCGGATAACCAAACGGTCACCATGGATCCTTATGGCCTGACGGTGTTCGCCCTGGCGGCGGCAGTGGGGATTGTGATCGGTACGATCAAGATTGGTCCGGTATTTTCTCTCACTTCCACGGGCGGCTGCTTGTTAACGGCGTTGCTGCTGGGTCATTTCGGCAGATGCGGCCGCCTTTGTTTGATTCCGCCCGAAACCACCTTGCGGGTTTTTCGGGAATTGGGATTGGTATTGTTCTTGGTAGGCGCAGGTATTGCGGGCGGTGTCCAATTTGTGGAAAATTTCAAATGGAGTTACTTCCTGTATGGCGTGATCATCACCATCGTTCCTTTAACCGTCGGGTATTTATTTGCCAAATATGTGCTGAAATTGCCCTTGCTCAACGCCTTGGGCTCGATCACGGGCGGGATGACCAGCACACCCGCTTTAAGCACACTCATCCACGTGGCGGGTACCGAAGACGTGGCCATGGCCTATGCGGCCACCTATCCGGTAGCCTTGGTGGCGGTAGTGTTGGTATCACAAGCACTTGTCATTTTCTTCTAAACAATCTAAACTTGACGAAACGAAAAGAAAGCGGTATACTCACCCTGTACGAGAAGTTCCGTGAGGAATAAAAGGAGGATATTATGAAACAGGAATGGCGTGAAAAGCTCCCCATGATCCGACAGATCATTGTACGCATATTGGTGATTCTCGAATGTGTTTTTGCTATCGGTTCTGTCGTTTACATCGGCTATATGCAGTTGATTCCTTTGAAATACACCATTTTATTGGCGGTATTATTGGCGTTGGTCATCGGTCTGCAGATTTTCTTGTTCATCCGCTTTGAGCGGGCCAAATGGGCGAAAATCGTCAGCGTGGTGTTGAGTGTTGTGATCTTGCTGGTCACGTTACTGGGCACCAGCGTGTTACATACGCTGTACCGTTCGCTGATCAAACTGCCCGATCCCGATGCGGAAGTGGATTCCATACAGGTAGAAGTACAAAAAGAGCCCTTCCTCATCTATTTGTCAGGTGTGGATACCCGCAATTCGGAAAACATTGCGGAAAGAGCCCTTTCCGATGTCAATATGTTGATCGCTGTCAATCCCAAAACCAATAAGATCTTGATGGTCAATGTCCCGCGGGATTACTATGTTCCGCTGAACGGCAATTTGGAAAAGATGGACAAGCTGACCCACGCAGGTAACTACGGAACGGCTTGTTCCATGGAAACGTTGGGCGCGTTTTTCGATGTACAGTTCAACTACTATGTGCGGGTCAACTTCCATTCCGTGGTGGAGATCGTGGATGCCGTGGGCGGTATTACGGTGGATTCGCAATATGCGTTTTCCAGCAAATATTCCTTGTCGGGCGATACCTATCAGTTCGTGAAAGGCAAAAACGAACTGACCGGCGATGCGGCGTTGGCCTTTGCCCGTGAACGGCACAGTTTTTCCTCCGGTGACTTGCAACGAGGTGTCAATCAGCAGTTGGTTATCAAAGCGATCTTTGATAAAGTGACCTCGCCCGCGATCTTGCAACCCGGTAAGATCAACACGTTATTAAATGTCGTGACATCTCATACCAAGACCAACATTTCCTTAAATGAAATACGGTCTCTCATCAACTATCAGTTGGATAAATTCCCTTCTTGGGATATTCAGAGCCTTTCCGTAACCGGCAGCGGCGGATCCCGCGCTTGCTATTCAACGGGATCGCAAAAACTCAGTGTGGTCATTCCCAACGAAGACAGTGTAAACACGGCCCGTGAGGCTATTGCACAAGTGATGGGTAATTGACAAAAAGCCCGTTCCTTATCAACGCTTGGCGTAAAAGGAACGGGCTTTTTGTCGTGTGCCGTTACTTGTCAAGCAGTACGGAATGTGGTATGATACGAATAGGCATTAACGAGAGGATGGATGGCATGAAAAAAGGATGGAAGATCCTTGCTGCTGTAGTGGCAAGTGTTGTGCTGATCTACAGTGTGTTGGCGTTTTGGCCGCGTCCGCAGAACTTTTTATTGGATAATCCCATGAAGAAAGAGGAAACGCTTCCGATCTTGATCGCCCACGGCGGCGGAAATCGGGAGTTCCCCGACAATACATTGGAAGCCTTTTACAACGCTTACAGTGTGGATGAACGGGTCATGATGGAAACGGATGTCAGCATCACGAAAGACGGCGTGATCATTTTGTCTCACGATACCACGTTGGACCGTAAAACCAATGTAACCGGTGACATTGCCGACTGGAATTATACCGATTTGATGGCTCAAAAGGTGGATTTTGGGTATACCAATCCTACAGAGGATGGTGTGTTAAAGGGTGAACGGCAACATTTCACCGACGATAACGGCGTAGAAAAATATCCCACGGACGTGCCCTATCCTGTCGGCGTTTCTCCACGGGACGAGCGGGTCTTTCTCACCACCACGTTGGAAGACCTAATCGTGGCGTTCCCTGACAATCGTATCAATGTAGAGATCAAACAATCCGGTGATCTGGGCTTTAGGGCGTTAGACGAAGTGATTCGTTTGTTAGAAAAACACGATGCCTTTGATCGGGTGGTACTGGCGAGTTTTCACGACGAGATATATGCCGAATTCAAACGTATGCAACGGGACAAAGAAGTGCCCGACACGTTTATGTATTCTCCCGCAACCGGCGGTGCTACCACCTTTTTTGTGTTGCAGTTGTTAAAATTGGACGTTTTCTTTACTGACGGTATGTGCGTGTTTCAACTTCCCACCGAGCAATTGGGGTTTGACCTGTCTACCAAAGGATTGGTAAACACCGCTCATCGTCACAATTTGGCAGTCCATTACTGGACGATCAACGATCCGAAGGAAATGAAAGAACTGATTGATATCGGTGCGGACGGTATCATGACCGATTATCCCCATCGATTGCAAGAAGTGTATGACAGTTACACATACTAAGAAAGTGGTGAACGGGATGAAACAATTTTTGATTGTTGTGGATATGCAGCGGGACTTTGTGGACGGTGCGTTGGGAACGCCCGAGGCTGTTATGATCGCCCCGCGAGTGGCGGAAAAGATTCGTGCTTTTACGGGCGAGATCATTGTTACCTACGATACTCACTTTGAAGGATACAGCGACACCGCCGAAGGGCGGCACCTACCGATTCCTCATTGCATAAAAGGAACAGACGGATGGCAATTGTATCCGACGGTCGCCAAGGCACTGGAAGATCGCGCATATACGGCGGTGGAAAAATTGACCTTCGGCTCTGTAGACCTGCCGCGGCTGATCGCCGATGTTGCCAACGAAGAGCCCTTTTCGGTGGAATTGGTGGGCCTTTGCACCGATATTTGTGTGGTGTCCAACGCATTGCTTTTGAAAGCGGCTTTCCCCGAAATGCCCATAGCCGTTGACGCTTCTTGTTGTGCCGGTGTCACTCCCGAAAGCCATCAAGCGGCGTTAACTACCATGACGATGTGTCAGATCGAGGTGAGGTAATATCATGTTTCATGCACAACAAGTAAAAAACGATTGCGTGGCATGGATTCGCGCGTTCTTTGAAGAAAACGGTCCCGATTGCAATGCCGTCGTGGGCATATCGGGCGGAAAAGACAGTTCCATCGTTGCCGCTCTGTGCGTGGAAGCACTGGGACGGGAACGAGTGATCGGGGTGTTGATGCCCTGCGGCGTTCAACAGGATATCGACATGGCTCAACTGTTGGTGGAACACTTGGGTATTCGCCATTATGTGGTGAATATTAAAGGAGCGGTTGACGGTCTGAAAGCCGCCATGCCGCTGGAATTGTCGGCGCAAGCGCAGGTCAATCTGCCGCCCCGTATCCGCATGAGTGCGTTATATGCCGTGTCCCAAAGTTGTAACGGACGGGTGGCCAATACCTGTAATTTATCGGAAGATTGGGTGGGTTATTCCACCCGTTACGGTGATGCAGCAGGCGATTTCAGTCCTTGCGCCAACCTGACGGTAGCGGAAATGAAAGAGATCGGCCGTGTGTTGGGATTGCCGTCGATCTTGGTGGACAAAGTACCCATCGATGGTTTGTGCGGAAAGACCGACGAAGAAAATCTTGGTTTTACCTATGCGCAACTAGATCGGTATATCCGCACCGGCGAGATCGACGATCTCGCCGTGAAAGAACGGATCGATCGATTGCATCGGCGCAATCTGTTTAAGTTGCAACTGATGCCTGCCTTTAAACCCGAAATGGAAAGGGAGTAACTGTATGAGAGCCAGCGGCATACTGATGCCCATCTTTTCCTTGCCGTCTCCTCACGGGATCGGTACTTTTGGCAAACACGCCTATGAGTTTGTGGATTTTCTCAAAAAAGCAGGGCAGCGGTATTGGCAGATCTTGCCCCTCGGTTCTACTTCATACGGTGATTCCCCTTATCAGTCTTTTTCCGCTTTCGCGGGTAATCCCTATTTCATCGATCTCGACTTGTTGGTACAGGACGGGTTGTTGACCGAGGCCGAAATCACTGCCTGTGATTTCGACGACGATCCCCACACGGTGGATTACGGTAAATTATATGAACAACGGTTGCCGTTGTTGCGTCGCGCCTTCGCGCGTTTTCACGAAACCGCCGCATACACCGCTTTTTGCGAAGAAAACGGCGGTTGGCTTAACGACTATGCTCTGTTTATGGCATTAAAAGACGCAAACGGCGGCGTCAGTTGGGAGGAATGGGGCGAGGATCTCCGCCTGCGAGATGCTGTTTCACTACAAGCGGCGCGAACCGTTTATGAGGCGGACATCGCGTTCTACTGCTTTATACAATACGAGTTCGCCGTGCAATGGCAAGCACTGAAGACCTATGCCAACGAAAACGGCATTCGCATTATCGGGGATATCCCCATTTATGTGGCATACGACAGTGCCGATGTGTGGGCGGATACACGGGAGTTTTTATTGGACGAAGACGCTCGCCCGAAACTGGTAGCGGGCGTTCCCCCCGATGCTTTTTCCGAGGATGGCCAGTTGTGGGGCAACCCCCTGTACGATTGGGCCTATATGAAAGCCGACGGTTACGGTTGGTGGAAACGGCGTCTCGCCTATGCGTTGCGCCAATACGATGTGGTGCGCATTGACCATTTCCGCGGCTTCGAATCCTTTTTTGCTGTTCCCTTTGAAAGTGAGACCGCCCGTGACGGATGGTGGGTGAAAGGCCCCGGCATGGATCTGTTTAACGCGTTGACCGCTTCACTGGGGAACGATCTACCCATCATCGCCGAAGATCTGGGCTTGCTCACTCCCGCGGTGCAAGAGTTGCTTAAAGCGACGGGATTTCCCGGCATGAAAGTGTTGCAATTCGCCTTTGATGGCAGCGACAGTGCCTATCTTCCGCATCATCATGTGGTCAACAGTGTGGTATACACCGGCACTCACGACAACGACACCATTATGGGATGGACCAAAACCGCCGATCCCGATGAAGTGGCGTTAGCGCGGCGATATCTCCATGTGGACGATGAGGAAGGGTTTAACTGGGCCATGATCCGTACCGCAATGATGTCGGTGGCGGATACGGTCATTTTCATGATGGCGGATTTTATGGGGCTGGGCAGTGAAGCCCGCATTAACGAACCCTCCACAGTGGGTAACAACTGGGTATGGCGTATTGCCGACGGTTGTATTAACGATTGGCTAGCGGACATCATCCGCGAAAATGTCGTACTCTACCATCGTTTACCTCCTACCGAATAAAACAGTCCCTCTCGCCCTGTACCGGGTCGCGGGACTGTTGTTTACAAGGGGGTTATTGTTGTTCTTCGCGGATGCGGTTTAACCGTTTCATCACGTCGTTGCCTTCTCCGCCGAAATACTCACTTAAGGTTTTGTATTCCGCATACAGGCGTTCATACACGTCTACGTTCGCTTTGTTGGGATAGTACGTTTCACCGCCGGATCGGCCGATCTTGGCTACGATCTCGTTTACGCTCGTATATCCCGTCACAGAAGAAGGGGCGGCCGCCACCCCAAGAATGGCAGCACCGAACGCGCAGGCTTGGGTGGTTTCTGACACTTTCACTTCGCGGTTCAGAATATCGGTGTATACCTGTACCAGCATAGGATTTTTCATGGGAATACCGCCGCTCAACACCACGGAATCAATGGCAATGCCCGCTTCTTCAAATTTTTCTACGATACGTTTTGTTCCGTAGGCAGTGGATTCGATCAAGGCCAAATATAGTTCTTCCGGTTTGGTGAGAAGATTCATCCCCATGATCAGTCCGTTTAAGTTGAAATCCATTAGAGGTGAACGCACGCCGTTAAACCAATCCAGCGCCAACAATCCGCTTTGGCCCGCTTTGTAACCTTGCAGTTTTTCCACCAACAATTGATGGATACCGATGTGTTTTTCCCTCGCTTCTTGCTCATACTGTTCGGGGATACAGGTGCGGGTAAACCACGCAAACAGATCGCCCACACAGCACTGACCTGCCTCATAGGCGTAGTAGCCGGGCAACATACCATCTTTGGCAATCACCCCGATGCCGGGGATGCCCACCTCTTTATTGGAAAGCAACAGGTGACAGGCAGACGTGCCCATAATGATCATCAGTTGTCCGGGTCCCGTAATTCCCGCACCCGCAATGGACGAGTGAGCATCGATAATCCCCGTGCCCACCGGTGTACCCGCAACCAGGCCCAAGGTCTGAGCCATTTCTTCTGTCAGATATCCTGCCGGTTCCCCGATGATCTTAATAGGGGCTTTGATCTTTTCTTCGATAAAATGTTCCATACGCGGATCTAACGCGCGGAAAAACTCGTTGGTGGGGAATCCGCTTTCATGGTGATAGATGGCTTTATACCCCAAACCGCAAACACTGCGTGACTCTTCACCCGTCAAGTTCCAAATGATCCAGTCAAGGGCTTCAATAAAGCGGTCGGCGGTCTCATACACCTGCGGTGCATACCGCAACGTTTCCAACACTTTGGGCAACATCCATTCACTGGACACTTTTCGCCCGTACAAGTCAAACCAAACTTCTTCCATTTCCTCGGCGGTCTTGGTGATAAACTCCGCTTCCGCTTCGCCGCCGTGGTGTTTCCACAATTTCACATAAGCGTGGGGTTCTTTGGCAAATGCCTCGTGCAAACAAAGGGGTGTGCCGTCTGCATAAACGGGCAGAATGGTCGATGAGGTGAAATCCAGTCCGATTCCCACAACATCCTCGGGAGAGATGCCGCTGTGGTTTACTACGTCTTTAACGACCGTCGCCAACCCGTCCAGGTAATCCTGCGGATGTTGCAACGCCCAATTAACGGGCAACTTTTCGCCGGTGGGCAGTTGCGTATCCATGACCGCATGGGGATACTCAAAAACACTGACGCCCGCTTCTTCTCCCGTGGCAATATTGATGAGTAATGCCCTCACCGATAAGGTGCCGTAATCCAATCCGATTGCGTATTTGGCCATTATGTGTCCTCCTAACCAAACAAACCGATGGCTTAACGAGGGTCAGTCATCGGTTCGCTTGAAGTGTTATTGAAAATTTGCCAACAAATAGGCTTCCGCCTCGGCGCACCATAACCCGTTGTTTTTGGTCACGAGTTCATGGAGCGTTTGGAAACGGCTGTCCGTCGCACCTAAGGTTTCAAAATCGGCAATGGCGGTGAGGGGTAGATCAATATGGGTATAGATCAGTTTCTTTCCGCCGGGAATTTCGGGTAAATGAAGCGTGGCATCGATAGCCGCGTTGATGCCGCCGATGTGGGTGATCATAACGGCGGGATCGATGCGTTTTTCACCGATCAGTGCTACGATGTCCCGCATATCTTCGGTGGTACTGCCGCTGGTGCCTGCCACGTGATGTTGCGCGTAGTGGACGTTATAAAAGTTAAAGTTAGCGCTGAACCCTTTGTCGATAGGGCCGGCAAAGAAGTTCAAGCATCCGTCAAAACCGAGAATGGCATCGGCCAATTCTACGACCACCGGTACGGGCGCGTACACGAACACATCGTCATAACCGTTGCCGTCTGTAAAACTCAATAATTCTTCTTTGTCGGACGCGTTGCTGAAGATCAGCCGAATCCCGTCTTTGGCCGCTTCGTCGGGGTCAAAGATCTGTTTTGCCCGTGCTAACCGTTGGTTATCCAGATCGGTCACTACTACCAAGGACGGTTTCACAGCACCGTGCAAAGCCAGATCAATGGCCACCAAACCCATCGGACCGCAACCGGCCAAAATGGCCACCTTGCCGTCGGGCTTGATATTGGTATAGGGGTTGAGATCGCCGTCCAAGTGCAAGTTGGCTTTGTAACCGCGAATGACGCAAGAAGCGGGCTCAATGAGCGAGCCACTGAAGAAAGCGTCGCTTTCGATTTTGATCAAATACCCGTTTTCCACGATATGATCGTAAACCACGGAATAGGTGGACAGGCCGCCGATCTCCCCAAAGGTATAGCCGATGGTTTGCATACCGCCCAAATAGGAAAGAACAGGGGGGATGACCACTTTGTCACCCACTTGATAGTGGTCTTTCCATTTATCGGTTACTTCCACCACCTCGGCGCAGAATTCGTGACCTACAATCACGGGATGTTCCGCCACGTTGTCGGGTACGCGAATGTGTTTGGCGCCTTGCTTGGCGGTTTTGTAGGTGGACATGCACACACTGTCCGAGATCACTTTAATTAAGATCTCGCCGTCTTTTAACGGGGGTAATTCGAATTCTTCCAAACGGAGATCCAGTTCTCCGTAAAGTCTGACTGCTCTTGTTTTCATGGTGTATCTCCTTATACTCTGTTGGCGCTGCCGAAGGTTCTCACCTTGTTGCGAACGACCTCTTTCATCAGATTGCGGGCATCTTCAAAGACAAATACCGGCCAAGTCGAGGGGTTTTCAATGGTGTTCAACTTGGCTTTCAAACCCGCGTTCATAGCACCGACCACGTCGGAATAAATGTTGATCTTGGTGATACCGTGTTTGATGGCGTTTTGCATTTGCTCATCGGGCGTTCCGCTGCCGCCGTGCAATACCAGCGGGCGATCGCACACCGCTGTGATCTCGTCCAAACGGTCGATACGCAGGGTGGGGGTCTTCTTATACACGCCGTGAGCGGTGCCGATGGCGATGGCTAAGGCATCCACATCGGTGATCTCCACGAATTTTACCACTTCTTCCGGCACGGTGAGGGTGTCTTCGGGATCTTCGTCCTGTACGGTCTCTTTCTCGTTACCTACCATGGCATTGCCCACGTGGCCCAGCTCCGCTTCCACGGTGGCACCGATGGAATGGGCGTATTGCACTACTTCCAACGTCTTGCGGGCATTTTCTTCAAAGGGCAGAGAAGAACCGTCATACATCACCGAACTGAATCCCGCGTTGCAGGCGGCTTTGATGAATTCTAAGTCCGTGGCGTGGTCCAAATGGAAACAAACGGGGATGGAAAAATGGTTGGAAGCCTCACGAACCATGGCGGTTATGAGTGGCAACCCTTTGCCTACCAGATCCACACCGAGTCCCATCAACAAAGCGGGGGAGCGTTCTTCTTCACACGCTTCCAATACCGCTTTCATCATTTCATAGTTACTGACATCAAAGGCGGGGATCGCATAGTGGTTTTGACGAGCGTCCTCCAGCATCTCTTTCATGGAAACTAACATAATACGCAACTCCTCTTTTAGAATATAATCATTATACCACCGCAATTAACAAATGTCAAATACAAATGTTAAAATGATTGACAGAAAGGCGGAATCGTGATAAAATACGCAGACAGAAGGTGAGAACATGAAGATCCGTGATGAGAAAATCATGATGTCGGAAGCGGCGACCCTGTATTACGAGAAAAAGTATACCCAGCAGGAGATTGCCGATTGCATGGGTCTTTCCCGACAAACGGTCTCCAAACTGCTAAACGACGCTATCAAAGAGAATATTGTGGAGATCACCATTCACAATCCTCAAAAAGATTGTGAAGAACTGGAACGACAGCTGTGTCAAGCGTTTGGAATCAACCGCTGTGTGGTGAGCGGGGTCAGTAGCCAAAACGAGTCTATGCGCCGCCTCATGACCGTGAAAGCCGCGGTGAATTATTTACTTCCGTTGTTGGAACAAGGCGGGCAAAAAGTGGCCCTTTCGTGGGGCAGGACCATTCAGGAACTGATCCACGTCATGCCTCACATGGACACCACGGGCAACACGGTGTTTCCCCTGTTCGGCGCCACCGATAATGAAAATGCGTATTTTTCTTCCAACGAATTGGCGCGGGAATTGGCGGATAAGATCGGTGCCGCCGTCAAATACGCGTGGTTCCCCTATTTGGCGGATACGGCCAACGATTGCGTGTTGCTGAAGACCTTGTCGTATTATAAAAAGATCCAGCAATTGTGGAGCACCGCCGATGTGGCGGTGGTGGGAATCGGCAACACCGATGTGTTGGAGATCTTCGGCAAAACTTTTGGATACAGCGACAAGCGTTCCGCCGTGATCGGCGACGTGGCTACCCATTTTTTCACCGAAAACGGCGAGTTCGTAGACCTGTATGAAAATACCTTGTGCGCTTCTGCCGAGGATATTCGGCAGGCGAAACAAACCATTGCCGTCGCTTGCGGCGACGATAAGGTGCGCGCCATTGCGGGCGCGTTACGCACTAACTTGATCGACACCTTCATCACCGACGAATACACGGCAAAACAAGTGTTGGATTGCCGATAACGAAATGATCCCTTTCGGAAAACTCCGAAAGGGATCATTTCTTATTGAAAGTATTCATCTAACGTGTCAAAGGTATATCCTTCGTCAATGGCCGTGTCGATGATATCGCCCAGTGCTTGTGCGTTATCCTGTGATACGGCATGAAGCAAGATCACCGCCCCCGAATGAAACCGCGAGGTGACGGTATCATACGCGTGCTTGGCGCCTTGTTGTGTCGAGGTGTCCCAATCGGCATGAGCAAGGGACCAAAATACCCCATGATAGCCAAGGGATGTCACCAATTCCAACGCATTTTCCGAATATTCCCCTGCAGGAAACCGAAAATAAGGACTGGTATACGAAAAGTGTTCCCGTAAATAATTGTCCAACTGTGCGATTTCCTTTGCCATTTGCGTTCGTGTGAGTTTGGGAAAGGAGGGGTGGGTGGTACTGTGATTTCCTACGATGTGCCCCTCGTCGATCATACGTTTTACCAACGCTTTGTTTCCCTTTACATAACTGAGTGTGACAAAAAACGCCGCTTTTACGTTTTTTTGTTTTAAAGTATCCAGTATATCTGCCGTAAGATTGTGATACTCGTACCCGTTGTCAAAGGTTAAATACATAACCTTTTGGTCAGTTTGCAGATCCAATGCCAAGGCGGACACGTTGTCAAACCCATCAAAAGTGTGTTGATTGGCAACGGATTGGGCAGGCGGTTCACCATTTTGCCCCACGCCGAAAGAAAACCCGTATTTCTTAGTAGACAATCCCCGTTTGTTGTCGGGATCCTTCACGGTATATGTAAACGGTTTTAAGGGATTTTTAGTGGGGTTCGTTGGGGTAATGGTGGATGTCTGTTCCGTTGTGGGCAAAACGGTGGTCGTGGGACGGTGGGTGGTCGTGGGGTTCCTCCTTGTGGTCGTCACCGTGGTCGGGATGTCGCTTGTCGTTGTTTGCTCGGTTGCGGATGTTCCCCCAAAGGATGTGGTAGTGGTGATGATAGATGTGGTGGTACTTCTTGTTGTCTGTGGAGTTTCGGCAGGTGCTGCCATGCAGGAGCATAACACAAGGCACAACATTACACAACAGACAACACATAAAACGTCCTTCATGAATTTTCTCCTTAAAGAAGACGATTGCTTGTCGTCTTGTAAATCTATATACAGTATACCATGTTCACATTCAACGAACAAGAAAAATACAAAAAAATCCGCCCGAAGAAATTCGGGCGGATAAATTTTGTTTTAGGGTATGATGTATTTCATATCCTTAACAGCAGCCTGAGTCGCAGTACGCAAAAGAGGGGAATTTATTACCAAATGAACGGTATCAAACGGTATTTGACTTTTCGCTTATATTCACGATAACCATCAAGCTCTTCTTCAAGGAATTTTTCTTCGTGTTTAATCCGTTTTGCTATGATGAAAGGGTATGCGAGAAAAACAAAAAACGAATAGACAGAGCCCAACACAATCGGTATTGATAAAAACAAAAGCAAAGTCACACTATACATCGGGTGTCTGACAATGCCATATAACCCCGTATCAATTACCTTTTGATTTTCTTGTACTTCAATCGTGCGGCTAAGGTATGTGTTTTCACGGAGCACCTCTGCATAGAGAAAATATGCAATTAGAAATATAACCGCCGCACCGATTACTACACCCGTCGGCAAGATATACCAATGGAAACGGACACCAAGTCCCGCAAGGACAAAGCCCACCAAAAACATAAGACCGCTCAATTTTACAACAAGGCTTTGCTCTTTTTGCTTTTCTTTTGCATCCAGTCTGCTTCTTAATAGGTCAGGATTTTTGAACATCATTACAATTCCTGCAAAGAACATTGGCACGAATAAAATCCCCATCAATAACCAGCCGTTAAAATAAGAAAAAGTACCAGCAGGTAAGAATATCAATAACCCAACCAGAGCAACACCTAATAAAAATTTCGTTATTGCCTCAAGAAACAATTTCATTGTCATAGTAGTTCTCCGTCAAACTTTGTTTGTTGTTTTGCTACATTATATCACATTGTATTTTAAATAGAAAGAACTTTGCACAAAAATCGCCCCACCGAAAAATCGGTAGGGCGATGAGTTTTGCTTTATAAATCTAATTACTTAGATTCTTTGATTGCAGCCTGTGGTGCAAACCGCAAAAGAGGGAAATTAATAATCACTTGTTAAAACAGCAATCTGAACGCCTGATAAGCCGTAGCGGTTAAATTTTTATATGCATTATTGGTATCGAGTGCTTCTTCCAAGGTCGTAACGCCCCTTAATATAGGGAAAAACGCATCTATTCCGTGTTCGTTGCATACTTCGGCATCATCCGTTACACAACCCGAAAAAGCAATTACTTTTTTGCCATATTTTTTTGCAAGTTTTGCCACACCGATAGGGGCCTTGCCTTGGACGGTTTGAGAATCGAGACGACCCTCTCCCGTTACAACTATGTCAGCATTTTTTATGTCGGCTTCGATATTTATTTCATCTAAAATAATTTGGATTCCCGATTTAAGAGTAGCATTGGTAAAGGACAAAAACGCAAAACCTAATCCACCTGCCGCACCCGCTCCCGCATAGTCCTTATCCGATTTGCTTGAAACACTTTTTGCTAATTCAGCATATTTCTCAAGCCAACCATCCATATCTTCAATCATTTCGGGTGTTGCACCCTTTTGTGGGCCGTACACTGCACTGCAACCGCTTTCCCCACAAAGTGGATTTGTAACGTCGCAAGCGATATTAAACTCGCAATATTTAAGTTCGGGTAAAACATTATCGGTTTTAATCCTATTTAAATCTTTTAATCCTTTTGCACCAAACACAATCGGGTTGCCATTTTTATCTAACAACTCATAACCTAAGGCGGTAAGCATACCCGTACCGCCATCATTAGTAGCACTGCCACCAATGCCAACAACAAATCGTGTGCAGCCTCTATTAATAGCATCTTTAATAAGTTCGCCAACACCAAAAGTTGTAGTTTCTAAAGGATTTCTGTCTTCGGGAGATACAAGGGTTATTCCAGAGGCGGCTGCCATTTCTATAACCGCAGTATTCGTATCCTTAAAAACGCAATATTTCGCTATTACGGGCTTCATTAAAGGACCATTAACCTCTATCTCCACCATTTCAGCATTAGAGGTTTCTGCTAAAGCTTCAACAGTACCCTCACCGCCATCCGCCAAAGGCTTCACCAAAACCTCTGCATTGCCGCCTAATCGGCAGATAGCTTCTTTAACGGCATTACCCGCCTGCAACGAAGATAAACTCCCTTTGAAAGAGTCTATTGCAACTACAACTTTCATTTGTATCTCCTATCAAATCACAGCTGTACATATTTATAGAGAAAGCATACCATATTTTCATATGCTTTGCAATAAAAATCCCCACCGAGCAATCGGTGGGGATCCGTTCTGTTTTTATAAAGTCAACAATTACTTGTTGTCCTTAATTGCAGCCTGAGCGGCGGCGAGACGGGCGATCGGCACGCGGAAAGGCGAGCAGGATACATAGCCAAGGCCGATCTGGTGGCAGAACTCGACGGAAACGGGGCCGCCGCCGTGCTCGCCGCAGATGCCGCAATGCATCTCGGGACGCACTTTCTTGCCGAGGGTGACCGCCATATCCATCAACTTACCAACGCCGTTTTGATCCAACTTGGCGAAGGGATCGTTTTCATAGATCTTGCTGTCATAGTACGCGGTGAGGAACTTACCGGCATCGTCACGGGAGAAGCCGAAGGTCATCTGCGTCAGATCGTTGGTACCGAAGCAGAAGAATTCGGCTTCTTTGGCGATCTCGTCAGCGGTGAGGCACGCACGGGGGATCTCCATCATGGTACCCACTTCGTATTTCAGATCAGCACCCGCAGCGGCGATCTCCGCATCAGCGGTAGCTACCACAATGTCTTTCACGAACTTCATTTCCTTCACTTCGCCGGTCAAGGGGATCATGATCTCGGGAACGAGATCCCAATCGGGATGGGCCTTCTTGACGTTGATGGCAGCGCGGATAACAGCGCTGGTCTGCATCTTGGCGATTTCGGGATAGGTGACAGCCAAACGGCAACCACGGTGACCCATCATGGGGTTGAACTCGTGCAAGCCGGAGATGATGTTCTTGATGTCCGCCACGGTCTTACCCTGCGCTTTGGCCAACAACTCGATATCGGCTTCTTCGGTGGGTACGAACTCGTGCAGCGGAGGATCGAGGAAACGAATAGTCACGGGGCAGCCTTCCAGTGCTTCGTACAGTTTTTCGAAGTCACCCTGTTGATAGGGCAGGATCTTGTCGAGAGCGGCTTCGCGCTCTTCCACGGTATCGGCACAGATCATTTCACGGAACGCCGCAATACGATCGGCTTCGAAGAACATGTGCTCGGTACGGCACAGACCAATACCTTCCGCACCCAACTCGCGAGCTTTTTTCGCATCGGTGGGGGTGTCGGCGTTGGTGCGAACTTTCAGGGTACGGAACTCGTCCGCCCACTGCATGATACGGCCGAACTCGCCGGCGATCTCCGCATCCACGGTGGGGATGATACCGTCGTAGATGTTACCGGTAGAACCGTCGATGGAGATGTAATCGCCTTCGTTGTACACTTTACCGGCCAACTCGAACTTCTTGTTCTCTTCGTCCATCTTGATCTCGCCGCAACCGGATACGCAGCAGGTACCCATACCACGGGCCACAACGGCGGCGTGAGAAGTCATACCGCCGCGCACGGTCAGAATACCCTGAGAAGCCTTCATGCCGGTGATATCTTCGGGAGAGGTCTCCAAACGGACCAATACCACTTTTTCGCCGCGGGCATTCCATGCTTCGGCATCTTCCGCGGTGAATACCACGCGACCGCAAGCGGCACCGGGAGAAGCACCCAGACCTTTACCCGCGGGAGTAGCGGCTTTCAGGGCTTTTTGGTCGAACTGGGGATGGAGCAAGGTATCCAGATTACGGGGATCGATCATGGCGACCGCCTGTTTCTTGTCGATCATACCCTCGTCCACCAGATCGCAAGCGATCTTCAACGCGGCTTTGGCGGTGCGTTTGCCGTTACGGGTTTGTAACATATACAGTTTGCCGTCTTCCACGGTAAACTCCATATCCTGCATATCGCGATAGTGGTCTTCCAAGATCGCGCAGACCTTCTTAAATTCTTCGAATGCGGCGGGGAACTTCTCCGCCATCTCAGCGATGGGCATGGGCGTACGGACACCGGCCACCACGTCTTCGCCCTGGGCGTTGGTGAGGAACTCACCCATCAAACCGGGCTCGCCGGTAGCGGGGTCACGGGTAAAGGCAACGCCGGTACCGCAGTTGTCGCCCATGTTACCGAACGCCATCATCTGTACGTTAACGGCAGTACCCCAGGAATAGGGAATGTCGTTGTCACGGCGATACACGTTGGCACGGGGGTTGTCCCAAGAACGGAATACCGCTTCCACAGCGCCCATGAGCTGCTCTTTGGGATTGGTGGGGTAGTCCTTGCCGATCTTGGCTTTGTATTCGGCTTTGAACTGGCAAGCCAATTCTTTGAGATCGTCGGCGGTCAGGTCCACGTCTTGGGTGACGCCTTTTTCTTCCTTCATCTTATCGATGAGTTCCTCAAAGTATTTTTTACCGACTTCCATAACTACGTCGGAATACATCTGAATAAAACGACGATAGCAGTCATAAGCCCAACGAGCGTTGCCGGACTTGGCAGCCATGGTCTGTACCACGTCTTCGTTCAAACCAAGGTTCAAAATGGTATCCATCATGCCGGGCATGGAAGCACGGGCACCGGAACGGACGGAAACGAGAAGCGGGTTCTCTTTATCACCGAATTTTTTACCGGTGATGCCTTCCATCTTATCGATGTACTCCATGATTTGGGCTTGGATGTCCTCGTTGATCTTGCGGCCATCTTCATAGTACTGGGTGCAGGCCTCCGTGGTAACGGTAAAGCCCTGGGGAACCGGCAAGCCGATCTTGGTCATTTCGGCCAAGTTAGCGCCTTTACCACCCAGCAACTCACGCATGGACGCGTCGCCTTCGCTGAACAGATAGACAAACTTGTGACTCATTCTTCAGTCAACCTCCTACGTATTTTTCATGTCTTTTACTGACAACAGAAACAAAATGCTATCGGGTGCCCGAATAGCCGCAAGTATTATATCACAGATTCAACTCAATGCAAAGCCTTTTTTAAAATTTAAACCATTTTTTTGCACATTTTACACCCAACTCCACATTTTCCCCTGGATTTTGTGTGGAATTGAAAAAATAACGGCAATTTCAGAGGAGAGCACATACGATTTTCTTTTCTTTCCCATCAGTGAATCACTTCACTTTTCAATATTCATGTGCAGGCTGTTTTAATATAAAATGATGGTTCGATGGAAAATTTTATGGAAAAAGGGATTGACAAATGGGGAGGACGGGGGTATAATGTGTGAGGTTAGCATAGGCTAACTCAATTTTTGCATAGGGCGGTTAGCGTTGGCTAATCAATACCGATGTCATGAGAGATCGCGGTGATACAGATGACTTTAAAAGACGCCATAGAGGGGCAGGAATACATCATTCAGCAGATTGAAACGGATGATGAGGAACTGAACGCATTTTTGTTTTCTCTCGGCTGCTACAGCGGGGAGACCATCACGGTGGTGTCTCATTTGCGCAGCGGGTGTATCGTATCCATCAAAGACGGCAGGTACAGTATCGATCGTCAGTTAGCCGAGGCGATTATTGTCTAAAGGGAAAAACCGATCGGCTGATTGTTTTTGCTTAACAGTTAGCAAAGGCTAACCGAAACGGAAAAAGCGGGAGGAAGATTCATGAGAATCGCACTGGCGGGGAACCCAAACTCCGGCAAGACCACCATGTACAATGCGTTGACAGGGTGCAACGAAAAGGTGGGAAACTGGGCGGGCGTTACCGTAGATAAAAAGGAACATCCCATCAAAAGAACCTATTACACCGGCGAGGAACAGTTAATTGCCGTGGATCTTCCCGGTGCTTATTCCATGTCGCCTTTCACAGGAGAGGAGGCCGTTACCAGTTCGTACATAAAGCAAGAAAATCCCGATGTGATCATCAACATTGTGGATGCCACCAATTTAAGTCGCAGTTTGTTTTTTACGACGCAGTTGTTAGAATTGGGTATTCCCGTGGTGGTGGCACTGAACAAGAGCGATGTTAACAAAAAAAAGGAAACGAGAATTGATACGGCGGTATTATCTGCCCTGCTGGGATGTCCCATCGTTAACACGGTATCCATTGCCGCTGACGGGTTGAAAGCAGTGGTAGAAGCGGCCGTGGCGCAAGCGCATACCACACAAAAAGCACCGTATATACAGGGCGTGGTGGATCTGACCGACAAAAAAGCGGTGGAAGCGGCTGACCGTAAACGCTTTGCGTTTGTCAACGTCCTTGTCAAAGAAGTGGAAAATCGCAAAGTCTTCACCAAAGACAAAAATTTCGGTGATAAGATCGACAACGTATTCACCAATAAATGGTTAGGTATTCCGATCTTTGCCGTAGTGATGTTCCTTGTATTCCAGATCTCTCAAGTATGGGTCGGTCAACCTGTTGCCGATATACTCACCACGTGGCTGGGACGGTTTCAGGAATGGGTGGGCGGTCTGCTCGTAAACGCCGATCGCCTGTTATACGCACTGCTTGTTGACGGTGTCATCGGCGGCGCGATCGCCGTGATCGGGTTTTTACCTCTCGTAATGGTGATGTATTTTCTTATTGCCGTTTTGGAAGATTGCGGGTATATGTCCCGCGTGGCGGTGGTATTAGACCCCATTTTCAAGCGAGTGGGTCTGTCGGGTAAATCGGTAATCCCTTTTGTTATCACGGTGGGGTGTGCCGTCCCCGGTATCATGGCCAGCCGCACTATTCGCAATGAGCGAGAGCGCCGTGCCACGGCCATGTTGGCGCCGTTCATGCCCTGTGGTGCCAAGATCCCTGTGATCTCCCTGTTTGCCGGTGCGTTTTTTGACAATGCGGGTTGGGTCAGCACCACCATGTATTTGACAGGTATCGTCCTCATCTTCTTCGGCGCGTTGTTGGTGAACAAGATCACCGGCTACAAAGCGAGAAAATCGTTTTTTATCATTGAACTTCCCGAATACAAAGCGCCGTCCCTGTGGGGTGCGTTTAAATCTATGTGCAGTCGCGGTTGGGCGTACATTGTGAAAGCCGCTACCATCATCCTGTTGTGCAACACCGTGGTACAGATCATGCAGTCCTTCGATTGGCGGTTTCAGGTGGCGGAGAGTGCCGACACCTCCATTTTAGCTTCTATCGCGGGTCCCTTTGCCTATTTGTTAGTACCGATTGTAGGTGTGCTCAGTTGGCAGTTGGCGGCGGCGGCAATCACAGGCTTTATTGCGAAAGAAAATGTGGTTGGCACCTTGGCGGTGTGCTTTGTGGGGCTTGAAAACCTCATCGATGCGGAAGAACTGCAGCTGATGGAAGGCGCGGGCGCCGAAGCGGCGGGCATCATGGCCATCACCAAGATAGCGGCACTTGCCTATTTGATGTTCAATCTGTATTCGCCACCTTGCTTTGCGGCTATCGGTGCCATGAACGCCGAAATGAAAAGTGCCAAATGGTTGTGGGGCGGTATCGGTCTGCAACTGGAAGTGGGGTACATGGTTGCTTACTTCGTGTATACCGTTGGCACGCTTCTCACCGCTCCCGCCACTCTGAATATGGGCGCGGCGATTGGTGGTTTGATTGCCGTAGCGGCGATGATCACCGTTATCGGGTTGCTCATTGCGAGCACCGAACGAAAGCTCAAAACGGAATACGCTCTGCACGGCACCGAGAAAAAGAAAGAATATGTGAGTAAATAAGTATGGAAGACTACATCATCATTGCCATCGTATTGGCCATCGTCGGCGGGATCGTCGCGTATCTATACAAGTCCAAGAAGCGGGGAGAAACCTGTATTGGTTGCCCTTATGCCAAACAATGCGGCGGTCACTGTAATCACGGTGATGAAACTGAAAAATAACAAAAACAGGGTGTAGAGAGGATCTACACCCTTGTTTTGTGTAAAAAATACGAACATTCGTTCGATTTTTTGCGTTTTTCCCTTGATTTTCCCGTTTCGGTATAGTATACTATAGTCAATGTGACTGATGAATGATGAAAAAACGACAGTGAAAAGAGGAAACGAACATGGCGGATACGAAAAAGAAACCCGCGGCGGCAACGGCCGCTCCCACCGATAAGCAAAAGGCGTTGCAAGCGGCGCTGTCCCAAATTGAAAAGGCCTACGGGAAGGGCGCTATTATGCGTCTGGGCCAAAACAGCAGTATGAATGTGGAAGTGATCCCCACCGGTTCGTTAACGCTGGATCTGGCACTGGGCGTGGGCGGTCTGCCCCGCGGCCGTATTGTGGAGATCTACGGGCCGGAAGCCTCCGGTAAAACCACGTTGGCGTTGCACGCCATTGCCGAAGCCCAAAAAAAAGGCGGCGAAGCTGCATTTATCGACGTGGAGCACGCGCTGGATCCCGTGTATGCCCGCGCCTTGGGCGTGGATGTGGATTCCTTGCTGGTATCCCAACCTGATACGGGTGAACAAGCGCTGGAGATCGCGGAAGCCCTCATTCGTTCGGGTGCTCTGGACGTGGTGGTGGTGGACTCGGTAGCAGCACTGGTTCCCCGTCAAGAGATCGAAGGGGAGATGGGCGATGCCCATGTGGGTCTGCAAGCACGTCTTATGTCCCAAGCCATGCGGAAATTGGCGGGTACGGTGGGCAAGACGGGTTGTGTCGCCATCTTCATCAATCAATTGCGCTTAAAAGTGGGTGTTATTTACGGCAATCCCGAAGTGACTGCCGGTGGTAACGCGCTGAAATATTACGCCTCCGTGCGGTTGGATGTTCGCCGCACCGAAACCTTAAAGGTGGGAGGCGAGCCGGTGGGTTCTCACACCCGTGTGCGTGTGGTGAAAAACAAAGTAGCCCCGCCCTTTAAAGAAGCGGAATTCGATATGTTCTACGGAAAAGGCATTTCCCGCGAAGGGGAACTACTGGATCTGGCTATCAAATTCGATATCATTCAGAAATCGGGTTCTTGGTTCTCGTATAAAGAAAATCGGTTGGGACAAGGCCGCGATAACATCAAGGATTACTTGAAAGCCAATCCCGACCTTCAAAAAGAAGTAGAAACCTTGGTAATGGCGGCCATCGCCAAAGAACAAGAAACCGCGCAAGAAGCGGCACCTGCCCCTGCGCCGGTGGAGATCCCGCTGGAATCCGCCGTGCAATATACCGCCAGTACCGCCCGTGCGAAGATCGACATCGTGGTGGATGACGAATGAGAGTGACGGACGTTCACCGCCGTCGAGGGCATCAAGTAGCCGTTATGACCGACGATGGCAACGAGATCGTGTTGGATAAACGTACTTGGGAGGAGTCCCCCTACGGGGTGGACTCCTTTTTGTCGTGGGAACAGATAGAGGCACTGTGTGAACAATCGGCACGTGACCGCGCCCGTGACAAAGCGGTGTTTTTATTGTCGCGGCGGGATTACTCCCGCAAGGAATTGGAACAAAAACTGTGTCGCGAAAAAGGCCGCTATCACGCCGATCGCCGTGACTGTGCCGCCGAAGCCGCCGCCTATATGGAAGAATTGGGGTATGTAAACGACAGCGCCTACGCCGCTCGTTTGGCGCGGCAGTATCAAGAGGGGCGGTTATACCCCGCCCGCCGCGCAGTGGAGAAGTTGTGCGAAAGAGGGATCGCGCGGGAGACGGCCAGACTGGCGGTGGAAGACTTAGATCTGGATGATACGCAACTGGCACTTGAATTCCTGCGAAAAAAACGATATAATATCCCAAGCAGTAGAGAAGAGGCGGAAAAGATCGCCGCGGCACTGGGTCGCTACGGCTTTTCCGGCGAAGATATTCGCCGCGCCTTCACCCTATGGGAAAATGAGGAACAAGAACATGGGAATTAAAGTGGGAATGGTATCCCTTGGCTGCCCGAAAAATCAGATGGATGCCGAATTGATGCTGGCCAAACTGCAAGCGGCGGGTATGACCATTACTCCCGAAAGCGGGCTTGCCGAGGTGGTTATTGTGAACACCTGCGGCTTTATCGGGGATGCCAAACAGGAGGCCATTGAAAATATTTTGGAATTTGCCAAACTTAAAGAAGAGGGCCGCATTAAAAAGATCATCGTAACGGGGTGCTTGGCCCAACGGTACAAGGACGAACTGTGTCGGGAACTGCCCGAGTGTGACGCGGTGCTGGGTCTTGGCGCCAACGGCGATATTGTGGAAACGATAAACGCCGTGATGGCGGGAGAAACCGTCAAAACCTTTCCGTCATTGGAGGGTTGGTGTCTGGACGGCGACCGTTTACAAACCACGCCCGACTTTTTTGCCTATCTGCGGGTGGGGGACGGGTGTAACAACTGTTGCACCTACTGTGCCATTCCGCTGATTCGCGGCAAACTTCGCAGCCGCGACTTGGAAACCGTGGTGGCGGAAGCGAAAGAATTGGTACAAAACGGCGTGCGGGAACTGGTATTGGTGGCGCAGGACACCACCTTGTATGGTACCGATACGGCAGGACGGTCGTTATTACCCGAATTACTGGACCGTTTATGCGAAATTGAGGATCTGCATTGGATTCGCTTGTTGTATTGCTATCCTGAACATATCACCGACGAGCTCTTGGACACCATCGCCCGACAGGAAAAAGTGGTCAACTATTTGGACATTCCCATCCAGCATGCCAGCGGGTTGGTGCTCAGCCGTATGAATCGGGCCGGCGACCGTCAAACGTTGACGGAACTGATGGCCCGTATCCGCCGCACCCTTCCCGATGTGGTGTTGCGCACCACGGTAATGGTGGGCTTCCCCGGTGAGACCAAAGAGGACTTTAACGAACTTTGCAAATTTTTAAAAGAGGCGCGCTTTGAGCGACTGGGTTGTTTTGCCTATTCCCCCGAAGAGGGAACGGTAGCTGCCGACCTGCCCGATCAAGTATCGGAAAAGGTGAAAAACCGTCGGCGGGATATCGTGATGCAAGGGCAAGAGCGCATCGCCGCCCAGTACAACGAAGCACAGATCGGCAAAACCGTGGAAGTGTTGGTGGAATCCTTCGACCGCTATGCGGAATGTTGGTTTGGCCGCACCTATGCCGATGCGCCGGATATCGATACCAAGGTGTTCTTTACCACCAAAACGCGGGTGGTCCCCGGCGACTTTGTGCAGGTGAGGATCACCGATTGTATGGACTGGGATCTATTGGGGGAACGAGTATGAATTTACCAAACAAATTAACGGTGCTTCGCATTGTGTTAGCACCGCTGTTTTTGCTGTTGGCGATGGTGGAATTTCCCTTCCATTACGCCGTATCTTTGGTGGTATTCATAGCCGCCGCTTTAACGGATATGTTTGACGGCAAAATCGCCCGCGCCAGAGGACTCATCACCAATTTCGGTAAATTTTTGGATCCGTTGGCAGATAAAATGCTCACCACCGCCGCCTTTTTACTGTTTTTGGAACGAGGTTGTATGGATGTGTGGGCACTGATGCTGGTGTTGACCCGTGAATTTATGGTGACGTCCGTGCGGTTAATTGCCGCCAAGGACGGCAAAGTGATCGCCGCCAGTATGTGGGGCAAGACCAAAACGGTAGCGCAGTTTATTGCCATCATCTATACGCTGACCGCTTTGGAATTTTCCACATGGCAAACGGGACTGTTATCGGCCTTTGCGCTGCCCGCTGCCGTGTTCTCTGTCCCTGTCATAGTGGGCGAAGTGCTCATCTGGATATCCGTGGTACTGACGGTGATCGCCGGCGCGGAATACGTGTGGCTCAATCGGGAGTATTTTATTCACGATAAATAAAGTGTAGACATTTTCGAAAAGTCTGCTATAATAATAATGTAAGTTGAAATGCGATGAACGGGAAAAGTACCCGTCCACCTCCGCATCAGAGAGAACGCGTCATCGGCTGAAAGCGCGTTTGGCGGCGGCACGGCGAAATGCACCCGCGAGCAGGCAGGGGGAAGTATAGTATCCCTGTTCGGCCGATCACCGTTACCGATCTTTGAGTGAAATACGAAGTGGAACCGTGCTTTAAGCACCTTCGTCGCGCTGTGCGCGGGGAAGGTGCTTTTATTTCGTTGTTTGGGAGGAATTGCATGTTTGAACGAATGCGCGAAGACATCGCCGTCATCCGCGAGCGGGACCCCGCCGCCCGTTCGTCTTTGGAGATCATGTTGCTGTATAACGGCTATAAGGCGGTGCGGTCACATCGCAAAGCCCATTGGTGTTATCATCACAACCTAAAATTTTTAGCGCGCTTTTTGTCCCAACGGTGCGTGCGTCGCACAGGAATTGAAATCCACCCCGCCGCCACCATCGGCCGACGATTATTCATCGACCACGGTACGGGTGTAGTGGTCGGAGAAACCACCATCATTGGTGACGATTGCACCATTTATCAAGGGGTAACCTTGGGCGGCACGGGAAAAGATAAAGGCAAACGTCATCCCACGTTGGGTAATCACGTGATGGTGGGGGCGGGCGCGAAAGTACTGGGTCCTATCACCATTGAAGACAATGTCCGTATCGCCGCCGGCGCGGTGGTGTTGCAGAACATCCCCGCTGACTCCACCGCCGTGGGCGTGCCCGCCCGTGTGGTACGGCGCAAAGGAGAAAAGATTGCGGAACTGGATCAGGTGCACATTCCCGATCCCATCTCCCAAGAACTGAAACGGTTGGAAAAAGAAATTACCGCTTTAAAAAAGCGGTTGAATGTATCAACGGAGGAACAGTCATGAAAATCTACAATACCATGGCGCGTGAAAAGGAAGAACTGCAAACGATAGAACCGGGTGTGGTGCGCATTTATGCTTGCGGTCCCACGGTGTATAACTACATTCATATCGGCAACGCCCGTCCGTTGTGCGTGTTTGACGTGTTGCGCCGCTATTTGGAATGGCGGGGATACGAGGTGCGGTTTATACAAAACTTTACGGATATCGACGACAAGATCATTCGTCGCGCCAACGAGGAAAACACCACCTACGATGTGATTGCCCAACGGTATATTGAGGAATTTTGGACCGATGCTAAAGGACTGGGCGTGCGGGAAGCCACCGTGCATCCCCGTGCCACCGAAAACATGGCGGAGATTATCGATATCGTGCGCACCTTGGAAGAAAAAGGCTATGCTTATCGAGCGGAAAACGGCGACGTGTATTTCCGTACCCGTCGAGATGCGGGATATGGCAAACTGTCCCATCAACCTATTGATGATTTAGAATCCGGCGCCCGCATCAGCGTTGGCGAACAAAAAGAAGATGCATTGGATTTCGCTTTGTGGAAGGCCGCCAAAGAAGGCGAGCCTTACTGGGAATCCCCCTGGAGCAACGGCCGCCCCGGTTGGCACATCGAATGTTCCGCCATGGCGCGACGGTATTTGGGACCGTCCATCGACATCCATTGCGGCGGGCAAGATCTGATCTTTCCTCACCACGAAAACGAAGTGGCCCAAAGCGAATGTTGCAACGGCGTTCCCTTTGCCCGCTACTGGATGCACAACGGTTATATCAATGTGGATAACAAGAAAATGTCCAAGTCCTTGGGCAATTTCTTTACGGTGCGGGACGTAGCGAACGAATACGGATACGAGCCCATTCGATATTTCCTCATTTCCTCGTCCTATCGCAGTCCCATCAACTACAACACCGAGATCATCGAACAGGCAAAAGCCGCTTTGGAACGGTTATACAATTGCCGCGGTGCTTTGGAGTTTGCACTGAAAAATGCTGCCGACGGCGAAGCAGACGAAGCGGTCATCGCTTTTTGCGATGCCCGTCGGGAACAATTTATCGCCGCTATGGACGATGATCTCAACACCGCCGACGGTATTGCGGCACTGTTTGAGTTGGCGAAAGACTGCAACCGATTATTGGCAGCAGGAATGCCCACCAAAGGCAGTTGCGAAGCGGCGCTTTTAGCCTTTAATGAATTGGCGGATGTGCTGGGACTATTATACAGTCGCCAAGACGGCGAAGACGACAGCGACATTGAAGACTTGATTGCCGCCCGTACCGCCGCCCGCGCCGCCAAAAACTGGGCGGAATCCGACCGTATCCGCGACGAGCTGAAAGCCCGCGGGATCGTGGTGGAAGATACCGCTCAAGGCCCCAAATGGCATCGCGTATAATTATCCGGAAAAAGGACACCCTATTGCCGATACGATCATCGGGAAAGGGTGTCTTTTTTATGATGACAAAACCGGAAGCCATCACGATGCAATTGGGCGGTGTCACCGACGCGGCCTCCCGCAAAGCGGCCACACAACTCTTGCGCAGCCAGAAAGGCGTGCGGTCGGCAGTGGTAGATAATCGCGCGGTGGCGGCGGTGACCTATCGCGCTGATCAAACGACGGTGGACACGTTGACAAAAGCCTTGGCGCAAGCGGGATATCCTGTGATATAGCCGTTGACAGTTACCTCAAAAAGCCTTACAATAGACCCTGAGGTGTTCACCCATGGTAATTGATTTTCATACTCATTGTTTTCCCGATAAGATTGCGGAAAAGGCGATACAAAAGTTATCGTTCGTATCGGGAGGCTTGCAACCGTATACTGACGGTACGGTGGCGGGTTTGCGGGCCAACATGGCTCGTGATGGGGTCGATGTGTCGGTGGTATTAAATATTGCCACCAATGCCCATCAACAAAAGAGTGTCAACGATTTTGCCGCGTCCATCAACAACGGACAGGATATTATCGCGTTCGGCTCGGTCTTCCCCTACAGTGAAGAGGCCTTTGAAGAGTTAGAACGGATCAAGGAACTGGGTTTGAAAGGCGTAAAATTGCACCCCGATTATCAAGGATTTGCGGTAGACGACCTACGGTTAAAACCCCTTTACCGCAAAATATCGGAACTGGGCCTTATCACGGTGTTTCACGCGGGTCTGGATTACGGTTTCGCGCCGCCCTACGGTGCGACACCCGAAAAATTGGCAACCGCGCTTACCTGGTTTGATGCGCCCGTAGTGGCAGCCCATTGGGGCGGTATGGCCTGTGGCGACGGAGTGCTGGACAAATTATGCGGACAGGATATTTGGTTTGACATTTCCTTTGGTTACGGAAATATGCCCAAATATTATGCCGAAGCCATTCTCGAAAAACACGGCGTCGAGCGGTTGTTGTTCGGCACGGATTCCCCGTGGCACACGGCAGATATGGAAAAACGGTTGCTGGACACCTTATCGTTAAGCGATGACGAGCGCAATAAAATTTGTTACCAAAATGCCAAAACACTATTGAATTTATGATAAAAAAGAGGCGGAACATCGTATTCCGTCTCTTTTTTGTTGAAAAACGGGCGATTGTGCGGTATACTGGGGGATAGTTAGAGGATGGAGGGAGCGTTATGTCTAAAAAAGAGCCGTTACTTCAAGCGGTCAAATTCACGTTATTTTCCCTATCCGCGGGAATCATCCAAGTGGTTAGTTTTGCGCTGTTCAACGAATTGTTACAATGGTGGTACTGGCCGGCGTATTTGGTTTCGCTGATCTTGTCCATCGTTTGGAATTTCACCTTTAATCGGCGGTATACGTTCCGTTCGGCGGCCAATATTCCCGTCGCCATGGCGAAAGTATTCGGCTTTTATCTGGTGTTTACGCCCTTGTCCACTTGGCTGGGGAATCTTGCCGATAAAGCGGACATTAACGAATATGTGATTTTGGCGGTAACCATGCTTGCCAATTTTGTCACCGAATTTCTATTCTGTAAATTTGTGGTGTATTACCACCAAGAAAATACACGGGAGGACTAACCATGCTATCCTTTATCAGCGACTACACTTGCGGGGCGCATCCTGCCGTTTTGCAACGGCTCATCGATACCAATGCCGATACGGTGGTGGGGTATGGGGAGGACGAATACTGCGCCCGCGCCGCGCAAAAGATCTGCTCTGCCTGCAACCGTGAAGATGCGCAGGTGTATTTCCTCACAGGCGGTACCCAGACCAATCAAGTGGTGATCGCTTCTCTGTTGCGTTCCTATGAGGGCGTTATTGCCGCCGTAACGGGACATATCAATGCTCACGAAGCGGGTGCCATCGAATATACAGGTCATAAAGTATTGGCACTCCCTCATCACGATGGACGACTGGATGCCGACGAAGTGCGCGCGTATTTGCAAGCCTTTTATGCCGACGGCAGTTATGACCATATGGTATTCCCCGGCATGGTATACATTTCCCATCCCACGGAATACGGCACGTTATATACCAAAGCCCAGTTGGAAGCACTTTCAATGGTCTGTTGGGAATATGATATTCCGTTGTTTGTGGATGGCGCGCGGTTGGCCTATGCCTTAATGAGCGAGGAGACAGACGTGACCTTGGAAGATCTGGCGCGATTATGCGATGTGTTTTACATCGGCGGTACCAAAGTGGGGGCATTGTGCGGAGAGGCTGTGGTGTTTACCCATGGAAATATGCCCGCCCACTTTAATACCATCGTTAAGCAACACGGCGCGATGTTGGCAAAAGGACGGTTGTTAGGCGTGCAGTTCGACGCTCTGTTTACCGACGGCTTGTATGAACAGATCGGCGCTCATGTGTTACGCATGGCGCAGTTGCTCAAAGCGGCATTTGCGGAAAAAGGGTATTCGTTCTATCTGAATTCCCCCACCAACCAACAGTTTGTCGTGTTGGATAACCAAAAACTGGAACAACTGAAAGACAAGGTTGGCTTTACCGTTTGGGAGCCACTGGATGAACATCGCACCGTAGTGCGATTTGTGACCGGTTGGCCCACCACAGAAGCCGATATTGCCGCACTGAAAGAATGGTTGTGACAAAGCCGTGAAAAAAATACGCATATACAGTGAATTGGTTTATTTGTTGGCGAATATCTTGCTGGCGTTGGCGGTATCCATTTTGACCGCCGCCGATCTGGGGATTTCCATGATCGTAGCACCCGCCTACATACTCAGCGAAAAGATCCCCTTTCTCACGTTTGGGCAAAGCGAATATGTGTTACAGGCTATTGTTTTCGTGGCGTTTTGTTTACTGATGAAAAAGGTAAAGACCGTCTATTTCAGTTCGTTTCTCACTTGCCTTCTCTATGGGTGGATACTGGATACCTGGCGCATGGTGGTGCCGCTTTTCAATCCCGCTATTACGCCGCCGGGCAGCATGGATTGGCCGTTACGCTTGTTGTTGTTTGCGGTGGGCATGTTGCTGACGTCGTTTTCTGTGGTATTGTTTTTCGGTTCGTATTTATATCCGCAGGTATACGACTTTTTCGTGAAAGGGATCAGCAAACGGTTTGGGTTCCCCCGCGCCAAATTCAAATCCGTGTTCGATCTATCCTGTTTGGCAGTATCCTGTGCGATGACGTTGCTTTTTTTTGGCAAGTTTGTAGGCGTAGGAATCGGGACATTGTTCATGGCTTTAGTGAACGGTTGGCTCATCGGAAAATGCGGCAACTGGTTGGAAAACCATGTGGATTTCGTGCCGCTGTTCCCGCGATTTGCCGCCCATTTCGAATTGTAAAAGGAGCCCCCGGCAAGGATTGACGGGGGCTCTTGCTTATGTCAAAGGGAAAGCAGAAGAGTAGACGGCGCCGGTGAGAACGATGGATTTGCGTGCCGCCAAGAGTTCGGGTACGGTGACAAAGGTGTATCCCTCTTCTAACAAACGGTCGATGATCAACAGGGAAGCATCGATGGTGGTATCGTATACATCGTGCATGAGAATGATGGCACCGTCTCGTGCGCCATACTGACCGCTGCGGAAAGTCTCTTTCAAGATGGCGTCGATGTTGCGGCTTTCCCAGTCGCGGGTATCCACCGACCAACCGATGGCGGGCAGACCCAATTCCGCCAGCACGATACGGGTTTCGTCATCCAGATTGCCGCCGGGCATACGGGCAACGGTGGGGCGAATGCCCACGGCGGATTCCACAAGATCGGAGCATTGTTGCAACTCCAAACGCACACTGTCGATGGATTCGGTTGCCAGATTTTTGTGATTCATGGAATGATTGCCGATGACGTGTCCCTCGGCGTGCATTCGTTGAAGAATGGATTCGTTCCCTGCAATACTGCGCCCCACCACAAAAAAGGTGGCGTGAATACCGCGCTTTTTCAGTTCATCCAACAAACGGGGCGTGTGCAGGGAAGAAGGGCCGTCGTCAAAAGTGAGGGCAATGAGTTTGGCTTGTGTTTCGCAGTCGGGACGGGTGAAATAAACGGGTGTGGACCCTGCCATACCGCCCACCGACACTTGAAGCGCCGCCATGGCGTTATCCAGTTCTTCAATCTCTTGGCGGGCGTTTCCCAGTGCTTCCCCCAGCACATCGATCTGCAATTGTTGTTCCGCCTGCAATTGGGAACTGCGTTCCTGCAACTCCAATAACTGTTGTTGGAGCGCATCTCGTTTTTCCTGCATGGCTTGCAGTTGGATGCGGGTATCGTTGACACGTTCATGGGCACAATACCATTGGTAGAAGAAGGCGCCTGCCATCAATACGGCGACACAGGTCAATATAATAAACACAACAAGCAAGCATCGTGTTCGCTTGGCACGATAGTATTGCATGACAACGCCTCCTTTCATGTACGTATAGAATTATTATACTGAAACATCGGCGAAAACTCAACCGAAAACCGACAGGTTTTTACAAAAAGCGGCAATTCCTAAAATTCTTGCAATTATGACAATTTTGTGTTAAAATACGAAACAGAATGTGAGGAGGTTGACACATGGCCAAGAAAGTCGTGTTATGTGCGGACAGCACCTGTGATCTAAGTGAAGAACTGAAACAACAATACGGGATAGTGACCTATCCGTTGCATGTGCTTTTGGATGAGCACAATTACAGTGACGGTGTGGACCTGGCTCCCGATGATATCTATGCCGTTTACCGTGAAAAGAAGATCTTGCCCAAAACGGCGGCGGTCAACACGGCAGAATATATCGATTTTTGCAAACCCTTTATTGACGACGGGTGCGAAGTGGTATACATTTCGTTGGGCTCCGCTTTATCCGCGTCTTACAATAACTGTCGGTTGGCTTCGTTGGAGTTGCCGGGACTGTATGTGGTAGATAGCCGCAACCTTTCCACCGGTAGCGGGCTGTTGGTGCTGGAAGCCGCCGAGCGTATTGCCGCCGGTATGTCCGCCAAACAAGTGGCGGAAGAAGTGCAGGCTTTGACCGATAAGGTGCATGCCAGTTTCGTGATTGATACGCTGGAATTTTTGCACAAAGGTGGCCGTTGCTCGGCACTGGCCATGTTCGGTGCCAACTTATTGCAACTGAAGATCAACATCGAAGTCAACAACGCTGACGGCAGTATGGGTGTCGGCAAAAAATACCGCGGCTCGCTGGAAAAGGCATTGCAACAGTATGTACAAGACAAACTGGAAGGGCGCACCGATATTCGCACCAACCGTATTTTTATCACCCATTCGGGTATTTCCGATGAGCGTATTGCCATGGTGAAAGAATTGATACAACAGTATATGACCTTTGATGAGATTCTCATTACTCGCGCGGGATGCACTATTTCGTCCCATTGCGGTCCCAACACCCTCGGCATTTTGTTTATGACGAAATAAGTAGACAACAAGCCCCACAGGCGTTGCCTGTGGGGCTTGTTTTATTTTTTTAGTTTGGAAAGGCTTTGTGAGAACAGTTCCCGTGTCAGCGGCTCTTTCATCAACAAAAGTGTACCGCTGTAGATGCCGAAAAACAGGATAGCCGACAGCAACAAGGTGAGAAAAGGCGAAAGCGGCAAAATGTATACCCAAATACTGCCGACCGTTGCCGCCGCCATTCCCAACAAAAGGGGTGTGTATCGTATGGGGCGGTAGATGGCAGATACCCATTCCCGCAGTAATATCAATTGCACGATCCACACGGCAAATTCCGCAACCACGGTGCCGATAGCGGCACCCGCCGCGCTCATGGAGGGAATCAGCAATAAGTTGAGAATGAGATCGACAACAGCACCGACGGCGGTGGACAGTAATACACTTTTTTCCCGTCCCAGCGGTACCAAGATCTGCATCCCTAAAATATTGGTCATGCCGATGAACAGTAGCGTGGGCATGATGATCTGCATGGGGAGAACGGAACCGGAATAGGCATCGCCGGATAACAATAAGATCCCCGGCCGGGCAAACAACATAAAATACAAGGTCAACGGGGCGGCCACCAGCACCACGAACTGCATGGCTTTTTTTGTGATACGTAATACTTCGTCGGTTTTGCCTTCTTCCGCATAATACGAAGCGCGGGGGAGTAATACCGTGCCCAGTGAGGTGACGATGCTGACCAAAATGATCTTGATCTTCACGGCGGCGTTATAATACCCCACATCCATATCGGTTTTCATAAAGCCTAGCATGGCGGTATCCAGGTTGGTGTATACCGTTGCGGCGCAGGACATGGCAAAAAAGACCAGAATGGGTTTGATATGCCGTTTGAACTGATAGCCGCCCACGGGACGAAACCCGATAAGGCGATGAGCATGAAAAAAGTTGCACACCGCCGATGCAGACGCGGCGAAAATGCTGACAGCGCCATAGAGTACGTAATCCTCTTTGGTGTGTACCAACAAAAACATGGCGACAATGCCGATAACTTTGAAGACCAGGGAACGCACGGTGATGTAGGTATATTGTTCCAATCCGCGGTATAACCATTCCATGCCGATGGCGTTAAACAAGATGGTGCTGCTCACAATGAGAAACAGGGGTTTGTCCGCTTGCAGTTGTGGCACGGTAAACAATGCCACAAAAAACACCCCGTAGGTAAGGAGCGACGTGACCATGTTGATGAAAAAGATCTCCTGGATGGTGCGGGTGAGGGCAATCTTGTTATCCCGCACTTTCGCGCAAGCGCGGATACCGTAGGTGGGGATTCCCAATTGGGCAAACATACAAAAATACGAGATGACCGAAGTGGCGAAGGCCACACGACCGTTGCCGGCGGGTCCCAAGATTCGCGACACGTACGGAAACGTAATGAGCGGAAACAAGAACGACGACATGGTAAGCAAGGCGTTCATCATGAAATTGTGTTTGAGAGACGGCGATTTCATTGTTTCACGCCCCCTTTTAATAATCTATTGAAAATAATCCTCTACTTCATCCATCACGCGGTTTAAAAAGGCGCCGGTCGTTATTTTTTTCGATACCCAGGCGGCGCGGCGGGTCATGGTACGGTAATCGGCGGCGGGCAAGGTGGAGAGGAGGTCGGGTAACTCGTTCAAAGAAGAAACGCACATTCCCACGCCGTATTGTTTTACGAAGGGTGCCACGGCGGATTGATCCCACACGATCACGGGAACCCCCGCCGCCAAATACAGCGACAGTTTATGGGGGTTATTATAGCGCAAGTAGTTGCCCGTATTACCCGCACAGGTGTCGATGGATGTACCGTCCCATACCAACCCAAAAGCGCCTTCCATGGCGCGGGGGAGTTCTTCCGGCGGGAACGCGCCGCAATAACGGATATTGTCATGGGAAACGGAATCGTCGTAATTGACACCGTACAGATCAAAGGGAATATCGGTTATGTGATGAAGATTGTAAACGTAAACGCTTTTTTGCGGGTCTAAATTTCCCGCCACCATCACACTGCCCCGCACGGCCTCCCGCGGAAGTGCGGCGGGAGCCTCATAGTCAAACAGTTCCAGGACAAACAGTTTTTCAGCGGGGATACCGCTTTCTACCAGATACGCTTTCATGGCATCGTTATGACAGATAATGGCATCGCTCATAGTATCCAACTGTTGTTCTTCGTTTTCTTGCCCTTGACCCGCCAACCCCCGCAGGGTTTCCAGATCGTGGATCAAGCACACGATTTTCACGCCTTTTTTCTCTCGCAGAGAACGGAGAAATTGTTCTTTCAACGGGGCGTTGAGTTTTAAGGGATATTGGATCAGCAAGAGGGAGCGGGGCTCCACGGACGAGTAAATATTCAGCCAATCCTGTAAGTATTGCCAATGGCGGCGCAATTTGTCGGAAAATCCCTGTTTCGACAGGTCGTGTAGGCGAACGGTCAACCGTTGATACCCGCGGTCCAATAAAAACCGTTCCACGTCCGCGTGGGCTTTGGTGGCGGCGGTCATAGCTTGTCCCACTTGTTCACGGATCACATAGCGTTTCATAGGTCATCTCACCTTTCAAAAGCGGAGGGTTCCGGCAATAACTGCTCAAACAACTGTTGTAAGGTCTGTTTTTCCGTTTCAAAATCCAACGCGGGATCGTCGTCGTTTAAACAGATCATGGGATACTGTGCATGGCGGATAGCATCGGCGATCAACGCGTCATCCCGCCCGATGGAGAAGAAACGGCCGCGCCGCGGGTCGGCAGGAGCAAAAGAACCCGTTACAAATTGCCAGTAACGGCACAACCAATGGTTGACATCCTCGATACTGCGCAGTGTATGACGGCACGTATGATCTAATCGTTGCTCTTCCGCTGCCCACACCGCTTCAAAGGTGCTTTTGCGATAGGCGAAAGGCACGTGGGGATTATAAAATCCCGCGAAGCAAGCAAAAGGCGACATATACAAGTTTTTGAACAGTCCTTTCCCCTGACGAGGAGAGTACCATTGCCGCCACTGTTGTTTCAAAACAGACGTTTTGGAGAAATGGGTGTTGATCACCGATAAGTTGTTGCCGATGATATGGTCGATCGCGCCGCTGAAAAACTGATGCGCTTCTTCCACACAGGCATCCACCGGCAAACCGTTTTGAAAAAAGAAGTCGGGGGAGAGAGGACGCAGGAAAAACATATCGTCGTTGGCGTAGATAAAATGCTCCGCCAACCCCTCGATACGGTGAACATTCAGTTCAATGGCGTTGGAATTAAAGGTGGGGCGGTAGGCTTCGGGAAGATAGTCTTCGTGCCGCACAATATGCAAACGGGGCGCGTTGGTGTTCAGCCATGATGGCAGATGCCCCCACGTGACAAGATGTACAGTGCGGATAAACGGTAGGAATGTATCGATCCCGCGAAACAGATAGGGTAACAGGTCCCAATCCCGATAGCGAACGGTACCACCGTCGTCGGCAGTGCCGATGGCGGCGGCTTTGGCCGCTTGCCAAGCGGGGTCGTTTCCGTCCACCCATGTAATGACCAGATCAATGTCATGTTTCATCGTATTCACCTTGCTTTGTCGGTTTGGCGTTCAGGGCACAAACGGTGGCAATGATGCCAAGCAGTGTCCAGAACAGATTGGCATTGGGCGAAATGTAGTAGAACATAGCGGTGCGGAACATGGCACTTGCCGCAATGCCGAAAACAGCGGCCAAAGAAGTGCTCAGCAAAGGATACAAGCCGTCACCCATGCGGTTGAAATGCCGCAGGATAAACAGCAAGATCCCCACTGCAAAAATCAACAGCGGCAACGTACCGGCTATACCCGTAGAGACCAGAACGTTGACGATTTCGTTATCGAAGGTGATCATATCCACATGATCATTGTTCACAATATAGGTGTTGGGGAGTGCCTCTTTGGCATAGTCGGTGAATCCGCCGTAAGAGGTGCCGAACAGAGGGCGGGTGGCAAAGATTTCCAGCCCACTGCGCCACACGGAAAAACGGCGGTTGGAGATATCGCCGCTCAGATCGTAGTCCCGATGAACGGTCAACGAATCGATGATCTCCTGTCGTTTATCGTCGGTGGTATTGTCGGAGTCGGTTTGGGTGCCACCACTCATGTTGGTGGCAAACAACGCCACACCGCGGTTATACATAGTTTTCACCAATGTAGGCGCGCACAGCCCCCCGATACCGATGATGACCGCTCCCGCCACCGCCAACAACGGTGCTAACCGCAAATGTTGCAGGCGGCGTAGAAGATACAACAGTGTATAGATAAGGCCCAGCACGAACAACACCACCATACCGGTGCGGGAATCGGACAGGGCGATATAAAACAAATTCAGTGCACCGCCAAGCAACAGTAACGTCCGTTGCCACCAACAGCGGTACAGGCGAAGAGCATGGCCCAAAAACAAACCGGCCACCGCCGCGCAGGTAGCACCGGCGTTGGGGTCGATGAACATGCCGTATAAGCGGGAATCCACAAATCCACCTAACAAGCGTCCGCCTTCAAACTCTACGTGCAAAGAATAACCGCTGAACAACATGACGATACTGACAACGACGCACACTTCCGTAAAAATCGTGTATAAGGTGGCAAACAAATGCAGTTCTCGTTTCAAAGCGGCCATGACCCGCTCATGCGGTTGAAC
The DNA here is from genome assembly GCA_045541495.1 of Acutalibacteraceae bacterium. Classification (GTDB taxonomy): domain Bacteria; phylum Bacillota; class Clostridia; order Oscillospirales; family Acutalibacteraceae; genus RGIG3009. Next base: position 6,060 of record JAZQJE010000031.1, on the reverse strand, counting down.
GTACAATATCAAAAAATAAAACGCCCAGCAGATCATGTAGAGGATGTTCATTTTCAGATTATAGCGATAGTTGAGGAGCACCGATACACACCCCGCCGTTAACAGAATGACCAACGCCCACATATAGGGGGTGTGAAAACGACGCCATGTCACGGCGCGGTACAGCAATAGTAATGCCCCCAAGGCAAAGGTGGGCCACATCACCACGGAAATGGCGATCGTACCGAAGGTTATGCAGTTAAAGGTCAACGCGCCGTACAGAAAAAACAACACTTTAAAAACCGTTTCCAGACGATCGGCAACGGTTGTATAACGAGTATTGGCGAGAGTCAAGGTGATCACCTTCTTTTATCTTTGATCGTGGTCAACAACCGAATGAGCGGAACGAGCCGCCATTCTAACAAGCGAAACGTTAAGAGATATTGTTTCGACAATCGGTGCAGATACGGATTGCGGCGATAGGCAGGGAAACGAGTACGCATATAGGCGCGCAACTCTTTGACAAGCGGGTCTTTCGGATCGATGCGAATGAGCCGCAACGAAGTGGTGATATACACATTATCAATAGCCAAACAACACAATTCGTCGGCAAATGCCTGCTCTAACCCTCGTTCTTTAAAAAACGCCACAATATTGTCCATAGCGGTCAGGATCTCTCGGTTGCGGTTGGTGTTTTGATTGCGCATGGTGCTGCCGGGACGCAGACAATAGTGATATAGAGGTCGGTCGGTATAAACGATGTGGTGTGCCGACGCCATCAGTTTTGTGCACAGAATAAAATCTTCATACCACACTTTTTCGGGGAACTGCAACGCTGCCTGTCGATAAAACGAGGCAGAGAACAGTTTGTTCCACGGCATACCCGCCACCAACAAGTATTCCCGATTTGTCCGCACATCGCCGCAGGGTGGCAAAGAAAAGGGGCTTTTAACGGTTTTTACCAACGAGCCGTCGGGACGACGGATATCGTGTTCAAATACCACCACATCGGTGTTGTCTTTTGCCAGATCAAGACAGGTTGTCATCAGATTGGGGGCAAGGGTGTCGTCACTGTCCACAAACAGTAGGTAGTCGCCGGCAGCGTATTCCACACCTGTGTTACGGGCACCGCCTTGACCGCGGTTTTGCTGGTGAATAGCCCGTATACGGTCGGGATAGCGCGCCGCCCATTCATCCGCTTTGACACCGCTGTTGTCGGGAGAGCCGTCGTCTACCAAGATCAGTTCCCAGTGAGGATAGGTTTGTTCCAGCACCGAACGAATGGCCGCATCCATACACGACTCGACATTATAGAGGGGCATAATGACACTGACGGTTTTCATACGACACCTCCTTACAAAAAAAGTCTATACATAATTTATTATAACAGATAAGACACAAAACTGTCAACTGATACTCTTGTTGCCGATCGTTTCGAAAAACCCCGCAAAAAAGCCGACAAAACCGCTTGACAACGGCAATTTCTCATGTTACAATTAACAACCGTGGCGCAGTAGCGACTATGGGTGAGGTATGCCCAAAAATCGATATTGTTCCCGCATATTATAAATAGGAGGTGTTACGATTGCCGACCTTTAACCAGTTAGTCCGCAAGGGAAGAGAAGAACTGGAAAAGAAAGCCAAGGCGCCGGCTCTGCTGAAAGGCTGGAACTCCAAAAAGCGCGTGGCTACCGACCAAAATTCTCCCCAAAAGCGTGGCGTGTGCACCGCGGTGAAAACATCGACTCCCAAAAAGCCGAACTCCGCTCTGCGTAAGGTTGCCCGTGTGCGTTTGTCCAACGGAATCGAGGTTACGTCCTACATTCCCGGCGAAGGCCACAACCTGCAGGAGCACAGCGTCGTGCTGATTCGTGGCGGCCGTGTCAAGGACGTTCCCGGTGTGCGTTACCACATCATCCGCGGAACTCTCGATACGCAGGGCGTTGCGAAGAGAATGCAGGCTCGCTCCAAGTATGGTGCGAAACGTCCCAAGGCAGGAGCTGCCAAATAAGAAAAGACATTTCATCAGCGGCTACAAGGTAGCGGCAGATTTATATAACAGTCGGGAACATCCCTCTGTTTTGTAGGCTGCCTCTCCGATGGCCAACGGGAGTATGTCACTTTCGAGTACCTATGATATCATTTCTATGAAGGAGGGAAGTAAAGTGCCGAGAAGAGGTTCTATCGCAAAACGTGATGTTTTGCCCGACCCGCTTTACAATTCCAAATTGGTGACCAGACTCATCAATAACGTCATGTATGACGGCAAAAAGGGCGTAGCCCAGAAAATTGTGTACGAAGCGTTCGAGATCATTCGCGAGAAGACCGGTAAGGAGCCCCTGGAGGTTTTCGAGCAGGCGATGGAGAACATCATGCCTCTCTTAGAGGTAAAAGCCCGCCGTGTCGGCGGTGCTACCTACCAAGTGCCGATCGAGGTTCGCCCCGATCGTCGTCAGACCTTGGGTCTGCGTTGGTTGACCACCTATTCGCGTACTCGCTCGGAGCGCACCATGAAGGAGCGTCTCGCCGGCGGGATCCTCGACGCGATCAACGGCAACGGCGGCGCCGCGAAAAAACGGGACGATACCCACAAAATGGCCGAAGCCAACAAGGCTTTCGCACATTTCCGCTGGTAATCGCATTGCCGTATTTTGCAAGAAGGAGGATGACTTATGGCAAGAGACGTATCTTTGGCTAAAACCAGAAACATTGGTATCATGGCGCACATCGACGCGGGTAAAACCACGACGACCGAGCGTATCCTGTACTATACCGGTGTTAACTACAAGATCGGTGAGACCCACGATGGCGGCGCTACCATGGACTGGATGGCGCAAGAGCAAGAGCGCGGTATCACCATCACCTCCGCCGCGACTACCTGTTATTGGGATAAGCAAGGCGCTGCCGATCGTCATCGCATCAACATCATCGACACCCCCGGTCACGTGGACTTCACCGTTGAGGTGCAGCGTTCTCTGCGTGTGCTCGACGGTTCGGTGACGGTGCTGTGTGCGAAGGGCGGCGTTGAGCCCCAGTCCGAAACGGGGTGGCGTCAGGCGGATGAGTATCAGGTACCCCGTATGCCGTATGTCAATAAAATGGACATTATGGGTGCCGACTTCTATCGCGTTGTGCAGATGATGCGCGACCGTTTGAAGTGTAACGCTGTGCCGATCCAGCTCCCCATCGGTTCCGAGAACCTGTTTAAAGGTATCGTGGACTTGGTGGAGATGAAAGCCGACATCTACTACGATGACATGGGTAAAGATATGCGTGTGGAAGAAATTCCTGCGGATATGATGGATTTGGCAGAAGAATATCACGAAAAACTGCTGGAGGCAGTTGCCGAGCAGGATGACGCTTTGATGGAGAAATACTTCGGCGGTGAAGAGATCACGGCTGATGAGATCAAGACGGTTATCCGCAGAGCCACCATCGCAAACACCATGGTTCCGGTTTGCTGCGGTACTTCCTACCGCAACAAAGGTGTTCAGAAATTGCTGGATGCCATCGTGGATTATATGCCCTCGCCGCTGGATGTTCCGGCAATCAAGGGCGTCAATCCCGATACCGAGGAAGAGGATTCTCGTCCTTCGTCTGACGAGGCACCGTTCGCTGCTTTGGCATTTAAAATTGCGACCGACCCGTTTGTGGGCAAACTGGCGTTCTTCCGCGTATATTCCGGTAGCGTCAAAGCCGGTGAGACCGTGTACAACTCCAGCAAAGATTCCAACGGGCGTCTTGGCCGTATCGTGCAGATGCACGCCAATGCCCGTAAAGATCTGGATGTGGTGTACGCCGGTGATATCGCTGCGGCGATCGGTTTGAAAAACACCACCACCGGTAACACCTTGTGCGATGAAAAGCATCCGATCATTCTGGAATCCATGAACTTCCCGGAACCCGTTATCCGTGTAGCGATCGAGCCGAAAACCAAGGCCGGTCAAGAAAAGATGGGTATCGCCCTTGCCAAGTTGGCAGAAGAAGATCCCACCTTTAAGACCTACACCGACGAGGAAACCGGTCAGACCATCATTGCCGGTATGGGTGAACTCCATCTGGAGATCATCGTTGACCGTCTGCTCCGCGAATTTAAAGTGGAAGCCGATGTGGGTGCGCCTCAGGTTGCGTACAAAGAGACCATTCGCAAACTCGCTGACGTGGATGCCAAGTATGCACGTCAGTCGGGTGGTAAAGGCCAGTACGGTCACGTTAAGATCAAACTTGAACCCAACGAATCCGGTAAGGGTTATGAATTCATCAACGCGGTCGTCGGTGGTGCCATTCCGAAGGAATACATTCCCGCTGTCGATTCCGGTATTCAGGGTGCTATGCACGCAGGTACCATCGCCGGTTATCCGGTAGTTGATGTGAAAGTAACCTTGTACGATGGTTCGTATCATGAAGTTGACTCTTCCGAAATGGCCTTTAAGATCGCCGGTTCTATGGCGTTCAAAGAAGCTATGCGCAAGGCCGATCCGGTCTTGATGGAGCCGATCATGAAAGTGGTTGTTGTGGTTCCGGACGAGTACATGGGTTTCGTTGTGGGCGACGTTGCGTCCCGCCGCGGCCAAATGGAAGGCTCCGAGAATATCAACGGCGCTGTGCAGATCCGTGCCAATGTCCCGCTGTCCGAAATGTTCGGTTACGCCACCGATTTGCGTTCGGGCACTCAGGGTCGTGGCCAGTATGTCATGGAGCCCAGCCACTATGCCGAAGTTCCTAAGAGTGTTGCCGAGGAAATTATTTCCCGCCGCGCCAAGAACTAAGGAAACTTTTGCAAAAGGTCTTGAAATCTTTACGATTTCTTGATACAATGTGGGTAACTAATTATTTGTACTGAAATAAAGGAGGAAAACACACAATGGCAAAGGAAAAATTTGAAAGATCTAAACCGCACGTAAACATCGGTACCATCGGTCACGTTGACCATGGTAAGACCACGCTGACCGCCGCTATCACCAAGGTATTGGCTATCAAGGGCGACGCCGAGTTTATGGATTATGCCAACATCGATAAGGCTCCCGAGGAGCGTGCACGTGGTATCACGATCAACACCGCTCACGTTGAGTATCAGACCGACAACCGTCACTATGCTCACGTTGACTGCCCCGGCCACGCCGACTATGTGAAAAACATGATCACCGGTGCTGCTCAGATGGACGGTGCTATTCTGGTTGTGTCCGCTGCTGACGGTCCCATGCCCCAGACCCGTGAGCACATCCTGCTCTCCCGTCAGGTGGGCGTGCCCTACATCGTGGTGTTCATGAACAAATGCGATCAGGTCGACGATCCCGAATTGCTCGAATTGGTCGAGATGGAGATCCGCGAACTGCTCAACGAGTACGACTTCCCGGGCGACGACACCCCCATCATCAAGGGTTCCGCTCTGGCTGCTCTGGAATCCGGCGCTACCTCCGTGGACGGCGTTGCCGAGTATGCTCCCATCCTGGAGCTCATGGAAGCTGTCGACAGCTACATTCCTTCTCCGGAACGTACCACCGACAAACCCTTCCTGATGCCTGTTGAAGACGTGTTCACCATCACCGGTCGTGGTACTGTTGCTACCGGCCGTGTGGAGCGTGGTCAGTTGAACATGTCCGATGAAGTTGAAATCATCGGTTTGACTGACGAGCGCAAAAAGACCGTTGTTACCGGTATCGAAATGTTCCGTAAACTCCTCGACTACGCTGAGGCCGGCGATAACATCGGTGCTTTGCTGCGTGGCGTTCAAAGAACGGAGATCGAGCGTGGCCAGGTTCTCTGCAAACCCGGCACCATCAATCCCCACACCAAGTTCCATGGCCAGGTTTATGTTCTGTCCAAGGACGAAGGTGGCCGTCACACTCCCTTCTTCAACAACTATCGTCCTCAGTTCTACTTCCGTACCACTGACGTGACTGGCGTTATCAACCTGCCCGCGGGCGTTGAGATGTGCATGCCCGGCGATAACGTCGAGATGGATGTCGAACTGATCACCCCCATCGCTATCGAAGAAGGTCTGCGTTTCGCTAGCCGCGAAGGCGGCCGTACCGTTGGCTCCGGTGTTGTTACCAAAGTTAACGGCTAATCTTTCGAATA
>JAZQJE010000030.1:0-4442 GCA_045541495.1 Acutalibacteraceae bacterium | reverse complement strand
TTTGTGGAACGGGGATCGCGTTGGTTGTTGCCGCAGACGTCCGACGGGGATTGACCAAAAACGTCAAGCGCGGTAGTACTGTTGCGGCTTCCGCATTCTTCGACCACGACAACAAGCCTCTGCGGGCAACTCTGCTACCGTCGCCGCAGACACCTTTCCTTCGATAAACCCCGACCGCTTATCAAGCTTCGCGCCGGCGCGTGAGTTAGATTTACACTCGGAAAAACCGCATGGACGCGGTTTTTCCGCTTTACCCGATAACCTGTTTCGCGTGGCTCCTGCCCCCGTAGCCGCTACTTTGCCGCGGCGATAACGTTCGACAGGTGAACTAGTTACCCGCGGGCGTTTTTGTGTCGTTAGACCAAATACGCCACTTTGACTTTTTCGGACTTGCGGCGGTATGAAGTCTTCTACCCGACTACACGACTACGCTAACCGAAGCGACCGCGCGACGATTTCGGGAGTTAGTCTTGCACAAAAAAAAAGCCCGCGGGAAAAACCCCGCGAGCAAAGAGAAAACAAGCAGACTCACCGCGGACACCCAGCACCCAACCACGCAGAGAACCGAGCACGCGAAACCGCCACCCGCCCCCACAGGACAGGCAACACGCCCAACCGCCAGCCACGAGACAGCACCGACGGAAACGGCAACGCAAACGAAGCAGGAACGAACAAACCCGACGGACAACCAGCACGCCGCAACCACGACCGCGCCACGCCCCAACGAGCACCAGCAGGCGACGCCGCGAACCGAAAAGAACCAGCCGAACCAGAACCCGACGCACAGCCAGGCACCAAGCAAGCACGGCCAGAACAGCACACCGCCAACGGGCACGAATCCCCCGCGCAACAACGAGGAGGCTCCCCAGGCAAACGCAACCACACGGCAAAGCAACAACGCCACGAGAACAAACGAGCAGACACAACGAACACCCCCAAAGAGAAAACAGAACAAAACACGGAACCCGCCGACCCCCGAAAGGACCGCACGGGCACTTCAACCGTTCCGCACGAAAGCAAGGACCGCCGTCCGCCCGCGATTTTCGTCGGCGTCCTCGCACACCAACTCTTCCTTCCGACGAAAGAGCGGTTGCGGCGGCGAGCTCTGTATTATCCTTGCTTCGTGCGTTACAATGGTAGCCCCGTGCGTCCATTACTACTTACACGTGGTAGAACAGGCGCATGGACGCGCCGGAGTCAGCGGAAGTACGGAAACTACAGCGAAACGCATGGATGCGTGTAGCGTCGCCGCAAGGCCCCCATGTCGCCGCCGCGGCGTTATCTGCCAGTCTGCCGTCTTACTCTTTCCTTTCCAGAAAAGTCGTTTGACATTAACCACGAAAAAAGACGGTCACTTTTCACAGTGCCGCCTTTCTTCGGACGTTCGCAACTCTCGCAATAACAGCTTCCTGCTCGCCGCGGTTTTCGTCCGTCTCGTGTTTGTTGCTTTCTCTCTGCTCGTCTCTAGTCTACTCGCCTTAACTCTCTAAGTCAAGGTTGACCGTCGTTTTGTCTATCGTGCTTGCCTGTGTGATTTTCCCGAATCGCCCGCCGTACTTGTCCCCGACCAAGATGTTGTTCGTCTGCATGTAGGCGTTCAAGTTCGCTATGTCACTTTGCGCGATATTTGATTTCGGGCTTTTCACGTTGAACGTCCGTGTGTCTCCGTCCACGAACATTGTCTCAATCTTCAACTCGCGCCCCGTGCTTACCTGGTCTGCCATTATGACAACACCTCCTCGGTTATCTTCGTCGTCGCCACATACTGATTATCCGACATGTTCAGTAGCATTTGGGCAAACTCTATCAACTGCTCATTCGTTGCACTCGGATTCACGTATGCGATTTTGTCCGTCACTTTCTTTTCGTCCTGCGATAACGACGTGATTTGTATCGACACTTTAACCACGATAAATCACCTGCTCTTCCGCCACTGTGTATTTCGCCTTGCTGATTCGCTTCACTGGTTGCCCCTCGTCACTCACAAACGTTTCCTTGTAGGGGGCCCCCGCTGTCTCGTCCGCGATTGTCCCGTTCATTGTTAACACTCGCGTTTTCAATCCTGACAGTGTCCCGTCCGCCATTCCCGTGAACGTGTAATTCCGCGTTGTCCCGTCCTGGTACTCGAACGTTAGCCCGACCGTGTTCGTTATTGTTCCCGCCAATTTCAATCACTCCTTCGTTCGTAATAGCCAAACCGTTTGTAAGAAGAACGCCGCGATCGGCGGCGTAGCCGCCGCTTGCGGCTTTCTTCTTTTTTCGCTTGTTTTACGGTTTAGCTATTTCCTTCGATTACCTCTAAATCGCTCTCCGATATTCCCGTTATCCGTAACTCGATTGTCGCTGGTATATACGGTTTGTGATTCGGTGTCGGGTCTGCGATTGTTCCTACCGTTATTGCTAAAACGGCTGTTGCCGTTCCTGTCGTGTAACTGCCTTCCAATTCCAACCCTACTGATAGCGTTGTGTGGTTTCCTTGGCGATAATGGCTGATTCTTACCGCCTCTTGACTCGGCACTTGCCGATTCAGCCTCGGTACTGTTCCGCGATAACTAAGCGTTAACGATTCGTTGTCCGCGTCGATGTTCGTCGTTCCTGACGCAACGATATAGTTGCGGCTAAATTGCGCGTCTGCGCTCGGTTCCGTCGGGCTTATTTGCCACGTGTAATTCGGTAAACTCCAGACTAATTCACTGATTCCGATTCCCGCGTTCAGCGTTGCCACTGTTATATTGTGGTATTCGCTCGCTAGCTGTTCGTAGTCCCATGGGTCTTCGGGATATTCACTGTCGTAGTACCATTTGTATTGTTCACAGCGTTGATAACCCGCGTACCATGACACTTGCGCTTGTATCGGCTCAATCGGTGGACTAGGGTGCGTCCTCGACTTCCTGCGTGATTCCTCGTTCCATTTTTTGCGTCGTCAATCCTACCACGCCTAAAATCCCCGTCATCGCCGTGAAAAAGTTGTCCGCGTTCGTCTGGCGTCCATTTACCCCCGCAATTTTAAATTTGTCCGTCGTATCGGGGCGGTAAATGTTCGCCGACGCCTTTAACTGATTCGAAAACTGTTTTGCCATGGATTTTCACTCTCCCGTTCTTTTTTGCGTTTCTCGTCGGATTTTATCATTCGTTCAAGTCATTGACAACTATCAAAATCCGACTTTTTGAGCAGATAATATAAAAAAAAATAGATAAGGTAAGTATTGACGTTTGTGCCTAAAAAGTGTACTCTGTAGAGGACACTTGTTTAGTTGTGAGAGTACATTTTACGTTTTTAAGAGTACATGTTGTTGTTCGTGTTTTTCTTCTTTTTCGTCTCCTTCGTTTGTTTTTCTCTGTTTTTGGGGGGGCGTAGCCCCCCTTCCTTTTTCTCTTTTCTCTCGTTTTCCTCTCTTCTCTCTTGTTTGTCTCCTCTGCTTTTGGGGGGCGTAGCCCCCTTCCCTCTCTTCCTGTTTTCGTTTCGTTAGGACGGTGATAAATCTGTGTCGAAGATTACCAATATCACGATTATGGACGCTTGTACTGGTGAAGTCCTTGCCGACAAGCTTTACTATGGTGCTCGCTCAAAAGGTGGTTGGTGTATGATGTATCAACAAAAAGGTTTTGAACTGATTGCTAAAGCTCCCAACGCGTCGGTCCTGAAAGTCTTCATGTATCTCGCTTGCGGTCAAACGTATCAAGGTGGCATGAAGACTACCAAACGTGCGGTTGAGCAAGCTCTCGGTCTCGGTCACAATGCCGTTGCTACTGCGTTCAAGTGGTTGAAAGATAACTTCGTTGTCCACGAGTGGCGCGTTGACGGTTGCTCCGAATTCATGATTTCCCCCGTCTACGTCTGCATTGGCAAGTTCGATGAGCGTATGAAATTGTGGAACCAACGCTGGGAAAATTTCAAACCTATGTTTGCTTCCCGTCAGTATCACCGAAAAAAACTTGCCGCTTCTGAATCCTCTGCTAACTGAAAGGTCGTGTTTGTTATGCTGTGTCTTCCTGCTCCTGCGCCCCGTCTCTCTCTTGCCGCGCCTTGCTCCCGTCCCGATTCTGCGCCGTCTCTCCAGTTCGTTCGCCAGGCTCTTGAGGTCTACTCCACCATTGATTCCGATTCCCTGTCTCCTGATGACGCCGTTGATTTCGCCCGTGAACTGCAATGGCTCAAATCGTGGTTGTTCTGGTATTCTAAACATTGACAATCCCCGTTGCTTTTTTGGCCCCCTCGTTTTTTGGGGGGGCTTTTTTTTGTCGAACGGCGATTGCCTTAGGGGGCTTTCTTTCCGCAGTCGTCGAACGGCGATTTGGCTATTCGCTTCGGGTGCTTTTTTTTTGTTTGTGGAACGGGGATCGCGTTGGTTGTTGCCGCAGACGTCCGACGGGGATTGACCAAAAACGTCAAGCGCGGTAGTACTGTTGCGGCTTCCGCATTCTTCGACCACGACAACAAG
>JAZQJE010000029.1:0-3841 GCA_045541495.1 Acutalibacteraceae bacterium | reverse complement strand
ACTTGGTCGGCGGGGTTCGTGCCGCTCGTCGGCTGTCGCCGAACGAACGGGACGCGGGCGTTCGTGCGCCAGGTACAAATCGAAGGGAAGTTTGCGAGAGTAAAGTGCTTGACGTAAATCGTCAACTTCAAAGGTTGCAACGACGAGCACGGGAGGATTTTTGGCAACAAGTTTGGCATGGTTGGCTTACGAGCACGTTATCTGAACTTCGAGGTTTGCGCCCGCGCCGAAGGTCGGGCGCGGGCTGAAGTTTGGTAGGTGAAGTTTCTTTTAGAAATCGAAAACTAAGAGCTAATCGTTTGCAGTGGTCGGTCGTGGGTGACGCCGCGCTTCAGGGCGCGGCGTAAAAAAACCGGTTGACGTTCAGAAACAAATCAGCTATAATAGCACCGTAGCTTGATACCTTGAAATTACCGCGTCAAGTGGCGCGTTGAATATCCGGACAGACAGACCCCTTGTTAAGCGGGGGTTAACAGCCCCCCCTTAGCAAGTAACGTTAAGGGGGTTTAGTCTTTGATTGACATAGCCGCGCAGTTATGTTGGTTCGAGCGACTTACAACTGGTGACGATGTAGACCTTAAAGCCCGTGGTGTGTACCAGTTCTTACTGGGTGTAGCCTTATCGGGAGGGGGAGGATACACCGCCCTTGCCAGCCAAGATGAACTCGCCAAAAAACTGCACACCAGCAAAGGCACGGTGTCGGCTTCTTTGAAAAAGCTCGCTGATTTGGGCGTCATAAGGGTTTCGAGGGGTAAAATCGCGTTACTACCGCCAGAAAAGAATTGGTTTGCGAATTTTCAGACGCAGTACCGTTTTCAGTACCAAAAATCGAACAGTACGGTACTAAACGAGGAAAGCGAAAAATCGCAGTTAGTTTCGTGCGCGGGGAAAGCCGCAACCGATCCAGCTTTACCCCTTCAGGGGGGTAAAGTTGTATCGATTGAAACCGCAATCAGTACCGACGCAACAGCCCCTGCTCTCAAAGCCCAAGGTGCGCCCGAAAGACCCCGTGCCGAAAAGGTTAGTTACATGGGTCTTAGTACCAAAGACCTAATACGCAAATTCAGCCAAAAATAAATGTGAGAATTGCAAAAGAACGCAAGGCGCATTTATCCATATCGACGCAAAAAAACCAGCCCGAACGCCAAATTCGGGTTGTTTTTTTAGATAGAATTCGCTATAATTACAAAAACGGAGGTGAAAGAATCATGGCAATTCAAGTTTACGGCGATGTAAAAAATGGCATTCAGTTGCGGTCGAGAGAGGGCACCAATTACCCGTGGTCGACCCGCACCATTAATGGCGTTAATCTGGCTGACACAATCACCGAAACAGATAACCCCGTCATTGACAACACCGGATACACTGTCGCCGCCGCTTACGGATTCGGACAGGCTGTCTTCACGCTTACCGGAGCAACGACGTGGGAACGGGAAGTCAATGTAATCCAAACTCGACAGATTGTAAACACTTAAGGAGGTGACAAACAATGGCAGATGTAATCCGTACTAGAGACCAGTTCAAGTTGACGTTCACGTTGCAGAACATGGAAGACGCAGAAGACATCGTAACTCGCGATCTTAGCTTTGACGTTGCAATACCGATACAAGACTCCACCGAGCAGAAGACACGGTTCACGGCATTCCGCACAACGTACATGACGAGCTACGCTAACGCCGAAGCGGATAAAGTCCCTGCAGGACAAGAAACTATACCTATTGGCTCGCTGATTCAACCGTCGAACTTCCGCGATGACGTAGTAACCGACGATAGCGACCAGTCGAACCTGTACAAGTGCACCGACATCACAGGCGCATACATTACCACTGTTGAACGTTACTTTGATAACAACGCATAATGACCGTACTAATGATGTTGTTCGCATTCTTAGTAGGATACATACTTGGTAAGGACGATAAATGATGTGGGAAATAAAGTTCTCTTTGCCTGTGGACTGCAGACCAGCACCAAGTGGGAAATAAAGTTCTCTTTGCCTGTGGACTGCAGACCAGCACCAAGACCGCGCGTCACTAAAAACGCGACGTTCAGCCCCAAGTGGTATAAAGACCTAAAATTGGCAATCAACCAAAGGGCACGCCTCGAAATGAAACATGCCAATTATGTGCCGCTAAAGGCTCCCGTCAAATTGGAAGTAATCGTAGCGAGGGGCATAGACGCCACAAAGCAACTATTCGGCGACGTGGACAACCTCCTAAAAACGGTTATGGACGCGCTAACCGGGGTCTGCTACGATGATGACCGATTCGTTATCAGCGCAAGCATTAGCAAACTTAAATCAGAATCTCCTAAATTATCGATACGTGTGTTTACATAGACGAGAAAGAAAAAACGCGCATGGTATACCGCGTCGCTACAGCGTTCGTCAAGGGTCGCTACGCGCCCGCAAGCGGCTACGCCCTTGACTAACGCCTTGCGCCGCAGTCCGCTGAACGCGCTTTTTTCTTTTTTCTCTTTTTCTTTTTTCGGGGAAAATATTCTAATTGTAACTGCGCGGCGCGGTCGCTCCCTTCCAGCCCTGCGCGGTTTTTTGTTGCCGTGGCAACCTAAAACCCCCCAGCCGTAGCCAGGGGGTTATAGGTATATGGTTAAGGGTATAGTTTATGGCTCAAATGGATCTTCCAATTTGGAATCTTCGCCGAAATAACCAGCTGTCACTTCGACGCGCCAGTCGGTTTCCGTCAAATCCCAGTTGCCGGCAATTTCGCCGCAGTCTTCCAGAAATTCATTGATGAACTTCAGGCAGTAAGCGCGGAACCAAACAGTCATGGGCTTGCCGGTAAGCGGAGAATTCTCCACATGGCAGACAGTGTGCAGGTGGTACTCACGCAAGAGAGAGTTGAAGTCAGCAATCAGACCGTCGACATCTTCAGCCGTGAAGTTGTTGCCGACCATGAAGACGCCGCGAACCTTGAACCCGCGCAGGCACGTTTCAGCGCAGAATTTGCCAATGCGCAGTCCGCTCATTACACCTTCAAAATACGTGACGTGGGAATCAGCGCACCTGTACTTCGCCCACTGGGTATCAGCGTCAGCACCGGAACCAGCACGGCACGCGACACCGAACAACCGATCGCGATCAGCCTTAGCGTCGTTAAGTTCGACCTGCTCACGCGCCAGAATTGAATCAAAAAACCTTTTCATGATAGATAACCTCCTATTCGGTGGTCTATCTGTCCTGAATGCCTGCGGTATAACTTTATACCGTGCCTAAAATATATCAAAAATACGCGCATTTGTCTAGCTGAACTTATTAAATCCTGTCCACAACTATTAAATTTTGTCCACAACCATTAAATTTGCGAGAGTGAGCTCAAAAACTAATCGGACTAACTTTCAGTGTTCAGCCGTGGTGTGCCACTGCCAACTGCGCGGGAATCCGCGCGGGTGCCCCCTCCCTGGAGGGGCACTGGGTGGATCGCCGCCGAAAGCGGCGGCGACCACAAAAACCTTTTGCGAGAGTGAGCTGGGGGAGGTTATCGCTAAACCTCCTTCACATCTCCCATTATACCCGCGCCTAACCCGCTGGCGTGTCAAGGGACGTTCCACTGCGTTCCACTTAAACCCTTGACACTTGCGGGGCGCGGGTGCCTTTCAGATGTGAAAGGAGTTGTTTATTATGGTTAAGGTTAAGTATAGGAGTAAATTTGGATTGGAAGGTAGTTTTGTTTGTAGTAAGGAGTGTTTTAAGGAGAATTGGAAGTTTTGGGGAAGTTGTTGGGAAAGGGTTTGTGTTGAGGTGTTTGATAAAGGTGGTTTGTGGGTATGGTATAGAAAAAATAATAAATGGGTGAGAATAGATTAATTTTTTTTTGTTCAGTCC